>SFZC01000091.1 GCA_004558955.1 bacterium | reverse complement strand
ATAAAAAAAAGAAGTTCAAAGAAAACAGCGAAATTTTCACCTACCAATGTCCGTTTTTGATTAATAATTCGTGTGCATGTTACGAAAATCGTGGAATTATTTGTCGTACTTTCGGACTGTTAAGTAGCGGAGCGGACGACAAAAATCCGCAAATGCCGTTTTGTATTTTAGAAGGTTTAAACTATTCAAATGTTTATGACAAAGAAACGACCCGCCTGTCAACGGAAAAATTTGAACATCTGAACCTGAAAACACCGCCCACGATTTTCAATATTGACTACAAAACTCTAATTAACTCCGATTTTGAAAAGTGTTTTAATTTCAAATTCGGCAAAGTTTTGGCACTGGTTGACCATATCGAACGCAATCCTTTACCTTGAACGTTTTATGCCTTCCAAAATAAACCCACGAGCCTTCAGAGCTTCTTCTTTTGTCAAAGGCTTAACATCTTTTAACGGATAATTTATCCCTAAATTTTCGTATTTCGGAATCGCCATATCGTGATATGGCAAGACATCTAAGGCTTTTACATTGCGTAACTTTCCGATAAATTCACCGAGTTCTCTCAGGTATTTTTCATTATAAGTAATCTCCGGAACAACAACATGGCGAACCCACATTGGAAGCTTTTTTTGAGATAAATATTGTGCAAATTCCAAAATATTTGTATTCGGAAGTCCCGTCAATTTTATATGCTCTTCATTATTAATATGTTTAATATCCAAAAGTACCAAATCGGTATATTTCAACAATTCATCAATCTTTGCAGTATTGCCTTTGTTAAAAAGTATCCCCGAGGTATCAAGTGCGGTGTGAATATTTTTCGCTTTTGCAGCCTTAAATAATTCTGTCACAAAATCAATCTGCATCAACGGTTCACCGCCTGTCACAGTAAGTCCGCCACTTTTGACAAACTCTTTTACACCGTCATATTTTTCCAAAATTTCTGAAACAGACATTTGCTGATTTGTTTCGGTTGACCAACTGTCAGGATTGTGACAGTATTTGCAACGCATAGGACAACCTTGCACAAATACAACGAACCTGATTCCCGGCCCGTCAACCGTTCCGCAACTTTCTATTGAATGAATATTTCCTAAAATTTCTACCATATTGCCTATTAAAATACAATTACCGCAAAAGGTCAACAACTAATCAGATAATAAAATAGTTTGTTTCAAATTCTCCAAAAATTCTTTACGGTATAAAAAGCCCAAATGTGCACCGTTATCAAACAAAGTCAATTTATCTTTTGTATAATTTTTAAGTTTTTTTATCTGAGCAGGATTTGTCAAATAATCGTTCACCGAATGATAAATTTTATAATTATCACTGTTTTCAAGAAAATACGAAATCGAATACAAACTCGTTTCAAACGCAATATCATCAATATTTTCATTGTCATGGAGAATATATTTTTTCGTATAATCAATGAAATTCATATTATTAATATAATAATAAGTATCAGAATTAACTTTAGATTTTGAAGAGTTTTCAAGGGTGAAAATCAAATCTGAAAGCTTTTGGTGCATCAAAAATCCCGTAATCAATTTTGCTTCATTTTCATCAAACGGCAAATTATTTATCTCGGTTTCAAAATCCCCCTTAACCTCGTACAATTTCATGACTTTTGAGGCGGTTTGAGCAACTTTTTGCTTAAATTCCTCAGGAGTTTTTTGCCAATCTTCGGAATTTTTATCAATTTGTTTTATCGCATACAAAAGTTCAACAGGCGGACAAATTGAAATAAATTTTGTATCTCCTAAAGTATTGTCTTTATACTCTGCAGCCCCGACAAATAAGGTTACCAAAGCACCCAAAGAAGTTCCGAAAACTACTTTATTTTGAAATTCATAATTATATTTTTCGGACAATTCCTCAATAATTTTAGCAGTAATTGTTCTGATTTTTTGTGCATCAACAGACGGAATACCGGGAGCATAATCGTCAGGCATACTTTTTACAAATTCCCACTGAAAATGACTTCCTTGAATAATTACGCTATACCCCGCATCATAAAATAATTTTGCCCAAAGCACGGAATGTGTTGAATTTATCCCCTCTCCGATAGACGGATAAATTATCGCAAGCGGCGAATGTGAAGTGTGTTTTTGCAGAATATAATAATAAGTATAAGGTGGTTTTCCGTCTGTCACGGCAATTTTAGAATTCTTTATCCGGTTTGTAAAACTTCTGTTCCAAATGGACAAACCGTTCCAGATTGATTTTGAAACCTCAGGATTTTCAAACAGTGCGGTTCGCATTGAATCAATAACCGGACTTTGCGGATTGTAGCCGTTTAACGCAATATCAGGGATAAGTTTGAAATTCTCGGCACCATAATTTTTCAGTCCCTCATCTTTTACTGCTCCGCCATACAACAAATCAGGCGTCACAATTTCTGAAGATACCTCGATTTTAACAATATCATTTTCTGTCTGTTTTTTAACCGCCAAAGATTTTTCATCCGCCTTAGGTTTTTCAACGGTTTTCTCAACCTCTTCCACATACGGCACAAACAAATGATTTTTCACATCAATTCTGTCTAAATTTGCACACCTGACATAATTTTCAATTCCGAATATCATCTTTGCAATCTCGTAAGGGTCGGCAAAAGTAGATTCCACAAGTTTTATCGCATTTTGATAATAAGAGGTTCGGTTGAGGGTCAAACAAGCCTTCACCATTGCCAAAACTGGAGTTGCGATATAAGAACACGGATTAAGAGCCGTATCAAGAAGCTTCCCTAACAATCCTCGAGGAGTGGTAAAGGATAAAACAGGAAACACAAAAAATCTGCCAGATTTCATTTTACACCCTGCCAAAGCCTGTTCCATGTTCTCGTTAGACTGTTCGATATTGAATAATTTTTTCGCAGGGTCAAACATTCCGCCCACACCGAGAATTGTATTTGTAAAAAATCTTATTGTCTCGTTTTTCGAGGTTACAAAATCTCGTTGAAATAAACTACTGACAAGCCTAATCGGGTATTCCACATTATTCGTTACGGATTTAATTCTGTCCATGCCGTACTGTGGCATAATTGACGCCCAAATTGTATGTATCGGACGAATTACATATTTATTCAATTTCAGATTAAAAATAAAGACTTTTCGATTGAAATTTTCCCAATTATCATTACCTAAAAATTCAAAAGAATAATTAGGATACTTTGTTTCCTGAGCATAAATTACAAGCCCAAAATTATTAAAAATAAGCAAAAATAAAAGACAAAATGCGACAAACTTTTTCCTCAAAATAACACTCCTTTTCTACCGGTAATTAAATTATATTTTGTAGAAGAATAATCACATTAGACACAAAGAGTAATCTTAGGAGAAAATCTCATTACGGAAAGTTACATTTGTAAAGTGACGGACTATTAAAAAATCGAAAATTATGGTAAAGTTACTGTGTGTATATTTATAGGAGGGAATATGAAAAAATTACTTAAATTATTACTACCAGTAGTATTTTTAGCAATAGGAACAATGCAAGCATTCGCATTTCCTGATGTTAGCAGCAGCTACTGGGCAGCACCTGAAATTGAATTGTTATCGGAAAAAGGAGTTATTGTCGGCTATCCTGACGGCACCTTCAAACCTGATGCCAACGTAACCCGTGCAGAATTTGCAGCAATGGCAATCCGAGCACTAGGTCAAGAGCATACAAAAGTCGCTCAACCGGTACACTTTGCAGATATTGACGAATCCCATTGGGCTTACGAAGATATCCAAAAAGCACTTTACTTTGACCTTATTAACAATGAAAAATCAAGCGATTTATTTAGACCTAACGATTCCGTATCAAGAGCAGAATCTTTGTCGGTTGCCGTAAACGCTTTGACAACTGAAACAATCAGCACAGAAAAAGCAAAAGAAGTTTTATCTCAAAAATATGCAGATGCAAACAATGTTCCTGAATGGTTCCTGATTCCTGCGGGAAAAGCGGAAATCTTGGGAATGGTAGTTGTAGCACCGTCAGCAAAGAAAGCCGAACTTGAAGCGTCAAGACCGGCAACAAGAGCCGAAGTTGCCGCAATTCTATACAAAATGATGGAACAGGCAAAATTGAACCCGAACGCCAAATTAGCGGAAGCAATGCGTAAAAAAATCGGTGAAGGCTTTGTAATTGATGATGCAACGGTACAAGGCAGTATCGGCATAATCCCTGTAGGTACAATCGTTCCTATCAAATTAACCACCTACATCAGCTCTCAATCTTCAGAAGGCGGAGCAATGTACACCGCATCAATCCCTGTAAACTATGTAACAAAAGACCACTACATTTTGGTTAGAGAAGGTGCAGCATTAAACGGTCAATTAATTGACGTAAGACCTGGACTATACTTCAGACAAAACGGTGTATTGATTTTGAAAAACGCACTTGTTACAACAACAAACGACCAAACCGCACCGTTCAACGCACTTGGTGAAATCAAAAAAGACAGAAACTGGTGGATGAAATTCGTAAGATGGGCATTCAAAGGTGAAAAACTTGAAGTTCCAGCATCAGATGTAGTGAACGTTAAATTACTTCAACCGCTAAAAGTTGACCTGACTAACGGTTGGATTTACGAAAAATAAATATTTGAAAAATGTTGAAAAAAGAGTCGGAGTTTTTAAATAAAAACTCCGATTTTTTCGAGTTCCTCACAACTCATTTTCTAGCCAATTCAGCATGACTTATCGGTGAAACTACCAAATAGTACGTCATTCTGAAAACTTAGAAAATTTTTGCGAGTAGAATGAGCAAATAAATTTTCTTGTTATTCAGAATCTGGTTAGAGTTTTTCAACATTAAACATCTATTGCTAAGCCAAATGTAGGTCAGGCATTGCTAACACTTAAAATTAAAACCACCTTTATTCACTATACAAATCATCTTCATCTTCACGTTTTTTGCGAGATTGATTTTGTTGGTGTTTTAATCTTAAAATTTCCTTCAAATCTTCTGTAATTTTATCTTCTTCATCGATAACAGGCTTACGGCGTTGTGAACTCAGGACATTTGCAACATTCATCATTGCAAGTGAGTTCAGGGTTGCACGCAATACCGCACTTTGGTCAACATAAGGGTTCTGAACCGGTGCATCTTCTTCCGCTCCGCCACGTTGCGAGAAGTATTCACCGCCTTGTCCCATTTTTTCATCTGTTAATTTTGCTGCTGTTCCCGAAATATCACCGCTCTTAAAATTGAAAGCACCACCGATACCGAAGAACCCGGCAGATCTGTTATCGACCATAATTTCTAACCCTTCGTCTTTGGGATATAGTATCCCAACATCGTGTTTATAATATCCTAAACATTATAAAGTGTATGATATCCTTTTAACTCATCTAAAAGTATTATTTTGCTATTTTCTTGATAAAAAATTTACAAAACGTAATACCTTTTTATTTTTATTTAATCATTCAAACAGACGATTTTCGTTAAGTTCCCATTGTATTAAGCAATTCAAGATGTTACACTTGAAAATAAGAAGGACAAACGAGTTTGTAATGAGATTAGATTCAAATTTTATAAAAAAAATATTACTAACCATGGTTAGATACGATGATTATTTAATCAACTCACACACCCTAATGACAATGCTTGATATCAAAGGCAAAGATATGGAACGCAAATTCATGGGGCATATTTTGGTGCTTGGCGATGAGGGTTTAATTGAATCTATTTACTCAAAATTCCCTTTCGGATTTGTAAATTCCATTGACGGAAACTACAGTATCGTGGATACAGGCTACAGATTGACCTCAAAAGGCTATAAAATGGCGGAAGTTTTACAAAATAACTAATTGTAACAAGTACACTTTTTATAATTGACAAGAAAATTTGCTTACTATAATATTAGCTTACAAAGAAACAAAAAGGAAATTTATTTAATGCAAAACGCAATGACAATGATGATGCAAATGATGATGATGCAAAGCCTGAGTGAAGGTGGTCATTGTTTTGTGCGAATGTGATTTCGGTAATAAACAAAAGATTTTAAAGACCACCTAAAAAGGTGGTCTTTTTTAGTTAGAAATTACATTATGAAAAATATGAAAAGGATTTGATAAAAAATGATACCAAGTTTAAACAATACAAACATCAGCAACAGAAAATATAACGCTCAACCGACCTTTGGTAATGCTCCGAAAGAATTTAGCAAAACAACAAAATATTTAGACAAATTTTTAAAATCTCAGGAAAATTTATCCCACACAAGATTTATTCAAGGAACCCTCACAAACTGGTTTCCGAAAGCCGTTTTATCCAGAAGCGTTGCGGATTTCTCGGAATTCACGTTCTTAGAATTTTTGGAATCTGGAATTTTCTATTTCGCAGCCCCGTTCTTAGGTGAAAATTTATTCAGAAAAAATCTGTTCAAAAAAGTTCAACCTAAAAAACTTCAAGACAAGGTCGTAAAAAATTTGGCAAACAGTGTTGAAGAAATCAAAAAATCAAACCTTGATAAAGAATTAAAAAGCAGAATTATCTCAACAAAAGCAGGAATTTTGCTTGGCTGCGTAACCGTCCCCGCCTTAGAATACGCACTGGGATTTGCCAAAAACTTATTTACTCTAAAGGTTTTCAAAATCAGTGACTTCAATAACGTTGCAAACTTAAACAAAGAAAAAACGACCGACACCGCACAACAAAATCGTGTTGAAAAACATTCAAAAGCCGTAATTTTAAAATCAGGTTTGCTTTCTGTGGTAGGAATTGCAAGCGGTTTGGCACTTGCAACCAAAGGTCATAAATCAAAACTTGCACAAAAATTTTCAGAAATTTTGCTTGAACCGGGGGCAAATATTTCAAAAGCCTTGAACAAAATCGGAATACACTCAAAAAATACCGATGAATTTTTGAAGGATTATTTGAAACTTGATTTTGTGAACAATAACGGCAAATTCGCACTCAGCAAAGGTTTGCTTGCAGCAACCTGCATTACGGGCTTGTTCGGCTACTCAAGTGCCGCAAAAGACAGAGGTAAACTCGATTTTTACGAAGTTTGGACAAGAGTTCCGCTGGTTGTTTTATACACGATTTTCGGCTCTTCAATTTTGGATGCGGGATTTAAAAAATATCTTGCAAAAACAGGAAAATACCCTGAACTTATCAAGAAAAATGCAGAAGGAAAACTTGACAACGTACCGTCCCGCAAGGATTTGCCACAAATTGCACAACGTTTGGCAAAACAAAATAAAACAACCGCAAATGAAGAACTTTCAAAACTTATCAAACAAAAATCAGTAATCACGGGCGTGCCATTCTTGTTCAGTTTGGTGGCAATGGGCTTCACCCTGAGCGGAGTTTCGAGATTGTGGACAAAATACAGATACAACAAATTGGCAAAATCTCAACCCGAACCAACTCCAAACCAAACCTCAAGACAATTTTTACAAGCAAGCACAACCTTTCAAGGCTGGGAAGCAAAACAAAAGTAAAAATCCGAAAGCGGGCAAATTTCATCAGTTTTGAAATTTGCCCTTAATTGATTACGGCTTGTTATGTAAATAATAATATGAACAGCCCCAACCATAATCGCTATCATTACAAGTGCCGTCCCCAACAGTGGTTTTTATCAAAACGTCATCCGCAGCTCCCCACAT
>SFZC01000013.1 GCA_004558955.1 bacterium | reverse complement strand
CAAATATTGAAAATACTAAAACAATGTATGCCTTATATGTCCTCGTGTATGCCTATGTATGGCAGGTGTTGCTGGACTTGCTAGAAAAATTTAAACTAAAAAACTCGCATATATTTGCGAGTTTTTTTAGTAGTATTACAATTTTTTGAATTATGCATTCATTGTTTTAGTATTTTCAATATTTGCGGTAATGATTGCTACAAATGCCCAAAATACGAATTGCAACTGTGGTCTGAAGAATATTGTATCGACAAAGCCGTGAAAGCATACTGCTAATATTGAGATTACTGCGGTTGAAACAAATATGATTTGTTCAATATTTTCAGAGTTAAATATGTAGGAAATTGCACGTTTAATCAAGGTGAATAAAAATCCTAAAAATGCAATCAAGGCGAAAATTCCGCTTTCTACTGCTATTTCAAGATAAATATTATATGCACTCAATGCATCAAACCCTGTTTTCATGTACAAACCGTAAATTTCTCTAAAGTTTTTATTTCCGACACCGATACCCAAAAGCCAGTTGTCTTTGAACATCTGAATCGCAGAATTATACACGTTAAATCTGAACGAGTTTGAAGAGTCGTTTCTCATTGCAAAAATTGACATAAATCGGTGTCTTAATGAACTTACACAAGTTATTGCACAGAAAAATAATACAATTATTGTTGAAATGAACGATGTATAAAGTTTTTTATACTTGTTCCAAAAGAATTTTGCAGAAATCAGAAATGCACAACCAAAAATCAGCATTAGTGCCAAATATGCACCTCTACACCCTGTTTGGAAGATTGTGTAAACTCCGAGCAATGCCAAAATTAACGAAATTCCGACTCCATGAAGGTTCTTTTTTAATCCGAAATATAAGGTACTTCCGAGGAATATCGGGTAGCCCGCAATCAGATAACCGCCAAATAAATTAGGGTTTAACGGTTGTAAAGTTCCGTAAACTCGAGAAATTACGTCCTCAGGATTTATTCTTGAGGTGTCTTGCCAAGTTGAAATCTCATCAAGGTGCAAGAAACTTTGCATAAATCCAACGATTGTTTCACTTGCCGTACACAAGCCGATTATTGCTAAAATCCAAAGAGTATGGTTTTTGTGATTTTTTAAATATTGTGCTACCGAGAAGTAAAATCCAAGATAAACGAAGGTCTTGAAAAATCCTTTCAAACTCAGCGAAAATAAGGTCGAACCAAACAAACTTATAATAACTATCATAAAGTATGCAATCAACCAAATTTCAAAGCTTTGGAAGGATAAGTTTTCCTTCGGTTTTGTCAATAATTTGACAAAAGTCAAAAACATTACTATCAGTGCAAAAAATCCTATCGCATCAGAACTCATTACGGTTGATGTAATGAAGGTTAATGCGATAAACAGCAAAATAAACCAATCAATTTTTTGTAAAAATAAACTGTTTTTATATACCCAACCCAATTTGTTTTGGCTAAAACTAAAAATTTTATTGAACATCATCTGTCGTATTTATATCTTTACCTAAATTTTCATTAACTGCATCAACAATATTTATGTCGGAAACTGAGCCTGTGAATTTGTAATCAGGGCCTTCCAAAGTGATTGGCAAGCCTAATTTTACTTTGTTACCGCCGACAACAGCACCGTCTTTTGTAATTTTTGCTTTATCCGTCAATGTTACGACAACATCATACAAATCAGGTTGAGATTCGTCTTCAACGACGATAACCAAAGTTTTAGAGTTCAAGGTCGGCAAAACAATTTTTCTTCTGTCTGCTTTTACATCCAAAATTTCCAAATCAGAATATGGTACATTTCTGATACTGATAAAGGTTTTGTCACCTTTTTTGATTGGAATGTCGTTACCCGAGAAAGTTACCCCTCTCATGTAAACTTTGAATACGATGTTTGAAGTTGCTTCAATTTGTTTGCTTGCAGTTTGTCTGTAGCCTTTATATGTTACAAAACCTACCCCAAGTGCAATAAATACGCATAAAACAATTATCGCATCCACTAATCTGATTTTTTTCAAAAGTTCTTTTAACTTCTCCATTAAAAAAGTCTCCTTCTTAATCTAAATCTTTAAACCGTTTATGGCTTTCAATAAATCGTCAACCGTTGTCGTTGCACAACCGAACTGGCGAACAACAATACTTGCCGCAACGTTACCGATAAGTGCCGAGTAAACAGGGTCAATTCCCGCACCCAAAGCCAACGAATAAACCGCAGTAACCGTATCACCCGCACCTGTAACATCAAATACTTCAGATTTGTTGAAAACAGGAATTTTTGTATAATTTTGGTTAGGCATAGCCACAAACATTCCGTCAGCACCGCAAGTTATCAAAACTGATTTTGCATTGGTTTGGGATAACAATTTTTCGCCCGCTTTTTTCAAATCTTCTTCCGATTCAATCTTAAATCCTACTGATTTTTCGGTATCCGGCAAGTTTGGAGTCATTGATGTTACGTTTGCATAAGTCCCCAAATCTCTTTGAGCATCAACTACGCACGCTTTGCCTAATTCGTTCGCATAATCAATCGTGAATTTTATGATTTTCTCCGTCAAGGTTCCGATGTGATAATTTGATAGAATTACAACATCATAGTTTGGCAAAACCTTTTCTATATTTTTAATGATTTTTGCTTCAGTTTCTTCGCTGATTTGTCCCTTTGACTGACGGTCAACTCTCACTATTTGTTGAGTAATTGAGGTGGTGATTGAGCCTGAAATTCTTGTTTTTACAATGGTTTTTCTGTTTTTATCTTTAACAATTTTTGAACAATCAATGTTTGCTTTGTCAAAAGTATCAAACAAAAGTTCAGAATAATAATCATCTCCTGAAACTCCGATAACGCCGACTTTCCCGTTGTTTAAAGTTGCAACGTTGTGAGCAGCATTAGAGGCTCCACCCAAGATTAATTTTGTCTTAGTGTGTTGCAAAATCAAAACGGGAGCTTCTCTTGAAATTCTTTCAGCATCGCCGTAAATCATTTCATCCAGTGCCAAATCTCCAATAACCAAAACCCCAGGTTCTGTTATCTTTTTTATTGAAGATATCAATTTGTCTTTATCAATATTCATATACTAACTCTCATAAATTCTACATCTACAGGTTACCACAAAGAAAAATCATATACAAACCGCCCTACCAGTTTGTGCGGGTAAGGGTTTGGCGTCCGTTTTTGTCATACATTTTGTCTTTGTACCAAATGCCTTGAAATTCTTTTTCCGGTCCGAACATATATTGCATATCTTTTGTTACAAAATATATTGCACTTTTAAGTTTTCCGTTTCTGTCATATTGCATTGAGGTATAAGGAAAGTTCGGATATTCATCAGACATTACGTCCGTGTAGTACATTTTGCCAAACGCTGTGTAGTAAAACGCATGTTGTGGGTCGTTTTTGTATTGAATTGCGTACATCACAAGGGTATTTTTCTTGTAGAAAAATGCACAATATTTTGCGGTTTCGTCTTCCGTTACTCCGTTATTTGTCAACATATAATGATGTTTGAAATCTTTATCCTTCATAAAGTTTGAGAAATTCTTTTTGAATTCGTCTTTTGTAAAGTAAATTTTGCTTGAATTGTTGTCAAAAAGCTGACTTTTAAAATAATCTATTTGCTCCTCTCTTTTTGCCTGAGATAAATCAAGCCAATCAAAAACCACTTCCACTTCTAACGGTGTTGCCATATTTTCGTTGGTTGTAATTACCTGTTCTTGAGAAGTTTGTTCTTCTTCATCAAGGCTAACTATGTTTTCAACAGAAAACGCACTGTTTCCGTTTAGAATGAAAAATAATGCAAAAATTATCGTAAAAATCTTTTTCATAAACATTCTCCTATAATGTATTGTGTAAAATTTTGTAAGCAATACGCATTTTTAGTGAAAATAAATTATCTTCGGGTGCAAATAAGTTTGCCTCATTGACGGCATATTCTTCGGGTGTGATAATCCCGTTAATTTGAAACCCTAAAAACTGATTTTTCGGACCTCTGCGAGCTTTTGTTGCCATTGCGTAAATGTAGGCAGCCATATCGTGTTTATCAACCAAATTGTCGCCGGATAATTCCCCGTGAGCCGACAATTTATTAAACCCGTTTCTTATCTGAACTTTGATTTTTGCAAAATAATCAGGACGATTCATCAGGTCGTAATGTCCGAATCTGTAGCGAAATTGGTATGCTTCATACTGTGCGTAATCAAGTTTTCCCGTTAAATTTCCCGTTTCTCTTGCAATAAACAGAAGATAAGACTCGGCGATACTTTGAATTTCTTCTTTTAGCGTATCATCAAGTTTTTTTATATCCTCGGGTGTTTTGTCTGGTTTGTCCGCCAATCGCCGCCAAGAATTTGGCAAAACTTCAAACGCTTCAGCCTTCGGATTGGTGATTCCGCTTTGCGTTACCATTTCATTAAGCAACAACCCTACAGCCTGCCCCAATTCAGCATTGCCGTTTGATAACTCCTTTAAAATAGAAGTTCTCTGTGGTTGTATATTACGTCCAAAATTTTGCATACGCAAATTATCCTAATGATTAGCTAATATCCCAACGACCGCAAGTTCCGCCCCAACGAGCGATGATATTGCCTTTCACATCTTTAATTTTTTCTACATGTTGAATTTCGTTTACGCCTTCTACAATGGTAATAACTTCGCAGTTGTTTGAACATCCCGTGCAACCGCAAGTGATTGAAGAAAAGTGCATATCAGCAACATTCCACCCCTTGAATTTTGTTGCAACTTCTGTGTATTGGTGGTTTTCCATTGCAAGTAATGCCGCACCGATAGCTCCCATTGTTTGGTGATTTTCCGGAACTACGATTTTTGTATTAAGTGCTTCTTCAAACGCTTTAACCATGCCTGTATTTGTAGCGACACCGCCTTGGAAAGATACAGTCGGTAAAAGTTCTTTACCTAATGCCAAGTTACTCAAGTAGTTACGAACCAAAGCCTGACAAAGTCCGTATAATAAATCTTCTACGGGATATCCCAGTTGTTGTTTGTGGATAAGGTCACTTTCTGCGAATACACCGCATCTTCCCGCAATTCTTGCAGGGTTTGAAGAACGAAGTGCTGTTTCACCGAATTTTTCAATCGGAACATTCAATCTTTGTGCCTGGTGGTCTAAGAAACTTCCGGTACCTGCCGCACAAACAGTATTCATAGCAAAATCGGTAACAATACCATCTCTTAAGATAATAATTTTACTGTCTTGTCCGCCGATTTCCAAAATTGTTTGAACTCCAGGAACATTTGTACTTGCAGCAACGGCATGGGCTGTGATTTCGTTTTTAACGATATCCGCACCGACCAATGCACCCGCCAAAGTTCTACCGGAACCTGTTGTTCCGACACCCATAACCTCGTAATCGGTTAATCTCTTTTCGTACAACTTGCTCAAGCCTGTTTGTACTGCCATTACAGGTTTACCTGCCGTTTTTAGCATTACGCTGTCAACATATTTGCCTGTTTCATCTACCAAAGCAAGTTTTGTGGTTACTGAACCTACGTCTATCCCTAAATATACTGTTAAACTCATATCTTTTTCCTTTACTATAACAGTACTATGATAGCACGAAAAATTCAATTACGACATTTTTAAATATTTATTTACAAAGAATTAGTGCATTACGTCATTTTTGTTAAGTTCGCCGATGTAATTAACGGGGCTTGAATTTGACAGGGTTTCAAGTGAATCCGAAACTAACTTTTCAATTCTCGAAATTCTGCACATTTCGCTGATCTCTTTTACTTTTAATGCTATATCAAATGTTCTTTGTTGTCTTAAAATTGCTTCCATAAATCTATATCCTCTTAGTGTAAAATCATAAACTCCCAATACATTTTATATACCCGTAATTAGTGTAATTATGACATTATTTTAAGATTTATTAACGAGAATAAAATTTACATTAGTTAATCTATTAGATTTTTTAAGATTTTAAATTATAATAAAACTATGAGAAAAATATTATTATCATTATTTTTGGTTGTAATCGGTTTGACTTGCGTGACCATGCCGTCAGAAGCTTCATTGATTTCAACAAGAAGTTATAGAGCAGAACAAAAACAAATAAATAAACAGAATGTAAAAGACATAAAAGAATTGTTTGCAAAGCACACTGAGTATGCAAATTCGCACAATTTGGAAGGCTTACGAACATTTTATGCTGACAATTATATTAATAGTGACGGCTTTAATAAAGAAGCCTATTTTAAAAGTATAGAATCAACTTGGAAAGATTGTGCCGATTTATCTTACACTACAAAAATCGTTTCGGTAAACGTAAATGGGGATTATGCAAGTGTTAATGTTGAAGAAACTGCGACAGGTACGGTTTATGAGAAAATTGAAGGTGTTTCAATAGCGGGCGAAATTCATTCAAAATCTCAAGGAATATATCATTTGACGAAGATTAATTCAAAATGGTATATCTCAGCTGAAACAGCCGTAACTGATGAATCTTCACTTTTATATGGTGATGCGAGGTTTATGGAAATTGAAATTCAAGCACCTTCGCAAGTATTTTCGGGCAACGAATACACTGCAACAGTAAAAGTTGATGCAGATGAAAATACTTTTATTGTGGGTTCTATCGACCGTGACCCGGTGACTTATCCTACAACACCACCGAAAAGCGAACTGAGAGCTCTTAATCCCGAGCATTCTTTAGAACGTGTATTGAAAGCAAATTCGGATAATATCAACGAATACGCTGTGGCATCACTTGCTATTTCAAAAATCGAAAACGGTTCTGCTGCAGAAAGTTACAGAATCTATATGGCAGGGCTTGCTTGTGTGATGAAGAGAGTTAATATAATCCCGAAAAATAATTTTATTAAGATAGAGGAAGATAAATAAATGAATACATCAATCGGAAAATATTTGTTTTTAATAGCTTGTTTTATATTTTGGTTATTTTTGGCATTATTTTCATCAAAATTAATTGTAGATAATTTAACTTCCGGACATCACTATTCAAATGCCGTATTTACTTTGCACTATTTGAAAAACTCGGGTGCGGCATTCAGTTTATTGCAAAATGCAAGGGAATTTTTAATAATTGTAGCTATTGTTGCAACGACATTTTTATTTCTTTATGTACACAATCACATCAAGGCTATTCACTTAATCTCGGTGTCTTTTATCGGTCTGTTATCGGCAGGGATTATGAGTAATTGTCACGAAAGAATAGTATTAGGTTATGTTAGAGATTATATCCAGTTGAATTTCTTACATTTCCCGATATTTAACGTTGCGGACATTTTTATAACAATCGGCGTTATTGCCTTGATTGGAATTTTGCTTTGCTCAAAGGGTAAATAGTCATGCTTATTATAATAGATGAAAACAACGATAATATAAGATTAGATTTGTTTTTGTCGGAGTTGTATGACGGAATTTCCCGTTCAAAGATTCAAAATTCCATAAAAAAGGGTTTGGTAAAGGTTAATCAGGAGATTAAAAAGCCATCTTACCTGTTGAAAGAGAAAGACAGTATTGAATTTGGTAACCTGATTGAAGAAAAAAGTTTGGAAATTTTGCCCGAAAAACTTCCGTTAGACGTTGTTTGGGAAGATGAAAATATGCTTGTTGTGAACAAGCCGTCAGGCATGCTTACTCACCCGACCCCGCTTGAAACCTCAGGAACATTGGTTAATGCGTTGTTGTATAAATATGGCGAAAATTTGTCTGATTTGAACGGAGAGTTCAGACGTGGAATAGTTCACAGATTGGATAGAAATACCTCGGGACTTTTGATGATTGCCAAGAACAATAAAACTCACGAATACCTTGCTCAAATGATTAAAGAACATAATATGACAAAGAAATATCATGCAGTGTTGAAGGGTGTTTATCCGCTTGATGAAGATATTATTAACGAACCTATCGGGCGACATAAAACTAAACCGCATAAAATGACTGTTACTCCTGACGGAAAACCAAGTATTACGGAATTAAAAGTCATTGAAAGATATAAAGAGGTAACTTATGTTGAATTGAATTTGATTACGGGAAGAACTCATCAAATCAGGGTTCATACGAGTTTTAAACATCACCCCGTTTATAATGATACCTTGTACGGTGCAGGACAGGGAAAAGTTAAAACCGATGAGCAGGTGTTGCAGTCTTTTTACTTAAAATTTGCAAAACCTTTTTCCTCTGATATAATCGAGTTAGAAATTGAACCTGACGAAAAACTTGCAAAGGTTTTGAGTTATTTCAGAAGCGGGAGCGTGTAAAATGAAGAATTCGTTTTTTATATTAAGTATAATATTATTGCTTGTAGTGTTGTATTTGGTAATTATGAATTGGGGTAATTATCAACAAATTATTTATGCACATCAGGCTATTGGTTCTACACCTACAGAAATGAGTGTAGTTATGAGATTATCCTCTTATACAATACTTGTAATGCTTGCGGGATTATTTACGGGGGCGGGAATAATTTATATGTTCTTGTCAGCGACAAAGGCGAAAGTCAAAGCGTATGAAAGAGAACTCGAAAAAACTTCAATTACGGGGCAAAATAATGCGTCAAAAGTTGATGTGTTGGAAGCAAAAATTAAAACCCTTGAAAAAGCCTTCAATACAGTGATTGACGAACGTACAAAACTTGAAGTTCAAATAAAAACCCTAAATGCAGAATTAGAAAGTATTAATAATAAAAAGGATTAAGTTTTATGGTGTCGGAATAAGCAATTCCGCCCTACATTGGGTGGTAGAAATAAGAGTTCAATGTTAAATATATAAAAACAGATTCTGAATAACAAGAAAATTTATTTGCTCATTGCAATTCGCAAAAATTTTCTAAGTTTTCAGAATGACGAATCTTTTGGTAAGCACACCAAAAAGTCATTCCGGACTGCAGGAACGATAGTGAGTGCGTGATCCGGAATCTGTTACGATATTAAACAGATTGTTACAAAGCGAACCAACGAACCTGTGGAGAGTTGAGTGAGCCTGTATGCGTAGGCGAAGCCGAAGAAGAATAACAAGAAAATTAAATGCTCATTACTTTTGCAAAAATTTTCAAAGTTTTCAGAATGACGAGGGCTTTGCTATGCTTACAAATCTGTCATTTTTTCTGTTCACAAGCTTTTATATCACGTCTTCGTTATCGTTAGTTTCAACGAGTGAGAGGTCAATCGGTAACGAAAATCCGAAGGTAGAGCCGTGATTTGGTTTTGAGTTTACAAAAACGTGTCCGTTATGGTGTTTTTCGATAGTTGTTTTGACCAAATGTAAGCCCAAACCGGTGCCTTTTACACTATGAGTTTTGTTTTCCACTCTATAAAATCTTTCAAAAACCTTCTTTTGAAATTCAGGAGCAATGCCTATTCCTTCATCTCGCACTGTTACCGTAACCAAGTTTTTGTCTGTTTCTTTGTACAGTTTAACTTGGATTGTCGAATCTTGCGGTGCGTATTTTATCGCATTAGACAAGTAATTTGTCAAGGCTCTTGCGATACTGTCGTAATTGAACATCAACAATGGAATGTCAGGTTCTTTTTCGACTTCAATTTTTAGATTGTGTTCTTTTAGCAAAACTTCAACCTGAGAAACGCAGGCATCAACAAGTTGCGAAATATCGTTTTCGGATTTTTCAATTTTAGCGTTTGAGTCAAGTCTTGAAAAGTCCAAAATGTCATTAACCATACTGTTAAGTCTGATAATTTCCGTGTTAATCGTTCCGATAAATTCTTTTTGGGTTTCGTAATCAAATTCGTTGCCGTAATTGTATAAGGTGTCAATGTAACTTCTCAAAACAGTGACAGGCGTTCTCAATTCGTGGGAAACATTTGATATGAATTGTGATTTCATCTGATCCATTTCCGTTTCTCTTGTAACATCAATCAATACGATTATATAGCCCAAGTAGTCTTCGCTTTGTGAAAACATTGGTGAAATTATTGATTTAATTACTCTTCCGTCAATTTTAATATTAAAGGTCACAGGTTTTGAAGATTTTTCGCCGAGTGACAAGTTTTTGTATTCTTTAATTTTTTCAGCAAAACAGTATTCGCCTTCGGTGTCAACATATTGCTGAATATCCGTGTTAAGAAGTTGGTCGTCTTGCAATGCCAAAAGCTCTTTAGCGTGGTTGTTTAACAAAACGACATTATCGTTATTGTCGCAAACTACAACCCCGTTGACGATGCTCATCAAAACTGCTTCCAGTTTGTTACGTTCAAGCGTCAATTGTTCCACGTTTTGTTCTTCGTAAACGTTCAATCTTACCGACATATCGTTAAATGCGTTGAAAAGTTCTCTAACTTCTTCGCTTACGTCTTTACCTTCAATTCTGTATCCGAATTCACCTGAGGAAATTCTGCGAACTCCATCGTGCAAAATTCTTAATTCTCTTGTTATCAGGTAGGTATTTATTAAAATTACAAATGCAAAAACCAACCAAACAATAGCAAAAACAAACAAAATCGACATTCTGGTGGTCGAGGACATTTTGCTGATAAACGAGCCTGAAAGCCCTATGGTAACCGAGCCGATAGTGGTATTTGTTCGGTAATCTATCATCGGTGAAGACACAGAAAGCCCACCTTTTTTAGTGGCTTTAGAAGTCTTTTCTTTGGCACTGTAAATAACCTTTCCGTCACTGTCCCTAAATTCTATTGAAACAATGTCGGGGTGAGATTTTATGATTGAATCCGAGTGTGATTTTAAAATTCCTGAAACTTGAGATTTTGAGGCATTTTTAGTGATTTCAACGCTTTCAATCGCCAAAGTTTTAGAAATTACCTGTCCGAAACTTTGATATGTTTCGTTGATATTTTTTTGAATATTAACAATGGCAAAAAGTGCAATTGCCATTATTAACAAGGTACTCAACACTAATCCGAAAATAATTAATCTGTTTTGAGTTGTAAAACTCGGTCTTTTGCTCTCGTTCATAGTTTGATTATATCACATGAATAATTTTTATAAACAATATTTATTGGTCAGAAAAATTTGAGGTAGAGAGTGGGAAAATATTATAAAAAATGGCGAACTTCATTTGGAAGTTCGCCACAATTATGTTTAAAGGTGAATTTTTGATTATTCTTTAACATATTCTGCATCGATAACATCGTCATCATTGTTTTTTGAAGAAGATTCCGATGATGCTGATTCAGAATTTGCACTTTGTGCGTTAGCACCGTCTTTTTGTACTGCTTCGTAAGCTTTTTGAGAAATAGCAAACATTGTTTGTTGCAATTCTTCTGACAATTTTTTCAATTCGTCAACTGATTTATTTTCATCAATAGCTTTTTGCAATGCAGTTTTTTGTTCTTCTAATTTTGATTTGTCAGCAGCATCGATTTTGCCTTCAAAGTCTTTGATAACTCTGTCTGCTGAAGCAATCATACTTGAAGCATTGTTTCTGATTTCCGCTTCTTCTTTTCTTTTCTTATCTTCAGTTGCGTTTGCTTCTGCTTCTTTAACCATTTTGTCGATATCGGCTTCAGACAAGTTAGAAGAATTTGTAATAGTGATTTTTTGTTCTTTGTTGGTTGCTTTATCTTTAGCAGATACGTTTACGATACCGTTGGCATCAATATCAAATGTAACTTCGATTTGAGGAATACCACGCATTGCAGGAGCAATACCCTCAAGTCTGAACATACCCAAAGATTTGTTATCTCTTGCCATTGGTCTTTCACCTTGAAGAACTTGAATATCAACGGCTGTTTGGTTGTTTTCCGCAGTTGAGAAAGTTTGAGATTTAGAAACAGGGATAGTAGTGTTTCTTGGAACTAACGGGGTCATAACGCCACCCAATGTTTCAATACCCAAAGTTAACGGAGTTACATCTAACAATACGATGTCTTTAACTTCACCAGCCAATACACCTGCTTGGATTGCAGCACCAACCGCAACAACTTCATCAGGGTTTACTGATTGGTTAGGTTCTTTTCCTGTGTAATCTTTAACCAATTTTTGAACAGCAGGGATTCTTGAAGAACCACCAACTAATACAACTTCATCAATGTCTGATTTTGAAATTCCTGCATCTTGAATTGCTTGTTCAACAGGTTTTTTACATCTTTCAAGTAAGTCGTAGCTTAATTCTTCAAATTTTGCTCTTGTTAAGTTCAAGTCTAAGTGTTTTGGACCGTTAGCGTCAGCTGTGATGAATGGCAAGTTAATGTTTGTTTCAAATACTGAAGACAATTCACATTTTGCTTTTTCAGCGGCTTCTTTAACACGTTGCATTGCTTGTTTATCACTTGTCAAGTCAATGCCTTCTTGTTTTTTGAATTCTTCGCAAATCCAATTCATAACTTTTTGGTCGAAGTCATCACCACCTAAGTGAGTATCACCTGATGTTGATAAAACTTCGTGTACACCGTCACCGATTTCAAGAACTGAAACATCAAATGTACCACCACCTAAGTCAAATACCAAAACTTTTTCTGATTTATCTTTTTCAAGACCGTAAGCCAAAGCGGCCGCTGTCGGCTCGTTTACGATTCTCAAAACATCTAATCCTGCGATTTTACCTGCATCTTTTGTTGCTTGTCTTTGAGCATCGTTGAAGTATGCAGGAACTGTGATTACTGCAGAAGTAACTTTTTCTCCAAGATAATTAGAAGCATCATCAGCTAATTTTCTTAAAATCATTGATGAAATTTCTTGCGGAGTATAATCTTTGCCTTCGATGTTTACTTTGTAATTTTCGCCCATGTGTCTTTTGATTGAAGCGATTGTTTTATCAGGGTTTACGATTGCTTGACGTTTTGCTAATTGACCAACCAATCTTTCGCCTGTTTTTGAAAAACCTACGATTGAAGGTGTTGTTCTTGAACCTTCTGCGTTTGCAATAACGGTTGGTTTACCACCTTCCATTACTGCTACTACCGAGTTTGTTGTACCTAAGTCGATACCAATAGTTTTAGCCATAATTTTTATCTCCTTTACTTAATTTTTCTTTTCACTTCTTTATATTATTGTTATAACATCTTTTTTTAAGAACCTTAAAAAAATAAACAAAAAATTAACATTTGGGAGAATTTTCTTAATTTTTCGATGAAAAGAGAATTTGTTGCAAAATTTTTGGGGGAGTTTTGCAATATATATTATCCATGATAAAATAAAGCTATGGAAAGAAAACCGATAGTAGCAATAGTAGGAAGACCGAACGTAGGAAAATCCACTTTCGTAAATCGTCTTGTCGGTGCAAGACATTCGATTGTTGACGATTTGCCGGGGGTTACTCGTGATAGAATTTATTTTGATGTTGAATGGCAAAACAAAGCCTTTACCGTAATTGATACGGGCGGAATTATTCCGGGTGATGAAGATGATATTATGGTTTCGATTTTTGATCAAGCAAAATTGGCGTGCGAAGAAGCCGAAAAAATCATTTTCCTTGTTGACGGAAAAGACGGTATAAATCCGATTGATTATGATATTGCAAATATTTTAAGACAATCGGGAAAACCTGTGTTTGTTGCCGTAAATAAATGCGACAATCCCGAATCTTTGCTGATGATTAGCGATTTTTATGCTTTGGCACTCGGTGAACCTATTGCAATTTCCGCTTTGCACGGTAGCGGAGGTGTTGGTGATTTGTTAGAACTTGTGACTTCCGATTTTAAAATTTTGGAAGAAACGGAAGACGATAAAAGAATTAAAATTGCGATTGTCGGTCGTCCTAATGCGGGAAAATCCTCAATCGTTAATGCCTTGCTAAATGCGGACAGGGTCATTGTTTCTGACGTATCGGGAACAACTAGAGATAGTATTGATAGTCATATTACTTATAAAGACACCGATTTTACCATTGTTGATACTGCAGGTATCAGAAAAAAATCGAAAGTTGATTACGGTGTTGAAAAATTTGCGGTAGATAGAGCAATTCGTTCTATTAGAGATTGCGATATTGCACTGTTGGTAATTGATGCGAAAGAAGGAATTTCTGACCAAGACAAGAAAATCTCTTCAATAATTACGGAATCAGGCAAAGGCTTGATTGTTGCAATTAATAAATGGGATTTGATTGAAGATAAAAAAGCCAATACAATAAACAAATTTGAAAAAGAATTGGCAGTGGATATCCCGTTTTTGAGTTTTGCTCCGAAAATTTTTATAAGTGCCGTGACAAAACAACGTTTAGGACAAATTTTTGAGGAAAGCGTTAAAGTTTACGAACAGTGTACAAAACGTATTTCTACAGGTTTGTTGAATAAAGTTATCAATGAAGCGTACGCACTAAATCCGCCAACAAGTTTCAAGGGTAAGAGATTAAAAATTTATTATATTACTCAGGCGAAAACTCAACCGCCTACATTTATTTTGTTTGTAAATAATGAGGAATTGTTGAAGGATAGCTACAAAAGATATTTGGAAAATAAATTGCGTGAAGCCTTCGGTTTCTTTGGAACAGCTATCCGTATTTCCGTTCGACAACGTGGCGAAGGTAAAAAGAATAAATAATAATTACGCCTTTTAAATGAGTGGTGCTGCATTGCCATGCCGAGAGCATAAATTGAAGTCATGTGGCTCATGGCGATAGGGCTACTTAACAATTCCGTATTTTTTCTTTAATGAGATTATTTTATTATAAGACTCTTCTATTTTGTTTTGAAGTTCGGAATCATTTAATGCTTTTTTATAAATTTCTTCTATTATATTAATTGTTTTATCTGTCGAATTTCTATAAATAAACATGTTCAAACCTGCTCGAATGCCCATTTCGCAAGCTTCAACCTCTCCAAATTTTGAGACTCCTTTCATTATCATATCGTCAGAAATTACAACGCCGTTAAATTTCAAATTTGTTCGCAAATAATCAATCGTAGTTTTGCTTAATGAGGTCGGAATTACCTCTTTTTCAAAACATTTGCAATGAAGATGTGCCACCATAACCATTTCCGCCCCGTTTTGAACTGCAAATTTGAACGGCTTTATGTGGTATTTTTCCATTGTTTCAAGTGATAAATTTATCTCAGGCAATGTTAAATGGCTATCGCTTTCTGCATCTCCGTGTCCTGGGAAATGTTTAACGCATGGAATAATTCCGAAATTTTTGTAGGCTTTCGAAACGATTTTTTCGCCCTCAATAACTTCATCAGGGTTTGATGAAAATGCCCGCTCTCCGATTATCGGATTTTTCGGATTTGTGTTTGTATCAATGCAGGGTGCAAAGTTCAAATTTATGCCAAAAGATACCAATTCTTTTGCAATTTCTTCGGTTTGTTTTTTTAAAAACTCGGAACCTTTTTCAAATGCAAATTTTACGGATAAATATTTTTTGCCCCCGTGTAAGTTTTCGGTACGCTCAACTCGTCCGCCTTCTTGGTCAATCGACAAAAAAGGCGAAATAATGCCTGCCGTTTTAACTTCTTTGATTAGATTTTCGAATTGCTCAACAGAATTGATATCTTTTGTAAAAAATATCAAACCGCCAAGTCCGTTATGCAAGGCTGTACGGTAGTTTTCGCCGTCAGTTCCGAGAATAAACATTTGATAAAGTTTTGATTTTAAATCCATTTTTTATCCTTTGAACGCCAAATTCCAAACTTCAAACAAATCTGTCAATTTGCCGTTTTTAACAACTTCTTGAATTTTTGAATGAATTTTGTTTAAATCTTCTTCAGACGGGATTACAAAACCTTCCGGAAGTTGTATGTCTGCTGAGGTTTTAGTGTTTACAAAACCGCAATTCAAAACCAAAAATTCCTTATAAAGTTCTAAAACTTTTACAAATTTTGGAATGATTTCATAATCTGTGCCGATATAGTATTTTGCATCTTTTTTTAATTTGTCAAAAAAGTCTATTGAAAAATCTGCTTCTTCAATGGTTTCTTCTTTGTCGTAAGTTCCGCCTAAGCAAGGATTACCTTCTATTTTATAATCGCTTGTGTTTTTAATATATACCGCCCAAAGCAGGCTGCCCAAACAAAAACCTACGTTTGCTTCCGCCATTTTTACTAGTTGCGGATACATCATTTTGAATTTCATTTTTCTTTGACCGAAGTTTTTGAATTGATTTATTGAATTATAAATATATTCAACTCCGATTGATAAAATTGTTGTGTGTTGGGCAAACCCCGGATCAAATAAAACCATTTCTTCTGTTTTTGTCATTTATAATACCTCTGATTTCTTTTTTTTCTGTTTTAAAACTTTGTTTTGATATTTTTCATCATATTCAAATTTTGTTCCGTTGACAAAACTTTTAACAATCGCATTCGCAAAAACTCCTCTTGCTGACCAGTAAGAGGTGTGAGCAAACAGTGCGGAACGTTTTGACCAAACGCTTGAGTTATCGTAAATTACACCTTTAGGGTTTTCTATTGTCAAATCAAGAGCTTGTTCAATTTGCGGAATTGTTAAATTTCTGCTTGTCGGAAATCCTAACGGGTCTTCCCTAAAATTAACCGTCAGGAAGTACAAACCGTTTTCCAAAATATATTTTATTGCATATCTGTTGTAAAAAGTGATTTCGTAATTTTTATCAGAAATATCCGAATAAAATAACGGAATCGGGCTTGCAAAGTTTACAAATGCTTTGACTGTTCCTTCAGGTGCACAGTATTTTTCTGTAGCTTCATCAAGTTTTAAATAATTTGCTTTTAATTGATTTTTATCTTGATTTAAAACTAAATGCCCGGTGTTTGAAAGTACGCCGATATTCCCTTTTTCATAGGTTAAAGCGGAAAGACAGGTTTTATTTTTCGGGTTATCTTTTACAAATTTCAAAATTTCTTCATCATCTGTCAAAATGGTAATGAGATTTTCTGTGTCAATATAAGGTAATTTATAGAGCATATATTGGTAATTTATAAAAGTTCCTGCAGAATATCCGTATAGGATAACCTTTTTGTTTTCCTTTGCCAATTCTTTAACTTCTTCGTTTAGAGAATCAAGGAGCGGTAGCATATTGTGAGTTTTTTGTACCCAAATTGCATCGTGCATGAATTGAGTCAGCAAACTTCTGATTTCATAAGCAAGGGTTGAACTGAAGGCCTTTGAAATATTTAATCTATCTTTTACAAAATCCAAATCTGTTTTACTGTCATAGCCCCAGAAAAATATTTGCGGGGTGTCATCAATAACGAGTTTGTTTTCTTTTGTCCATTTTTTTACGGTACTGTTTTTCTCAAATTTCTTTTTAATCACGGGATGTAATTTATTTACTCCCTTGATATACCAGTCTTTCATTTTTGTATCGTTGTTATTTGAGCCGTTTATATATAGAAAGGTCAAATTATGTTCTTCTGCCATAGCGGGTATTGCAGTAAACATTGCCATAAATATAATTAATAAAATCTTTTTCATGGTAATATTTTATCACAATTATTATTTTTTTAGGTAAATGTTTTTACAAGTGATAATTATATGTTAGCATTTAATTATGAAAAACTTTTTAGTCAGTTTATTGGATTGGATATATAAAAAGAAGTGTTACTTTTGTGGCAGTTCGAAAGAGTCTGTCAAAATGTGTTCGGATTGTTATGACAAACTGGATTTTTTGCCTGTCAAAACCAATCGTGTAATTTTTAATTCAAGAGTTTACTGTGCTGGAGTTTATTCAAAAGAATTGCAGAAAATGATTAGGGGGCTAAAGTACCACAGGCAAAAAGATTTGGCATATTATATGGCAAAATTTATGTGGGAATATTGGCAAAAATTGGAGCTTGAGGGTGATTTTCAAATCGTTCCCGTTCCGATTTATCCGAAAAGAAAGAAAAAACGAAAATACAATCACATGGATTTGGTGGCAATAGAGTTTTCCAAATTTTCGGGATATGAGGTTAACACGGAGTGTATAAAAAGAATTAAGGACACAAAGCCGCAATATAATTTGAATAAAAATCAACGTTTGGCAAATTTACACAAAGCGTTTGAGGTTGACCCGACAAAAATTTTCCAGAATAAAAAACTGCTTTTGATTGATGATATTTGCACAACGGGTTCAACTTTTGAAGAAATGATAAAAGAGTTTAACAAACACGGGATTTATGATATAACTTGTTTTACAACGGCAACACCTTTTGAGGATTAAGATGATACTTGGCGAATTTGCAAAATATTTACAACAGCACAATGAAGAACTTATGATGCGAAAAACTACCACCTTGAAGCTTTTGCACGAGTGGTTGAGGTTTACAATTATGAAAAATCCTAAAAATCATATTGATAAAATTTTGCACAAGGAAATTTTATTTTGTGAAAATCAAAATGGAGATTATTTGTTTTTAGGAAAATCAGATAGCGGACGAGTTTTAGTTAGTGCGTTGATTGAATTTGCAAAAAGTTATACAAATTTTATGAATTCAAAATGGTTTGAAATAACGGAAAAATCGTTTCATAAAACAAAATCTTAGGATAAATACAAAGATTTTGGTATAATAAAGAAAAAGAGGTTTTATATGAAATTAAGCATTAGTGCAAAGAACGCAAAAGTTTATTTGTCTTGGAGCAAAGTTGAAGCAGACTATTTTAGAGTTTTCTGTAAAATTGACGGAATTTTTGTTGAATATGCCAAAGTTTTTGATACAAATTTTGTCACGCTTTCACTCCTTCCGTACGGAGAAAATGCTTGTTTTGTACAGGCAATAAAAAACGGAATAATTATTGATAAAACTTCTGTTAAAAATTTTATTCTTGATGCTATTGATACGGTTGCTTTCAAAACAGACGAGAATCAGGTGCAAATTCATTACAGTGCTTATCCGAACGCTAAGGCATACCGTTTATACACAGATAACGGCGATAAAAATTTTGGTGGCAAATTGAATTCCGAACAGACAAATCTTACCACTCGTTTTGAAGAAAATGTTTCATATAAAATTAAACCTTATGCTCTTGATAATAAGCAAGCAAGGCTTATTTTAAATTCTTCACCGATTTTTGATTGTCAAAAAAATGAATTTTTGTCTTTGTCTGTTCATAAATCGTTCAATAACAAAATGTTTATAACTTGGCTTTTTGAAGGTGTTGCTGACGGATTTTTGGTATATTCGCAAGGGGCTGAATTCCCAATATTTGAAACTAATGACAGACTTCGACACTACGCATATTTGGAAAATTTCAGCGTGGATACAAAGTTTTGCGTTAAAGCCTATGTAAATTCTCCGAACGGAAAAATTGTAATAAGCACGTCTGATTTTGTGGTTTGTTCAAATATTGAATTTGGAGAACCTAAAATTTCTTTGATTATTCCTGCTTATAATGCTAAAGATTATATCGCAAGAAGTATTGATACTGCTCTATCTTCGACTTTTCATGATTTTGAAATCGTTATCGTGAATGACGGTAGCACGGATTCAACACAGGATATTATTGATTGGTATGCTCAAAATTATGACAATGTTGTATCGCTTCAAAAGTTAAACGGTGGGGTTGCCGATACGAGAAATGTCGGAATAAAAGCCGCAAAAGGTGAATATATCGCCTTTATGGATAATGATGATATGATTCGCCCTAACATGCTGGAAGAATTGTATAAAACAATTACAAAAAATGATTGCGATGTTGCGATTGCTCCGCTATATCGACTTGTTGACAGTGGATATACCGTGCATTGCAAATTGCCGTTCCCGACAGATATTGCAATCGATATTGATAAGTATTTAGATATAATGTACACTCCGAATTTTTACAACTGTGCAATTTGGAACAAATTGTATCGGGCTTCAATCGTAAAAGCACACCCGTTAGGAATTTTACGTTATGAAGATGTTTCTTGGACTCCTTGCATTTTATCTTATGCAAAAACTTTCTGTTTTCTTGATACTCCGTTTTACGAATGGGACAGAAAGCTTCGTCCTGAAACTTTTGGTGATTATCTTGCAAAAATGCCTGAAAATGAACTTTTTGAACATCGAAAACTTGCAATGTTGTTCTTTGTGGAAAAGGGTAACCAAAGCAAAATTGCCTACTTAAAAGAAATTGCTAAAAGACGACTTCTTCGCTATGACGGAAATTCAAATCATAGCGGATATAAAGAACTTATTGAAAGAATTGAAACTGACGAATATTTGGACTAATTTGTTCGCCGGATTTTGTGTGGCGAATTTACAAGCCCAACGAAAAATCAACGTCATTGCAATCTTTGATATTTCCGTAACTTCGACTGAAGGAAAATCCTTTAATTCTTGTAATGTCGCCTGATGTCCAAATTTTTAGTGTAGTCGGTTCTTTGCAGGCACATTTATATTTCCCGTCTTTATAGAAAAAGCATACAGCATTCGCATTTGCCTGAGTCGTGGGTGTAAAAATTCTGTCCAAGTTGTTTACAACATAATACCCTGATGCAAAAACGGGACATATTGTAAAAGATAAAATTAGCAAAAATATTATTTTAATTTTAGTGTTCATATTTGTGCCGTTCGTAAAAAGTTAGTTATAAAATATAGGCTCTTGCGGTGATTTCCGAAAAAGCCTATATTTTTTATTAGTTATTATTCTGATTTTTGATTGCTGTCATCAAGCAGGCTTGCTTGTTGAACTTCAGGTTCTGCCGGTTTTTCGGTTTCCTTTTGAGGCATTTTGATTGTCACATCGTCTTCATCAGGGTTAATTATTTTATTAACCGAACATACAACGTCATTATCGCCCAAGTTTTGAGCTCTAACACCTGTTGCAGGACGTCCCTGTTGTGAAATTGAACCTGCATTCAATCGAGTAACAACACCGTTTGCGGTGACTAACATAATGTCGTCAGAATCTCTTACGATAGTCAAGGCAACAAGTCTTGAGGCACTTGTTTTGAATTTAGTTGCGATGAGACCTATTCCGCCTCTGTTTTGAGTTCTGAATTCAGAAAGTTTTGTACGTTTTCCGAAACCATCAGAAGTGACAACCAACAAATCTGCATCGTAATCTTGTGGAACGATGTCACAACCTACGATTTCATCGCCCGAACGTAATTTCATTGAAATTACCCCTCTTGCACTTCTGCCTAAAGGTCTCAAATCTTGAATAGGGAATCTGATAGCCATACCGCAAGAAGTACCGATGATAATTTCATCTTTTGCGGTTGCAAGTTTTACCCAACATAAGCTGTCGCCTTCGTCCAAGCCAATCGCAATGATACCGTTACGTCTGATATTTGTGAAGTTATCCAACTCAATACGTTTGATATTACCTTTTTTAGTCAACATGATTAAATTCAAATCATTTGAGAAGGAACTTACTGGAACAACCGCCGTAATTTTTTCATCCTGATCAATCGGTAGAACGTTTACAATCGGCAAGCCTTTTGATTGACGTCCGCCTTCAGGGAAGTCGTAAACATTCAGGCTGTAAACAGTACCTTTAGAAGAGAAGAACAACACTTTGTCGTGCATCATTGCCGTGAAGAAATGTTGAATATCATCATCTTCTTTGGTTTTAATGCCTGATTTGCCACGAGTTGCACGATTTTGACGTTCAAAAGTATCAAGTGAAATACGTTTCAAATATCCTTGATGAGTGATAAATACTGCCATTGGAGTATTTGGTGTCAAATCCTCAATAGTAACTTCGCCTTGGTCAGGTAAAATTTGAGTTTTTCTGTCATCGCCGTATTTTTCTTTATCTTCAAGCAATTCAGTTTTGATGATGTTCAAAATCTTTTGACGGCTTGCCAAAATTGATTCGTATTCTGCAATCTTTTTCAACAATTCGTCATATTCGGCTTTAACTTTGTCTTGTTCCAAACCGGTCAAACGTCTTAATTGCATTTCCAGAATAGCGTTTGCTTGGTCTGCATCAAGTCCGAATCTGCTCATCAAACCTTCTCTTGCAACATCTGTTGTTTTAGATGATTTGATAAGTTCAATAACTTCATCAATAGAACCCAAGGCGATAATCAAACCTGCCAAAATATGGGCTCTGATTTTTGCTTTTTTCAAGAAGAAAATAGTTCTTCTTGTAACAATTTCAATTCTGTGTTCTACAAATTCGTTCAATACTTCGTACAAATTCATCAAACGAGGTTGTTTTCCGCAAAGAGCAACCATGTTTACACCGAAAGTGGTTGCAAGTTGTGTGTATTTGTACAAGTTGTTACGAACTACGTCAGGTTTTGCATCTCTTTTTAATTCGATAACAATTCTCATACCTTCACGGTCGGATTCATCACGAATATCTGAAATGCCAGTAATTCTTTGGTCTTTAACAAGTTCTGCAATCTTTTCAATAAGTTGTGCTTTGTTCACTTGATAAGGAATTTCGGTTACAACGATTGCCGTTCTCGTTTGACGTCCGCCACCACCTGCAATTTCTTCAAATCCTGAAACTGCGGACATTTTGATTGAGCCTCTGCCTGTTTCGTATGCCTGTTTAATTTCGTTCAAACCGATAATTGTAGCGGCTGTAGGGAAATCAGGTCCTTTAATGTGTTCCATAAGCTCAGGAATAGTGATTTTCGGATTGTCGATTAACGCAATCGTTCCGTCAACAACTTCTCTAAGGTTGTGAGGCGGAATGTTTGTTGCCATACCTACTGCAATACCTGAAACACCGTTTAATAACAACATAGGAAGCCTTACAGGTAATACCGAAGGTTCTTGCAATGAACCGTCAAAGTTTGGTTCAAACTCAACAGTTTCACAATCAATATCTGCCAGCATTGATTGTGTAATTTTGTGCATACGAGCCTCTGTGTAACGCATTGCAGCAGCCCCGTCACCATCAACGGAACCGAAGTTACCATGCCCGTCAACCATAAGATATCTTGTTGAGAAGTCTTGAGCCATACGAACCAACGCTTCGTAAACCGAACTGTCACCGTGCGGGTGATATTTACCAAGAACTTCACCAACGATACGAGCACATTTCTTGAACGGTTTGTCAGGATACATACCTAATTCGTTCATTGCGTATAAAATACGTCTGTGAACAGGTTTTAAACCATCTCTAACGTCAGGTAACGCACGTCCGACAATTACACTCATTGCGTAGTCGATGTACGAACGCTTCATTTCTTCTCTTATATTAACAGGAACGATTTTCCCGTGATCAAACATGTTTTGTTGAGTCAACCCTCTATCCTCCAGTGTCTATACTCCTTGTGTAAATTATAGCACAAATAAAACTTTTGGAAAATAATCTTTACATTGGGTTAAGTTGTGGAGAGTCTTTATTGCATTTTGAACGAAAAATTTAATCAAAATCAATAAGTTCTTTAAGTGAAATGTCAAGTGAATCCGCAATTTGGAATAATTTACGAAGGCTTATGTATTCTCGCCCCGTTTCAATGCAGGCAAGATGCTCTCTCGAAAAATTTACGATTTCTGCGAGTTCGTTTTGGGACAACCCTTTTTGTTTTCTGAATTTTTTAATGTTTTGTCCTAATTTTAAAAGTCTTGACATAAACACATTTTGCAACAATAATACTTATAAATATGTAAGATGATACATTACAAAAAGGAGCTTTATGAAACGAGGTTTTACTCTTGCGGAAGTATTGATAACACTTGGAATTATTGGTATTGTTGCTGCTATGACCTTGCCGACTTTGATAACAAATTATCAAAAGCGTGCAACCATAGCGAAATTAAAACGTGCATACTCCGTGATTAAACAAGCGTATTTGATGTCTTATGACCAAGTTGGTGACCCTGCAGCTGACGAGGCAAAAGTAATGGGTATAGATAATTACTTTAAAACATACTGAGCTCCATATATAAAAGGCACGGTTTGTTATACATACAATGAGTGTGGATATAAATCTGAGTTTCCATGGCTGCAACCAAATGGTTCTTTTTTTGATTATAGTGTTGTAGAGACATGGACTAGAGTTTCATTTTATTCTAATGATGGTTTTTTCTATGTTGTATTAGTTGCTTGTGGACCTAAAAGTGATTGGACTTCTTCCTTAATCTTTTTAGATATCAACGGCGGAAAAGGTCCAAATAAAGTGGGTAGAGATGTTTTTTATTTCCAGCGAATAGCGGACGAAAAAGGCAATGATATGCAACCTTATGGGTATAATAATAGTGATGCAAACATAAATTCAAATTGTTCGACAAAGGGGAATGGACGATTCTGTGCTGAAAAAATCCGCCGTGACGGTTGGAAAATTTTGAAAGATTACCCGTGGTAAACGGATTTTTATAAAACGAATCAACGAACCTACGGTGAGTTGTTTCAAACAGATTCTGAATAACAAGAAAATTTATTTGCTCTTTTTAATCGCAAAAATTTTCTAAGTTTCCAGAATGACGAACCACTTGGTAGGCTCATCAAATAGTCATTCTGAACTTGATTCGGAATCTCTTTAATAATCAAATTAAAACAAAGTATTAACTTCCAAAACCCTTGTTGTACCTTGCCATGAAGAGACC
>SFZC01000090.1 GCA_004558955.1 bacterium | reverse complement strand
TTTATATAAACGTAAATTTTTTAGAGAAATTGCCAAATTGGCTTAAATGTTGTTAATAGTTCTTAATCAGTGATAATAAGTATATACGATGTATTTATCAATGATTTAATTTGCTTGTAAGGTTTGCATGTTGTGCTTAACATTCTGGTTTTGTATCTAAATTAAGGCAAAATAAAATCAAGCTAAATTTATTCACTTTTTAGCCTTTTTAAGTTATAATTTATCTATAAAAGAGAGAATTATTCTGAAAGGTTATTTTATGAACAAAAATCAATCAATGAGTATGTATGTTATCTTGTCGATAGTGATTTTGGTATTTATTTCAACTATCTTTATGGGCGGTTCAACAACCGATACCTCTGAAATCTCATACACAAATTTTCTTCAAAAGTTGGAGAATAAGGATTTTTCTAAAATTGAAAAATATGATGACAAAATTATTGCAATTCCAAAGGAACAACCAAATGCAATAAAAGATACAAAAGATGTTAAAAACAAAGTATCACCGTTTTTGACACCTTATAATTCATCTCAGGTTCCGTTAAAACAATTCAAGGTGCAAATCCCGCAGAATGATGAAACCCTGATGACAAAGTTAAACGAATCTGATGCTGATATTACTGTTAAAAAAGCTACAGAATCCAATCAGCTTGCCGGTAATATCGGAACCTTTATCATTATTCTTTTTGGATTAATAACTTTCGGATTGATGATAAAAGCTATTCAAGCGGGCGGTTCTCAGGCAATGTCTTTTGGTAAAAGCAAAGCTAAAATGCTTTTAGACAGTAAAGTTAAGACTACTTTTAACGATGTTGCGGGTATTGATGAAGAGAAAAAAGAACTTGAAGAAATTGTCGATTTCTTGAAAAACGGCGAAAAATATATGAAATTGGGAGCAAAAATTCCGAAAGGTGTTTTACTTGTAGGACCTCCGGGGACAGGTAAAACTTTGATGGCGAAGGCGGTTGCAGGTGAAGCAAATGTTCCGTTCTTCTCAATTTCAGGTTCTGATTTTGTTGAAATGTTTGTCGGTGTCGGTGCAAGTCGTGTCAGAGATTTGTTTGAACAGGCTAAAAAGCATCAACCATGTATTATCTTTATTGATGAAATTGATGCGGTTGGTCGTCAAAGAGGTGCCGGACTTGGTGGCGGACACGACGAAAGAGAACAAACGCTTAACCAATTACTTGTTGAAATGGACGGTTTTGACGTAAATACAAATATTATTGTAATTGCGGCAACTAACAGACCTGACATCTTGGATAATGCTTTATTAAGACCGGGGAGATTTGACAGACAAATTTATATCAATGCTCCTGATGTTAAAGGCAGGGAACAAATTTTGCAGGTTCACGCAAAGAATAAAAAACTGGATAAAGATGTTGATTTGAAAGTTTTGGCAAAGAGAACTCCAGGTTTTACGGGTGCGGATTTGCAAAACTTGTTGAATGAATCGGCATTACTTGCCGCAAGAAACGGGGAATCTTTGATTTCTATGAACGATATTGACCGTTCTATTGACCGTGTAATTGCGGGTGTTGAAAAACGTAGCAAAGTTTTGACAGATGCTGACAAAGAATTGACTTCATACCACGAAGTAGGTCACGCCTTGATAGACAAGTTGTTACCAGAAGCAAATGAATTGCACAAGGTTTCAATTATTCCTCGAGGAATGGCTCTTGGTGTTACTTGGACAAGACCGAAAGATGAAAGCGTACATGTAAGCAAAGCCAAATTACTTGCTAAAATCACCGTATCTTTAGGCGGACGTGCCGCAGAAGAAATCGTTTACGGTAAAGACAACGTAAGTACGGGTGCATCTCAAGACTTGATAAACGTAACTGATATTGCTCGTAAAATGGTTACTGCTTGGGGTATGTCAGAAAAATTAGGCACAATGGCTTATGGCAAAAATCAAGAAAACGTGTTTATGGGTAGAGATTTCGGTCACCAAAGAGATTACTCGGAACAGGTTGCTTACGAAATTGATGAAGAAATTAAATCAATCGTAGATGCTCGTTATGAACTTGCGAAGCAACTTCTTTCAGAAAACCGTGATATGCTTGAAAAAATTTCAAAAGAACTTCTCGATAAAGAAACTATTGATGATAAAGAATTTGAGTCAATTATGAATGAAGTTCGCCAAAGCAGAGGTTGCTAAGGTTTAATTGAAAATAATATATAAAAGTAAAAAGGCGGAATGATATTTATTTCGCCTTTTTATTTGTTATATAATTTTTTTATGAAGGGGTTGAACTCCACAAGGCTACAGAAATTAGTCAGGCTAAAATCTCCGAAATAATTCGAGGTAAACGAACAAATATTACCCTAGATACGGTAGAAAAGATTTGTTTATTTTTGGATTGCAAAATTAGTGATTTGATAGACATTACAAAATAGATTTTTTAGATTAACTCATTTACTATCAGAACTACAATTTCTCCCGGGTTTAGAGTTGCTGAAAGTTTACCCTTTTTAATGTCAGGCATGTTCGTGATTTTTATAGGTAAAACCTTAAATCTTGGGTTATATTTCGGAATTTTGAAACTTACGTTTTGTGGATTTTCATAATCTAAGTTTCCTATTGTAATTACTTTTTTTGTCGAATTTTCAATAGAATATGCAAAAACTTTTTGATTATTCGTTTTTAGCGGAGTAAAAGTTCCCGAATTTAATAGCGGAATTAACCCGGCTTTAACGTTATTACTTAACATCAAATTGTTTTTCAAGGTTGTGTTAGTTCCGCCCGGTTTTCTTGAAAAATTGAAAATATCAATCTTTCCACGATGAACAAAATATGTATCGTCATCGGTGTTTGACGTTGTAGCTAATTTGTTGCCCATTTTGTACATATAATCATCGCCTGTTTGAAATCCGTCAGGGAAGTATGTGTTAAGCGGTAAAGTCGCACTGAGCCAAATCATCATATCGCTAAGTGCGGGACCTTTGAGTAGTATCGGGCTGACTTCGTCGTGGGTCGTGAAACTTCCGATTACGCTTTTAGGTTCTTTAAATCTTTTATTGTCGTTTATCGTAAAAGATAATTGTTTATACAAATCTTTTGAAGTTTTCCAGTCTTTCAAGTTGAAAAATGAACCGTAGTATCCGTCAAAACCTGCTTCCAATAACTTGTCATAAGGTGTGAATACGGCTTGTGGAGAGATTGAGTCGTGCCAAGAATCGGAAGATTCCGCAATCCACAAAAATTCAGGGTCTTTTGTTCTTGAATATTCAATCAATTCCCTCCAAAACAAAGGTGTTTTGCAGTGAGCAACATCGGCTCTTATTCCGTCAGCTCCCAAGTCTATTACGAATTTGACAAAATCTTTGTATAATCCGTAAACGTTAGCATCAACTTTATCGGAATCACCTGTTGCAAGTAGTCTTACATCCGTCCAATCGGCAGGCATGACGGGTTCTCCTGATGGGTTACTTACAAATAAATCAGGTCGTTGCAAGTATAAATCGTAAGACGCACACGCAGGAACGTCAATAATTATCGAAATATTGCGTTTGTGGGCTTCTTCTATGAATTTTTTTGCCTGTTCTACAGGAGTTAAGTTTGAAGTTTTATCAACCAAATCAGGATTTATTGATTGAAAATCTTAGGCAGCATAAAGGCTTCCCGCAGTACCGAGTGCTTTTAATTTTCCCGTTGGAGTGACAGGCAAAATGTGCAATGTATTGACACCAAGACTTTTTATCTCATCAAGTCGGTTTATTGCATTGAGAAAATTTCCTCGAACTTCGCCGATATCTTCCTGAATAAATCCGTCCCCGTCAATATCCTGAGCGTTAAAGGAACGAATATTCACTTCCATAATGACAGTTTCATTGTTTAGAAAATGAGTTCTCAAACCGTTGTGCCAATCAGGCGTTTGAGCAAAAGCGCCGACTGACCTCATACCCAGCAAAATTGCCGCTATACCTAATGCTTTGCCAAATTTTTTCATATTTGTTTTTCCTTATGGAAGTAAAAGTTCTTGGTCAATGTTGATTCTGTCGAGTGATGACAAATTGTTAGCCTTCATAACCATTTGTGCTTTTTCTTCAGAATATGTACCGTAATGATTTTTGATAATTTTTTCAGCGGTGTCACCGTTTTTAACAACATATTTAGTCATTTTTGAAGTATCAACGTTTTCTTCTGATTGTGATTTCTCTTCGTTATTTTGTGCAATTTCTTCATTTTCTTCAGAAATAGAAACTTTTTGTTGAGTTCCCGCCTGTTCTTCTACTGCCGCTTGTTGTTCAAGTGTCGGTTCTTTTACTGCTTTTTTGTGTGAGAAAATTCTTTCAATTCCAAAATTGCTTTTCTTGCCTGTGTTTGGAGCGTCAGAAGATAACGCACTAATGCCGAATAGTACCAATAATGTTGCAACAACACCGATTATAATTCCTATAATAATATTTATAATCGGAGAATTTGTATTGAATTGGTTTGTTTTGAAATTTTGCCATAACAAGTCGATTTCTTGTGACATTGCGTTCGGTTCGTTTTCTTTGTTTGAAGTTTCGATTTCGTCAGGTCTTACATATTCGCCCGGTAAACCGCTTTCTTCCTGTTCCTTTGCCAAATTTTCAATAACTTCCATTGTTTCTTTCGATAGTGTGGATCTTCTTATAGTCGAACTTTTCATTTAATACCTCTTTTATTACTCTCTTGTGAAATCATTTTAGCACGAAAAAAGCCGTCCGACAAGAATTGTAAACAAACAAAAACAGCAACCTTATACAAGATTGCTGTTTTTAAATCGTTTTCTCAAAAACTATTTTACAAGTTCTTTGAATTTTTTACCTGCTGTGAAAGCCGGAACAGTTTTAGCAGCGATTTTCAAAGCTGCACCTGTTTGAGGGTTTCTACCGGTTCTTGCTGCTCTTTTGCGAGCTTCGAAAGTTCCGAAACCAACTAGAGTAACTTTTTTACCTTTAGAAACTGTTTTTTGGATTGTTTCTAATGTTGCAGCCAAAATATCAGCAGTTGCTTTTTGTGAAACTTTTGATTTTTTTGATACTTCTTTTACTAATTCTTCTTTGTTCATTCTGAACCTCCTTCTTCCTTTTTAAACCTACGAAAGTACCATTTCCGCAGAGTTCGTATATCGACTAGCTGATTATACTCGTTAAAGTTACGTCTGTCAAGGGTTTTTCAGAAAAAAATGCTTAAAACTTAGTAATAATAATATATACAAGGATATATCACACTGAAAATCACGCTATATCGGCTTATGTGTCCTTGTTTAATTTTGCAAATTTAACGTTTGAATAGAAATATTGCAGAATTTGGTAAGCGTTGTAGCCTTGTTTTGCCAAGTTATTAGCCCCATGCTGTGACATACCGACACCATGCCCGTTTTTTGCAACATTATCGTCAAAAGACGGAACGGAATGTAAATATGGTGCATAACCGCCCCAAACCGAACTTGAGGTCATTCCGCCAGCAGATGCCGAATAGTATGCCGAAATAATTTTCATATCATAAGTTAAAACAAGTCCGTGAGTTTCATCAACAGCTTTATTTGTAATATTTGTTTCTGCTGATGCTCCGCCGTAGGCTTGGTCTTCCGTGTTATCCTTCAAATCGTATCCGTATTTTGCCTGTTTGCCTAAGTTTGCAAGTGCAAAACTTCTTGCTGCGATTGCTTGAGCCTTTAGTGCTTCAAATTCCCAACTCGCAGGCATTTCAGATGGAACAACGCCTTTTAAATAGCTTTCTAAATCAATATCATTTATTACAATAAGTTTTCCGCCGACATTTTTAACCATCAATTTGCCGTGATACCATTTGCCTTTTGTGCTTACATAACCGTAACTATCGGTACGCAAAACAATGGCATTTGTGCCGAGTGAATAAACTTGAGAACCGGCTTTTACTGCAATTGCATTTTTGTAAGGAACGATAACGTAACCGCGCATTGCATCTGCCGTACAAACTGTTTTATTTGTGTTTACGTCAATCATTCTGCCGTTGACGTTAACCCCTATTCCGGCTTCTTCTACATTGGTTAAAAGCCCTATTTTAATAGCATTTGCAGGGTTTGTTATAATTAAATTTATTATTAATATCGTTAGTGTAATTAAAATCTTCTTCATAATTATATTTTAGCACTTTCTTCAATTTTGTAATAATTCAAATATATGATATTTATCGCTGATAAATCCTTGTGTAGTTCCAATAACTTCCGAATATTTTTTCAATATAATATTGAGTTTCCTCGTACGGGATTTGTATGATAAATTCATCAACATCAGAATAATTTAACTTGTTTTTCCACCCCGTAACCGCTCCAATTCCGCCATTATAAGCCGCAACTGCAGAAATATCATCGTTACCGAGTCCTTTTTTAAGTTCCGAATAATAAAGGTTGCCTAATTTTATATTTATTTCAGGATTTACAAGATAAATCGTTTCCAGTGAAATTTTATTTCTGCTTGCAACATCTTGTGCCGTATCAGGCATAAGTTGCATTAAACCCATTGCCCCCACTCCACTTTGTGCTTTTGTATTAAACGAGCTTTCTTCTCTTAATATTGCCATTATTAAGGCTTCGTTATTCTGAGTTTGAGAGGCATATTTTTTAACTTGTGCAAAATAATTCTGCGGGTAAACCAAACGCCATCTTAAATCTGATTTGTTAGGTTTTTCAGGCAATTTTGACATTGCATCCCGTGCGATAATCATTGAAGTTGTATAGTTGCCATTTTCGTATTCTACCCAACTTTCAATGAATTTGTCATCGGAATATTTTTTTATCATTTCATAATCATTTACGCACATCAAAGCATATAGTGTGCTTTTTAGCCCCGGCATTTTGTACGGGTAAACTACGGGTTTATTTTTGAGTTGACCTCTAACAGTTGCACTTTTAAGTCCTTTTGTTATCCAGAACGAACGGTATGCGTAAAAAGAATCAGGATATTGTTTAATAATATTGTTAAACATATCTCTGTTATTGTCGATTTTAGCCACCCAAAACATTACCATTGGAGCCTCTTTTGAATTGCTGTATTTTTCTAAATAAGTATTGGCAAGGCTTCTGCTCTTTTGGTAATTTCTTTCTTTCAAAGAGTAAGAAAAAGTTTTAAACATGGCATTACGGGAATAATCTCCTGTCGGGAAAGAATTGTATAAGCCGTTGTAACAAGGATATTTTTCACCTTCAGGGGAATATTTACATTTTAAATTCCAAATATAGTCTTTTTTAGGGTCTTTTGCAGAATTTAACAAGGTTGATAATATTTTGTATTTGTCAGTAGATTCCGTATATTGAGCAACATACCCGTCTATTACACGGTTAAAATCTTTTCTTGAAACAGTTTTGTTTTGTTGTTTAATCCATTTGTCAAGGAGAGCGTTTCCGTTTTTGTAATCTCTTCGACTGTAATAGACCAATGTCTTTAATGCCCAAACATCTTTCTCCGGAATCGTTGAAATAGTATTCATTGCTTCTATATTATTTTTAGAAAGCGTATAAGCACGGGCAATTAAAATTCTGTCGGATTTTGATAATTTCGGGTTAAACTTTTTCCAAGTTCTAGCCACGTTAGCCGCTAATCTTCCGTCAGGATATTTTTCTAAATATGCTCTAAACGGAACTTCAACCTCTTTGATTTTTCTATCTGACGGTTTTTTGCCGGAATATCTTATTTTTGTTGCGGTAATTCTTGCCTTAAAGTATTCTGAGGCGTATTTGTATCCGTCTTCCATATCTGATTTTGAAACCTTGTCAAAATATCTGTAGGCAAGCCCCGGATTTTCTTCCAAAATCAACTGTCCTGCATTATAACGGGCTTCTC
>SFZC01000089.1 GCA_004558955.1 bacterium | reverse complement strand
AATATTTGTCGTGCATATAGTGAATTACGTTCAATGTGTTAACATACAAGCCTGCTAACCATTCCATCATATCTTCGTATTTGCTCATAACATCGTCAAAATCAAGATATTCTGATGTTACAGGTCTGTATTTAGGTCCGATTTGTTCTTTCAATCTTTCGTCAATACCGCCGTTGATTGCATATAGCAAACATTTTGCCAAGTTAGCACGAGCACCGAAGAATTGCATTTCTTTACCAACTACCATTGAAGATACACAACATGCGATAGCATAATCGTCACCGTGAGTTACTCTCATCATGTCGTCATTTTCGTATTGGATTGATGAAGTTGTGATTGAAATGTGTGCTGCAAATTGTTTGAAGTTGTGAGGCAATCTTGTTGACCAAAGAACTGTCATGTTAGGTTCAGGAGCAGTTCCCAAGTTTTTAAGAGTGTGCAAGTAACGGAAAGAGTTTTTAGTAACCATGTGTCTTCCGTCAATACCAACACCACCGATTGATTCGGTTACCCAAGTAGGGTCGCCTGAGAATAATGCGTTATATTCAGGAGTTCTTGCGAATTTAACCAATCTCAATTTCATGATGAAATGGTCAATCATTTCTTGAGCTTCAGATTCTGTGATTATACCGTCTTTTAAATCTCTTTCGATATAGATATCCAAGAAAGTTGAAGTTCTACCGATACTCATTGCAGCTCCGTTTTGTTCTTTTACTGCAGCCAAGTATCCGAAGTATAACCATTGGATTGCTTCTTTAGCGTTTCTTGCAGGTTTTGAAATATCAAAACCATAGATTTTACCAAGTTCAGCCATTTCTTGAAGTGCTCTAACTTGTTCTGCCAATTCTTCTTTTAATTGGATTTTTTCGGCAGTCATTTCGCCGTCAATAGATGCGTGTTGTTCTTTTTTATCTTGAATAAGTCTATCGATACCGTACAAAGCAATACGTCTGTAATCACCGATGATACGACCTCTGCCGTAAGCATCAGGAAGACCTGTCAAAATTGCTGCGTGACGTGCTTTTCTCATTTCAGGAGTGTAAGCATCGAAAACCCCTTGGTTATGAGTTTTTCTGTATTTTGTAAAGATTTCCGAAATTTCAGGGTCAACAGTGTAACCGTAAGAAGAGCAAGCACCTTCAGCCATTCTGATACCGCCGAAAGGTTGCATAGATCTTTTCAAAGGTGCATCTGTTTGAATACCTACGATTGTTTCTAAATCTTTATCAATATATCCTGCACCGTGTGATGTGATAGTAGATACAACTTTTGTATCCATATCCAAAACACCGCCGTTTTCTCTTTCTTTTTTGAATAAGTCACAGCATTCTTGCCACAATTTTGTTGTGGCTTCAGTAGGGCCTGCCAAAAAGCTTGAATCTCCGTCATAAGGAGTATAGTTCTTTTGAATAAAGTCTCTTACGTTAATTTCTTGTTGCCATTTTCCGCCAACAAACTCCGTAGTGGAGTATCTCTTTTTTTCTAATGTTTCCATTATTTTCTCCCTTTTGTTTGCGAAACCCGAAGGTTTCGTTTGTAAAACTAATAATATTAAACTTTAAAAATATACAAATTTGTATATATTAATTTCAAAATTCAAAATATTGTTACATTTACTTAATCTTTTTTCGTCTAATTTATTAGTGTTATAATTTTTGTATGGAAAACGAGAATCTTACTATATCAATCGCACATTTGTACCCAAAGTTGTTGAATTTATACGGTGACTTGGGAAATGTTATAACACTTACAAAACGCTGTCAGTGGCGTGGAATTACTGTTGAATTTGAAAATATAAATATCGGTGACAAAATTGGTAATCATGATTTGTATTTTATCGGTGGCGGACAGGATAAGCAACAGGAAGATGTCGCTGCAGAACTTTATTCGCACAAAAACGAATTCCTTTCTCAACGTGATGACGGAGCGGTATTTTTGGGAATTTGCGGTGGATATCAACTTTTCGGACATTATTATCAACCGCACGGAAAAGATAAGTTAAACGGAATTTCTCTTATGGATGCCTATACTGTTGCGGGGAATAAGAGATTTATCGGAAATGTTACGGTAGAAACTGATTTTCTTGAACCGAAAACTTTGGTCGGATTTGAAAATCATAGCGGATTAACATATTTGCAAGGTGATACAAAACCTTTGGGGAAAAGTTTTGTTGGAAATGGAAATAATGGTAAAGACGGGCATGAAGGCGGAAGATATAAGAATGTTTTCGGAACATATCTTCACGGGTCGTTGTTGCCAAAAAATCCTCATTTTGCTGATTATTTGATAGCGTTGGCGTTAGAAAAACGTTACGGTGAAAAAATTGAACTAAAACCGCTTGATGATTTCAGTAATATAATTTAAATGCTCATTGCATTCGCATAAATTTTCTAAGTTTTCAGAATGACGAGAATTTTTGCTAGGCTTATTAAATAGTCATTCCGGACTACGATCCGGAATCTGTTTGAGTGTGTTTCATGAACGATTTTTTAGCAGAAAAGTCTGTTGGCATTGCTATGCAAACAGCGTGATTTTAAATGTCGGAATAGCAATTCCGACCACGTTTGGTTTAGCGAGAGGTGTTTTGTGTTGAAATATAACACCGGATTGCTTCGCTAATCGCTCGCAATGACGGTATTGGCGGGTATTTAATGAATTTTGCGTCATTGCGAGACGCGGATTTTGGCTAGTGTGCTGCGTAGCAAACACGTCCTTGGGAGGACTGCGTTGAATTTTGTGAGCAGAGGCTGAAAGTTTGTAAAACTGTAATGCCGTTTAATGCGAACAAAATAGTCCGACCTGCCAAAATCCAAGACAATCGTAAGATTGTCGTGGCAATCCAGAATATAAATAGAAAAGTTGTTCAGTACTAACTACTTTTGTCCATTTTTAACAAATATTTTATGCCTTCGCTTCTTGTTGGTAAGCCCAAGCGGAGTGGTTGTGGATGCTTTCAAAGGCCTCGCAATCAACTTCAAACTCTTTTACTACAGGGTGGTTGCGGAGTTTTACCACTACATCACGCAATACATCTTCCACAAATTTCGGGTTTTCCCACGCTTTTTCTGTTACGAATTTTTCGTCCTGACGTTTCAGAAGCGGATAAACAGGGCAAGAGGCACAAGATTCAATCAATTCAATCAAATCTTCCAACCAAACCTGTTCTGTTTCATCATAAGAAATCTTAACAGAAATCATTGCTCGTTGGTTGTGAGCCCCGTTATCGGAAATCTCTTTAGAACACGGACACAACGTGGTTACAGGGACTTTTACTCCCAGTATAAATTTGTAACCGTCTTGCTCGTTTATTCTGCCTTCAAAAGAACAATCGTAGCACATGGGTGCTGCAAGTTTTGTTACAGGCGATTTTTTATTGATAAAATATTTGAAATTAAACTCTAATTCCCCGCTTTGTGCGTGTAATTTCTTGATGATTTTTTCAATACAACCCTTAATATCAACGCCCAAGAGATTTTTTGTACTCCATTCGTTCAAAGTTTCAATGAATCTGCTCATGTGAGTGCCTTTGTAATTTCTCGGAAGTGACACGCAAACTCTTGCGTGGGCTGAAACTATTTGGTCAGAATTGTTTTTTCGCTGAATTATCAAAGGTAATTCAACGTGCTTTATCCCTACTTTTTGGATATCTACATTTCTGTTATCTTGTGAGTTTTGTACGTCTTTCATAAGTTTTATTCACCTTTTAATAACTCTTTTTTTGCCTGTTTCCATAATTTGTCGTATTCTTCAAGCGAATATTCTTTTAGCGGTTTTGTTGCAAGTTCTTCCATTTTTCGAAAACGTGCTTCAAATTTCTTATTCGCTTTTAGCAAGGCTTGTTCTGCGTCAATTTTATTCCAGCGGGCAAGATTTACCGTAGCAAACAGAATGTCGCCAAATTCGTCTTCCATGTGAAGTTTATCGCCTTCCGTTTTTGCCTGTTTAAATTCCTCGTATTCTGACTTTATGCAGTCATACAAATCCTCTTCGCATGCCCATTCAAAACCTTGCTTAACGGCTCTTTTTGACATCTTTTGTGCTGCAATCAGTGCGGCTTGGCTTTTGGATAAACCGTCCATTGCGGAAATTCTTTCTGTTTTTTCTTCCGCTTTCAATTTATCCCAAGCATTAAGTACGTCTTGCGAATTGTTGATTTTAGCGTTGCCAAAGACGTGTGGGTGTCTGTGAATAAGTTTTTCATTCAATTCACGGGCAACATCTTCAATGTCAAACGCACCTTCTTCTTTTGCAATTTGAGAGTGCAAAACTACTTGCAAAAGTACATCACCCAATTCTTCTTTAAGGTGTGGCATGTCGTTTTCGTCAATCGCATCAACCGCTTCGTAGGCTTCTTCAATCATGTTCGGACGAAGTGAATAATGCGTCTGTTCTCTATCCCAAGGACACCCGTTCGGTGCTCTCAGTTTTTCAATAATTGATATTAATTCTTCCAAATTCTTATAACTCATAGAATTATTTTAGCACAAATCATTCAAAAGGTGGATTTAATAAAAACAATCTACTGATAAACTTTTAACGTGGATAGTTAAGGAAAGAGGTTTAATTATGTCAACAGTAGAAAGAATAACCCAAATCAGTCATCGTATCTTTAATACAAGTAAGAGCGAACAAAGTACATCAAGAACAAGTAATCCTTTTGCTGCTTCAAATTTTCAAAAAAACATTTTGACAGAAGATGTTTTTGAATCAAGCAAAAAGGTTGATAATAACAAAGTTAGTTTTACAGGTAACTTAACAGCAAGTTCAAAAAGAATTTACTCTACATTTGTAGGTTCATTGAGCGATTTTGGTAACAGATTCCATGAAGGTATCGAAAGCATTATGGAATTCGGTCACAGAATGAAACAAGGTTTGGTAAGTGCTTGGAATAAAATTCAAGAAATCGGAAACAAAGAAATTTCATTGAACGGATCTTTAGAAGGTGCTAAAAACTTACTAAATAAAGAAGTTTCAATGGAAGGAACGCTTATCGGTGCTAAGAATGTATTAGGTAGAGATATTAAATCCTTCTTTGTAAACAGCAGAGAAAGAGAAATCAGCAAAATGTCAAAAATGGACCCTAAGTCAGAAGTAAAACCGATGTTCACAGAAGCATTATCTGCACTTGAGGCAGATATGGTACAGGCTGCGTAAGAAGGAGAATTGCAGATGGATAACAATATGAAAAATAACAAAAACTTTAACAAAGTAAGCAATATTATTGAATCATTAACAATTAACCCAAATCCTGATTCAGTAGCAGTTTTGGAAGAAATCGGTACTAATTCTTCAATTGATGAAGTTAGAGAATTGACCTCTCGTGCTTTGGTAAAAAGAAACGAACACGACTCTTTGTCAGTTGTAATCTCTAACAGAGGAAAAGGTATTAATGATATGTCAACAGTTGTTGCTATGAGTACAATCAACGAACTTCTATCTTTGGAAAACAAAGAAGAAGCTATGAAGATTTTGGAAAACACAATTTCTTCAGAAAGTTTCGATGAAGAAGTTAAAGAAAATGCTCGTTCAGTAAAAGCTTTAATGGCATTGAGCTAATTTAAACCTTAGTAATAAAATTTAAGTTTTTATATATACAAGCGGCTGATTTAATCAGTCGCTTTTCGAATTTGAATTTTCAGAAAGACGTGAGTTTTGTGAAGTTCGCCCCAGTTACTTCAGGGAGACTTTTTGAGGAGTTTTTTATAGAGGGACAATCTTTTTGGGTAGAATGTCGATTGGGCATACTTGCAAAACGTTAAAAGGTAGGAAATACCTACATAGCAACTATAAAAGAAGGTCGGTATTGCTATATCAACGGCGTTATTTAAAATGTTCTATAACAATTCAAAACGGCGGAACTTTGAACAAAGTTCCGCCGCTACACTTATGCCTAAAACAAATTATTTTTTGTTAAAGGTCAAGGTATCGTTATCAAGTCCGACCTCTATGGTGTCCCCGTGTGTAAATTCTTGTGATAACAATTTTTTAGACAACGGGTTCTCTAACGATTGTTGAATTACACGTTTCAACGGTCTTGCACCGTATATCGGGTCAAATCCTTGAGTTGCAAGATATTCTTTGGCTTCTGAGGTGATTTCAAAGTTGATATCTTGTTCTTTCAACATTTTTCTCAAATAATCTGCCTGAATATCTACAATCTTGCTTAATTGTTGTAATGACAAGGCTTTGAAGAAGATTGTTTCATCAATTCTGTTCAAAAATTCTGGTTTGAAGTGTTGACGTAATACATTCATAACTTCGTCCTTTGTATTGCTGAACTGTTCAGGTGAAACTAATGAATTCAACGTGTTTTCAAGAATAATATCGCTACCGATGTTACTTGTCATAATGATAAGGGTGTTTTTGAAATCAACGGTTCTGCCTTTTGAATCCGTCAATCTGCCGTCATCAAAGATTTGCAACATGATGTTGAAGACATCAGGGTGAGCCTTTTCGATTTCATCAAACAATACAACAGAATAAGGTTTACGTCTTACTGCTTCCGTTAATTGACCGCCTTCATCATATCCGACATATCCCGGAGGAGCACCGACAAGTCTTGCAACGTTGTGTTTTTCCATATATTCTGACATATCAATACGAATCAACGCATCTTCATCATTGAACATAAATTCTGCAAGTGTTTTAGCAAGTTCTGTTTTACCTACACCTGTAGGTCCTAAGAATAAGAAGGTGCCGATAGGTCTTTTCGGGTCTTTCAAACCTGCTCTTGCACGTCTGATTGCATCTGAAACAGTGACTACGGCTTCGTCTTGACCGATTAATCGTTTGTGAAGGATATCTTCCATGTGTAATAACTTATTCTTTTCAGATTCAACAAGTTTTGCAACAGGAATTCCCGTCCATTTTGAAACAACTTCCGCAATATCGTTATCCGAAACTTCTTCTTTTAATAACTTGTTATCGGTATGTTCTTTGTTTTGACATTCTTTCAGTTGTTTTTCAAGTTCAAGAAGTTTTCCGTATTTCAATTCTGCAGCGGTTTGTAAATCAGTGTTACGTTCGGCTTCTTCAATTTTATTTTTAACGCTGTTGATTTCGTCTTTGATGTCGGCTTCGTTGGTGATTGAACTCTTTTCTTTTTCCCATTGATCCTTTAAGACATTGATTTTGCCGTCTAATTCTTCAACCTGTTTTGAAATAGTTTCAACTTTTTGTGCTGCTTCGTCTGAGGTTTCTTTTTTCAAGGCTTCTCGTTCAATCTCTAATTGCATTTTTTGACGTAACATAGAGTCAATTTCTTCAGGCATTGAATCAATTTCAATACGAAGAGAACTTGCCGCTTCATCAATCAAGTCGATTGCTTTATCAGGCAAAAATCTGTCTGTTATGTATCTGTTTGACAATTTTGCGGCTTCAACGATTGCACTGTCCAAAATTCTAACCCCGTGATGGACTTCGTATTTAGCCTTCAAGCCTCTTAAAATACTTATTGTATCTTCAACTGATGGCTCATTAACCAGTACGGGTTGAAATCTTCTTTCCAATGCAGGGTCTTTTTCAATGTATTTACGGTATTCATTGATTGTTGTAGCACCGATTGTTCTCAAAACACCCCTTGCCAACATCGGTTTTAACAGGTTACCGGCATCCATTGAACCTTCTGTAGAGCCTGCACCGACAACGGTGTGCAATTCATCAATAAACATTACGATTTCCCCGTTTGAATTTTCAACCTCTTTTAATACGGCTTTCAAACGTTCCTCAAATTCTCCTCTGAATTTTGCACCTGCAACAAGTGCACCCATATCAAGTGAAATTAATTTTACGTTCTTTAGACTTTCTGGAACATCACCACGAATTATACGTTGTGCAAGTCCTTCAACGATTGCTGTTTTACCGACACCGGGTTCACCGATTAGAACAGGGTTGTTTTTGGTTCTTCTGTTCAAGACTTGAATAATTCTTCTAACCTCTTCATCTCTGCCTATTACAGGGTCTAATTTACCTTTCTTTGCCAAATCTGTCAGGTCTGTTGAATATTTTTCAAGTGCTTTCATATTTTCTTCTGCATTTTTGCTATCCACTTTTTTATTACCTCTTATTTTCTTCATTGCATTTAGTACGGAATTCCCGGTAACTCCAAAATCCGCCAATAATGTTTTTATCGGTGAATTTTCAAGTTTTGTCATCGCAAGTAAGATTGACTCAATTCCGACATAATCATCTTTCATAAGTTTTGCCTGCTCCATTGCAAGTTCAAGTAATCTTCTTGAATCTGCCGACAAATAAAGTCCTTGCGAGTTCATCACGCCGCCTGAAAGCTTTGGAAATCCCTCAACTTTTGCTACAAGTTTGTTGATAAAATTTTGATTAAGTAATTTCAATTCCGTCAAATAATCTTTGGCGGGACCGTCATCTTTTACCATTGCAAGCAGTATGTGTTCAGGTTCAAGTTGGGTGTTTTTATAAGAATCCATTAACGCACTTGAGGCTGATAACATCTCCTGCGAATAATTTGTAAACTTGTCAAAATCTAACATAATACATCAACTCCATTCAAATAATTTCTTAACTTTAATTATAGTTTAATACATTTTTGAATAAAGTCAGCGTATTTTAATTATTATTTAATCTTTTGGGTTATTAAAATTGTGGTTTTCTGGCAAAATCTCAGAATTAACGTACGTTTGTGGAATTATTTAACATCTTGTCAAAAATTTGCATTTCAATTTGATGTGAGGAAAATAGTTTTGAATTTTCTAATTTGCCTTCTTTATATTTGTCTAAAAAGTGAAGTTCTCCGCTTATAAATGTTAAAATAAATGCAAAAATTACGAAACCCGAAATTAAGGAAACTGTTTTGTCTGTACTGAGTTTTGTATCTTTTGAGAACCATTGATAAAACGACAATGGAAGCACTGCAAAAATAAACGCAAATAGAATTACCCTGTCCATAATCATCATGAAATATGTGTAAGTGATTGCAGACGGGCTGCTCATTACCGTGTCTAACTTATTTGCAAGCAAAACAAGGAAAACTACTCCGCTGATGATAAATATTGCAACAACGGTAATCAAAATACCTGTTATGTATGCAGAACTTGCCGAATTAAAATTAATCTTTTTCATTCCCTAATTTTACAATAATTATTATATTATGTCCATTATTAATGTTATAATTTGTTTATGATTAAATGGCGTAAAACAGTAGGTTATTTGTTGTTGTTTGCGATTGCGTTAAGTATGCTTTATCCTTACTGGGCAATGCTAAACCTTTCTTTTGTTCCGAACGGTGAAATCTTTAATCAGGGTGGAAAACTCTTTTATTCTTCATTATCATTAGAAAATTACTCAAATGTGTTTGAGAAAATTCCTATTTGGAAATATTTTGCAAACAGTTTGTTTGTATCACTTGCAACTACGATTGGACAAGTCTTGATATCAACGCTTGCGGGGTATGCGTTTGCAAGATTGCATTTCAAATTCCGAAACGAATTGTTCCTGATTGTCCTTGTTACAATGCTTATTCCGCCACAAGTTAATATAATCCCGCTATTTTTCCTGATGCGACTTTTACATTGGGTTAATACTTATCAAGCCTTGATTTTACCCGGATTGTTTGGCGGATTTGGAATTTTTATGATGCGTCAATATTTTTTAGGGTTTCCGAAAGACTTGGAAGAAGCAGCAAAAATTGACGGTTGTAATTTGTATGAAACGTTTTTCAAAATCGTTATGCCGCTTGCAATGCCTGCAGTTGCCACGCTTGCGATTTTTACTTTTGTCACAACTTGGAATAGCTTTTTGTGGCCGTTAATTATCACAAATTCTGAAAGCATGCGAACACTTCCTGTCGGCTTGGCTATTTTTAAGGGAAGTTTTCGAGAAGTTACCTTGTGGGGTGACCTGCTGGCATGTTCTGCGATTTGTACTTTGCCTGTAATCGGTGTGTTTTTGCTTGGTAAAAAGTATTTTATAAGCGATATTTTACAAGGTGGAGTGAAGGAATAAACTTTGTAATTACGGTGTTTTGACAACCTTTTATAGAACATTTTAAAATAAATAATAAAAAATGCTTGCATTTTAAATTTTAGCATGTACAATAAAGAAGTACCCAATAAGCGGGGGTAATTCAGTGGTAGAATGCCTCCTTGCCAAGGAGGATGTCGCGAGTTCGAGCCTCGTCTCCCGCTCCATAAAGAGTCAGATTTTTATCTGGCTCTTTATTTATTAAGAGCAGAAGTGGTCGCTCACTCGTGTTTGTTGTTCAAGCAATCTTCGCAATAAACGAGTTCTCCCCACAAGGGGGACGCACCCTCGTAAGGCTCGTGCTGCTCGCTAA
>SFZC01000088.1 GCA_004558955.1 bacterium | reverse complement strand
TGAATATCTAATTTCTTTGCTAACTTTCTGCCTACAAGTTCGCCAGTAGATGTGATTTTGTATGCAATTTCCTTGATTTTGTTTGCAAGTGTACTCATATCGGCATCTTTCGGTAACGCATCAACTGCTGCTCTGACTACTCCCGGTCCTGAAACTCCGACATTCAACGCACATTCCGGTTCTCCCATTCCGCAGAACGCACCTGCCATAAACGGGTTATCCCCGGGAACATTACAGAATACCACGAGTTTTGCCGCACCGATTCCGTCACGGTCTTTTGTCAATTCTGCCGATTTTTTGATAATTTCGGACATCTTTAATACGGCTTCCATATTTATGCCCGCTTTTGAAGAGGCTAAATTTATTGAAGAACACAAGCGTTCAGTGCAAGTAAGTGCTTCGGGAATGCTCTCAATAAGTTTTTTATCACCGTTTGTGCAGCCCTTTTCAACGAGTGCCGAAAATCCGCCGATAAAGTTTACGCCTACATCTTGAGCCGCTTTATCAAGTGTTTTTGCGATTTTTACATAATCGGGATTTTTGCAGGATTCTCCGATGAACGCAATCGGAGTAACTGCAATTCTTTTATTTATGATTGGAATTGCATATTCATCAGCAAGTTCATCAGCGTATTCCACCAAATTTTTTCCGTATTTTTGAATTTTGCTGTAAATTTTTTCACAAACAACATCAATATCTTCCGAGATACAATCTCTCAAACTCAGTGCCAGTGTCACTGTTCTGATATCAAGATTGTATAGTTTTACCATGTTTATTGTTTCTAAAATATTTCCTGTATCTATCATTTTCCTATTCTTTCTTTAATCCTAATGCTGTTGAAACATTCCAATCTTTTACTTTTAATTTGAGTTCAACACGTCTGCTCTTGTCGTAATCTTCTTTTCCGTTGACAAGTACGGGTTCATTGTAACTTTTGCCTTCCACTACAACGATTTTTCTCAACTTGTCAGCATAGGCTTTGTTATAATGCGTTTTGAACATATATTCCGTAACCGCATTTGCTCTTTTTAGGCTCAAGTCCATATTTCGCAAAAATTGTTCGTCTTTTGAGTTTACACCCGCAAACATTTGTGAATCCGTATGCCCTTGAACAACGATATATTGGATTTGTTCCGCCAATTCCTTGTCCGCAAAAATCGAATTGATATATATCGGAGCAAGTTTATCCAAAAGTTTCTTCCCGTTGTCAGACAGTACATAACTGTTCAATTCAAACAGTTCCACGTCCGAAATCTTCAAATCCCCCGACATTTTGTCAATATCCGCTTGGATATTTGCCTTTTGAAGTTCTGAGTTTATTTTTTGTGAAACTTCCATTTGAACTTTTTGTTGTTGAATGTTTTGTTGTGAAAATCCTGTCATTGCAAGTACGAAAAGTGTAATGAAAATGATTGCTAAACCTAGCAAAAGGTCAGCCATTGTTACCCAAAAGATATTTTCTTCCGAGCCGTTCGCATTATTCTTTTTTAGAAATTTTATTGACATTCTTTTCCTTTAAAATAATTCATCAACAACATCTTTATTTTCTTTTACCGTCATTGTTTCTTTCAGTTGTTTATTTAATTGATTTAACCCGAAGATAAGGTTTTCAAGGTACGGAACAAGGTTTGTTGCCATACTTGCATTGAACGCTGTTTTAAATTCGTTCGGAATTGCCGAAACCAAATTACCTGTTGAATTGTTTTGAATTTTTGATTCTCTTAACAGTTCGTATAAGAATTTTTCAGCCGAAACGCTCGCAAACAAGCCGCCCATAATTTCTTGGATTTTATTCAACGGAGTTTTGCACATTTTGTTGTACATATATCTTTCAATCATCAAATAAATCAAAGACGAACCTACTGCAAATACGGAAACAAGTGCTGCAGTTTGCATGCTTACCATAAAGCTTGAAACTGAGGCGATTGTTTTTTCTTGTGATGAAAAATCAATTTTCCCGAAAGCGATTGCAATATTTAAAAAGGTGAATAGCGGACCGAAACCTGTCAAAATTGTTGGCATTGTTTGTACCATTTTGAAGTTAAATTTTGACGTTACCAAAGACTCTTCATTGAAAAAGTACAACGGGTCAGAGGTTGTCTGAACATTTTGAACTGTTGTTGAAATGTCTTTATACGCAACATCTTTTCCGTCCGCTTTTAGTGCAACAGATTCCGAAAATACCAAAGTGTTTCTAAATTCCAGCCATGCGGTTGAAAAATAAGGGTTACTCATCATCCAGTTGTCAATTTCTTTGAACCGGAAATTCAAGTCGTTGCGTTTGAATTTGCTCATAAAATCTATTAATATATTCAAATTTTTGCCAGTTTGAGCATATTTTGAATAACAATATATTGTAGAGGAAATAAAAACGATTAGAACGATTAAAATCGGTAAATCCATAATATATTTTAAAAAATTCATACTCTTACTCCGTCTTCAAGGTTCATTGTAGCATATTAAACGTATGTTAGCAAGGTTAATGGGAAATGTAACTTAAGCCCTCGTTTAAATACTTTCCGATGAGGATTAAGATAAATGAACTCAAGATGTCATAAATAATTTTTAATCCGCTTTGAGAACCAATCCAACCGCCGATAAACGCTCCGCCTGCGTGTCTGAACAATGCAACAACTATCATATAAAGTATTCCGATTATATGAATTGTCAAAACTCCGCAAACTGCCGCTTTTATCATGTTAGGAAAACTGTATTTTTCTTGCAAAAATTTGCAGGCAATCGCAACGGCTGGCAAATATCCTAATATATAACCAAATCCAAACTGTCCGATATAATGTATTCCACCGCCGAGTGCAAAAATCGGAAGACCGCATAATCCTAACAAAATATACAAAAACAGGCTTGTTGAGGTCATTCCCCTGCCTAAAACAGATGCAACGAACATCACTACGGGAATTTGCGGAATTAAGCAAAAACTGTAAATAAAATCGTCTGATGTCAGATTTGCACTTGAGAAAATTTCTGTCGGTAATATGTAGTGTTTAATGTTTATGTTAACAAATGTTGAGCAAATAAACAGTATGATTGCCGTACCGATAAAAACAAGATTTGAAAACGGAATCTTAATCTTGTGTCTTTTATATTTGTCAACTCTCGTCATTTGAGGTATTAAGACTTCGTCATTCATTTATTGTAATTTGCTCCTTTAATACTGTTTTTGTTTGTTCATAGCCGTTTTTAAATTCGTCAAAAAATATGTTTTTAGTCCACATAATTAAGGCATCTTCGTTGTTGTCCTGATAGTAGCCTTTGCGTGTTCCAAATGAAGAAAAGCCGTATTTTGTGTACAAATTTATTGCAGGAGTATTGCTGACTCGGACTTCTAAAGTTATGTATTTTATTAAATCTTTGTAGCAATCATCAATTATTTTCGTGAGTAAGGCTTGTCCGAAATTTCGCCGTCTGTAATCAGGATGAATTGCGATGGTTGTGATGTGAGCCTCTTCCAAAATGTGCCAACAACCTGCGTAACCTGCCAAAAACCCGTCAGCAGTCTTTAGTGCATAATAATGAGCCAATTCGTTACTGATTTCGCTCAGAAATGATGCTCTTGACCAATGGTGGTCGCCGTATGCACTGGCTTCAATCTGCATAACTCCGTCAATGTCTTTGGGAGTCATTCGTTTTATTGTTACAACCTCTACACTTCCTGTCATAGTTCAAATTTTATCACGATTTTGTTCTTCTTGCAAGAAATTTGCAGGCTTAATTTATTTCCTTGGGTTTAATATTCTTGAATGATTGTTTAATAAAAATTGCACACATTAAATTCTCTTAATAAAAATTTACAAAATATAGAAAATCGTTTAAATGATTGAAGTTCCGCCAAGTCTGCTTATTTATTGAAGTTTTGTTAGTTTAAATAAACAAACAACCCGAAAACATGTGTATTACTGTTAAGAAAGACAAAATCATCGCTTGCAAACAAATATTTTGCAAGTATGATAAATAGCATAAGCTCATGTATTGTGGGCTGATTTACAAGCCGAAAAATGAGGAAACTATGGCAAAAGACGTAATAGAATTAGAAGGCACGATTGTAGAATCTATGCCGAATGCAATGTTCAGGGTCAAGCTTGAAAACGATCATGAAATATTGGCACATATCTCGGGAAAAATCAGAAAAAACTTTATCAGAATTTTACCGGGTGACAGAGTGAAGGTTGAGATGACACCTTATGACTTAACAAAAGGTCGTATTACCTTCAGATTAAAGTAAAATCTCACGTTACAAACAAACATATAAAGGAAAAGAAAATGAAAGTAAGAACATCAGTAAAACCAATGTGTGACAAATGCAAAGTTATTAAAAGAAAAGGCAGAGTCGCAGTTATTTGTGAAAACCCTAAACACAAACAAAGACAAGGTTAATTTTCCCTTGTAAGTGTGAAGGAAAACAGACAAATGTCGAATTGACGGACACAATCAGTCAATGGTGAGGAAGTATTTAAGCCTCATATCCAAAAAAATCTAACAACAAGTAAAGGAGAAAAAAATGGCAAGATTAGTAGGGGTAGATTTACCTCGTAACAAAAGAATGGAAGTAGCATTAACTTACATTTTCGGTATAGGACCAACTAGAGCTAAAAATATTTTGGCTGCAACGGGTATCTCTCCGGATTTAAGAACAGACGATTTAACAGATGATGATATTAAAAAATTAAGAAACGAATTGTCTAATTACCACATTGAAGGTGACTTGAGACGTGAAATTTCTATGAACATTAAACGTTTACAAGAAATTGGTTCTTTCAGAGGTATGCGTCACAAACGTAAACTTCCTTGCAGAGGTCAAAGAACTAAAACTAACGCAAGAACTCAACGTGGTAAGAAAACAGGACCGGTTTCTAAGAAAAAGTAATGCGTAAGCCGGTGTGAGCCGGTATCGGATTGCGATGAGCAATACGCACAGGGTGCAACCCTACGATGCCGCCGTTGTTGATTAAACGAAAGTGAAATGAACGTAGCAATCTTTGATTGCACAGGCGGGAAAAGAAATATAAAAAGTAAAAAGATAAAGGATAAAAAAATGGCAAGACCACAAAAAACAAAGAAAAAAGAAAAGAAAAATGTATTGCAGGGAGTTGTACATATTCAATCAACTTTCAATAATACAATAGTAACTTCTACTGATACACAAGGTAATGCTATTGCTTGGGCAACAGCAGGTGCTTCAGGTTTTAAAGGTGCTAGAAAAGGTACTCCGTTCGCAGCACAATCAGCAGCTGAAATGGTTGCTAAAAAGTCAATCGACCAAGGCATGAAAAAAGTTGAAGTTCACATCAAAGGGCCGGGTTCAGGCAGAGAAACAGCTATCAGAGCTATTCAAGCTGCAGGTTTGGAAATCACTCTTATTAAAGACGTTACTCCAATTCCTCACAACGGCTGCCGTCCTCCTAAGAAAAGACGTGTATAATTAGTTGCTTGAGTGCAGTTTATACAAAACAATTTAATTAATGTAGTTTAGGCGGGGGCTTGTGTTTATAGTCCAAAACGCAAACCATAGATGCCCCGCACAAGAAAAGGAGAAATTATAAAATGTCAAGATATACAGGACCAATGAATAAATTATTCAGAAATAAAAAAGTTAAAGATTTGTCAAATAGGAAGTTAACAACTTCTATGCGTCAAACAGCTTCAGGTCAACACGGTGCTGTTAGAAAAAAACTTTCTGAATATGCAATTCACTTAGCTGAAAAACAAAAAATCAGAATGACTTACATGGTAAGTGAAAAACAATTCGTAAGATATTATAACGAAGCTGCAAGAAGAAAAGGCGTTACCGGTACTATTTTGCTTCAACTTCTTGAATCAAGATTGGATAACGTATTGTTCAGAGCAGGCTTTGGTATCACTCGTAAACAAACAAGACAAATCGTTAACCACGGTCACGTTCTTGTAAACGGTAATAAAGTTGATATTCCTTCTTATTTGGTTAAAGCAGGCGATGTAATCACCGTTAAATCAAAAAGTTCAAAATATTTGAACGATGTAATCGGTATGATTGATATGGCTTGTGCTCCGGCATGGATGACAATCGATAAAGAAGCATTAAAAATTACATTCGACAGAATTCCGGAAAGAGAAGAATTAGATTCTGAAATCAAGGAACAACTTGTAATTGAATATTATTCTAAATAGAAATTGTAAGTAATAAGCATTAACTTATAAAACTAACAATTAAGCAGATTATAACTAGGAGAATAAAAGAATGGAATTAAAAATTAAATGTGTTAATACAACAACAAGTTCTGACGGTTCGCAGTACGGAAAGTTCGTTATTGAGCCGTTGGAAAGAGGATTCGGAACTACAGTCGGAAACTCTTTGAGAAGAGTCCTGTTATCCAGTCTTGAAGGAACGGCTGTTACAAGTGCAAGAATCGAAGGTATTACTCACGAATATACAGCAATTCCGGGTGTTTTAGAAGACGTTATTGACGTTATGCTTAACCTTAAAGGTTTGGTAGTTAAAACAGATTCTAAAGAATCACAACACTTGAGAATTGACGTTGACAGACCGGGACCGGTTTTGGCAAGTGACATTCAACTTCCTGCAGGTGTTAAAGTTGTTAACCCTGATTGGTTAATTTGTACTGTTGCTGACGGCGGTTCATTCCATGCTGACGTTATCGTTGACACAGGAAAAGGTTACGTTCCAAATGATGTTCCAAGAGATGCAAAAGATGCTACAATCGATGTATTGCCGATTGATGCAACTTTCATGCCAATCAAGCAAGTTAGCTACAATGTAGAAAGTGCTCGTGTTGGTGACGCATTAGATTTCGACAAATTGACTCTTGAAATTTGGTCAAACGGTTCTATAGACGTTCAAAACGCCTTGAGCCAAGCATCAAATTTACTTATTGAACACTTTATGCAAATCGCTTCAATTACAGGTCAACCTGCAGTTGCTCCTATCGCACCGCAAGAAGCTGAAGTTGAAGAAGCAGAAGTTGAAGATACTCCTACAATGACAATCGAAGAACTTGAATTGTCAGTAAGAGCATATAATTGCTTGAAAAGAGCAAGTATCAATTCTATGGCGGAATTGTTGAAAAAATCAGAACATGATTTATTAAATATCAAGAATTTCGGTAAAAAGTCATCAGATGAAGTTATCGAAAGATTGCACCACTTCGGTTTAGACCTTGCTCCAAGCCCTGTGGAAGAAGATTTAATCGGTTAATTCCGGTTAATTATAGGAAATACAATTAACTAAGTAAAGGATACAGAAAAATGAGACATATGTGTAAAAAACATACGCTTGGAAAAGCACAAGACCAAAGAAAGGCTTTGTTGCGTTCTTTAGCGACTGAACTTTTTGTACACGGTGAAATTACAACAACTATGGCTCGTGCAAAAGCATTGAAACCATACGCTGAAAAAATTATCACTCTTGCAAAAAAAGGGGACCTTCACTCAATTCGTCAAGCAGCAAAATATATTTACAACAAAGAAACAGGTAAATTTATGGACTTGACTTCAGGTGAAGTATTTGATGCTCCACAAGCAGACAAAAAATTGGCATCACAAACCGTTTTGAGAAAATTGTTCGTTATTATCGGCAAACAATATTCTGCTAAAAATGGTGGATACACAAGAATCTATCACTTGCCACCAAGACGTGGTGATGCTTCTGAAATGGCATTGATTCAGTTGGTGTAATCCATGCGATACGCCTTTCAGGTTCAGTACATAGGGAAGAATTATTCAGGTAGTCAAATTCAATTTGAAAACGGAATACAATCAGATTTTCCGACTGTGCAGGGAGAACTTGAAAAAGCACTCAGTACTTTGATAAGAGGTAAAACCTCAAATAATAAAAACCGACTGATAAAAACAGTTTTTTCCGGTAGAACAGATAAAGGAGTTAACTCTCTTGGTCAGGTAGTTCATTTTGATACTGATGAAACGATTGTTGCTTAGAAATCCGCAAAAAAACGATATTACAGATTTGAGTTTATAAATCGAAGATGTAAAAATGCGTTTGACGGCGATTTGATGAGAGTAAAATTCAAAACTGATGTTGATAGAATGCAAAAGTCTTTGAATTACTTGCTGGGTGAACATGATTTTTCGAGTTTCAAGAGTGCCGGAACGCTTAACCCGAGCAAAATCTGTATTTTGTATGAAGCGAAAGTTTCAAAAGTCGGCGACAAGGTGACGATAGATATTGTAGGAAACAGGTTTTTGTACAATATGGTCAGAACTATAGTCGGTACCCTTCTTGAAATAGAGGGACACAATTTGGACTCTGAACACATGAAAATGGTTTTGGAAGCCAAAGACCGCACAAAAGCGGGAATGACAGTTAGTCCGTACGGATTAACATTGATGAAAGTAATGTATTAAAGATAATAAACGGAGAAATGCAATGAAAACATATTCAGCAAAACCTCTAGAAGTTGAAAGAAAATGGTATGTAATTGATGCTGACGGCGAAACATTGGGTCGCTTGGCAGTTAGAGTTGCAAACATTTTGAGAGGTAAAAACAAACCTGAATACACTCCAAACGTTGATACCGGTGATTTCGTAATTGTTATCAACGCAGCGAAAGTGAAAGTTACAGGTAAAAAAGAAACTGATAAAATTTACTTACACCACACCGGATATCCGGGTGGCTTGAAATCAGCAAGCTTCAAAGAATTGATGGAAAAAGATCCAAGAATCGTTATTGAACACGCTGTAAGAGGTATGTTACAACATAATACATTGGGTGCAGAACAATTCAACAAATTGAAAGTATATGCAGGAGCAGAACATCCGCATGCTGCACAAAAACCAATCGTATTAGAAAAGGAGGCTAAATAATGGCAGATACTGAAATCAAAGCAACAGGCCGTAGAAAAACCTCTATCGCAGTTGTAAAATTGGTAAAAGGTTCAGGTAGAATTTTTGTTAACGGTAAAAAATTAACAGATTACATCGGAAACAGACCTGCAATCGAAATGTTAGTATATAGACCGCTAGTATTGACAGAAACTCAAGACAGATATGACGTAAGAGTTAAGGCTGTAGGTGGCGGTGTAGTATCACAATGTGGTGCTATCAGACACGGTATTTCAAGAGCATTGGTTAAATCAAATGCAGAATACAAAAATGTTCTAAAACTAGAAGGCTTGTTAACAAGAGACCCTCGTGTTAAAGAACGTAAGAAATACGGTAGAAAAAGAGCTCGTAAGAGATTCCAATTCTCAAAACGTTAATCAAAATTTGGTCGAATTATCGACAAAAAAACTTCAAACGACCGAACCGTATGCGGTTCGGTCGTATTTTACTTATTTATATGTTACAAATAAAAATTGTATTGAATTTTATCCATACTTAAACGTTATTGTAATGTTTTGCTATTTCAGCAATAGTCTCTTTGAAGAGTTTTTTTAATTCAAAATATTTTTCTTTTAAATCTTGAGAAAAATATATTAAATCTTCAATAGCCTGATTGTCACTTTTAATAAATGTTCTTATTTGAATTTCATTCAAATTTCCGGTTAGTAAATGGTCCCAATTATCTTGTGATACTTGCTCTTTTATGTAACTAATTTCAAGAGTTGTATTTGCTGTTGCACATTCTATATTTATAAGTTGTGGGTAAATATAACCAATAAATGAGTTTCTTTTACAATTAAAACTTTTTAATTCTTGTTCATAGTTTAAAAGATATTCAATATATTTTTTTAGATGAATATAACATTGAATAATTAGAATTCTTATTTTATCATTTTCAATAAGTCCAATTTTGTTTGCATTATTATTATATATTGTCATAAAATCTTGTGTAATAGTATATCCCCATTCCAAATAGTTATTATTTGGTAAATTTATATATAAATTATCCATTTCTTCTTCGTAAGATTCAAGTAATGACGTTAATTCATTAGCAATAGATAAAACAACCGAGCGTATCTCTCTTTTTTCTTTACGTTCAGCAAGTTCAATATTGTTTTTATTTGCTTTGCAGGTAGATAGATAAGTTATAAGACCTCCTAAAAGTGCACCTATCAATCCACTCAGTAACGAGCTAACCATTTCTTGATTCATTTTCATCCTCCTATCTGTATTATAATAATATTTTTTCATATTTTATATGTGATTGCATTCCCCACTTGGCTAAAATATTATATTTAAATAGTAATCAACTGTAAAATATTTTTTGAATGAAGAAAAAGACCTTTTTTTAATATTAGCGGGCAACGAGACTCGAACTCGCGATCTTCTCCTTGGGAAGGAGACATTCTACCACTGAACTATGCCCGCATCGAACATCTTTAATATATCACAAAATCCTGTTCTTTTCACTAATATTTTATAAATTTCCTCTATTACAGGTCAATTCCTCAACTATCTTTCTGAACATTTATGTAAAAATCTTACAAAATTTCTTCTCTTTCTCTTTTTTTTTATTTATTTTGGAAACTCCCTCAAGAGTATCAATTTAAGTGTCTTTTATATTCCAGTCTTTGGTGGTGGAAAAATAAAAAAATGAGCCGATAAGTGACTTATGGCTCAAAAATTTTAAGAATAGCTGGAAGTATGAAAAAGATTTCAATTTATATATGTATTAAACGAAAAAGATAAATGAAATTATATTATACACTTCGGCTATATCCAAATTCCCCTATCGGATAGTATAAAACACTTCCAAGGGTATTTCTGTTAGGTAAAGCATAGGAGTAACTAAAGTCTGCCAAAAAGGCGGAGCCACAGGCTCCGCCTCGTTAAAATAAACTACTTAAATTTTGTGCATATTATCAATAATTTCTTTTTTTTGAACCCAGATTTCCATGCCAAAATCTTTTCCACTTTCTGTTAATGCTTCTTTGATTTCTTTAAAAGAATATTTTGATTTTTCAATATCGCAAAGCATAAACATTACAAAATGACCTTGCATAAGAGTTTGTTTGATATCCTCGATATTAACCTCATATTCAGCCAATACACCCGTCACTTTGGCAACAATACCTACTTTATCAACGCCTGAAACTGTTACTATTATTTGGTCTGCCATATATCTTCTCCTATGCTTTTTTCTTCGTCTTTGATAATGCCTTCTTTAATTGCTTCTTCAGAAACTATAATTTCTTTCACAGGAACTGCTGCACTTTCAGATTCAGCAATCCATTTTCTGTTAACAAGTTTTCCGATTTTATATCTTTGGCAATAGTTTTTCAAATCTTTTTTAATTTCAGGAGCCAAGATGTATAGAGCAATAATATTTGGTACGCACATTGCAATCATCATAGCATCCGTAATATCAATGATTGATTTAACGTTCATTGCAGAACCGATTACGATAAACAAGCAATAAATAAGGTTGAAGGTAAGAACACGTTTTTTGCCTTCACCAAGAAGGAATGTCCAAGCCTTCTGTCCGTAATAAGCCCAAGAAATCAAGGTAGAAACTGCGAATAAAACTGCGATTGCAGACAAGATAATCGGGAAGAATGAAATAACTGATTGGAATGCATTAGAGGCAAGTTCAATACCTGAAATATGTCCGACAGCACTTGTTTTAAGAACGTTTGTAATAACAATGGCAAATGAAGTGAATAAGCAAAGTACACCTGTTAAGAAGGTTTCTAACAAGGCTACAAAACCTTGAGAAACGTGTTCTTTAGTTTGAGAGGTTGCATAAACAATAGCAGCAGCCCCTGTTCCCGCTTCATTTGACTGAACAGAACGTCTTAATCCGATAATAATTGTACCAAATATACCGCCTGCAACTGCTGTAGGGTGGAACGCTTCCGTAACGATTTCCATAAATGCAGCAGGGATATGAGTAATATTTGCTCCGATTACGATAAGTCCTGAAATAATGTATAATAAGCACATTGTAGGGGTAAGAACAGTTGTAACTTTTGCGATACTTTTAATACCGCCAACAACAACAAGTCCGATAAGAACCGCTACAACAAGCCCGATTACCCACGCATAACCGTGAAAAATACTGTGTTGTCCGCCTGTAATGAATATAAGTTGGTGAGCGGTTTGGTTAATTTGAATCATATTACCGCCCGTAATACCGCCACCGATACAAAGGATTGCGAAGATTACGGAAAGCGGTTGACCAAGCCAACGCATATTTTTTCTGGTTAAACCGTGAGCAATGTAATGCATCGGAAAATCTTCTGTATTTTACCGCCAAAGTTGCTTCAACGAATTTTATTGACATACCAAGAATTGCACCGACAAAAATCCAAAATGCCGCTCCAGGGCCGCCGATAGAAATTGAAATCGCAACACCTGCAATACTACCGATACCGATAGTACCTGACAAAGCGGTTGCCAAGGCTTGGAAAGAGGAAACTTCACCACAACTGTCGTTTTCTGATTTTTCGGCAGGTTTTGCAACGATGTCAATGGCATGTTTAAAGCCCCAAATTGCAATACCTTTGTAATATATTGTGAAAAATATTCCGGCAAATAAAATCCAAAATATGATTAAAGGAACTTTTGAACCGAAAATTGATATCGGAAAAAATATCAAATTCGCTACAGCATCGGAAATTGGTGCAATATGTTTATCCATAAACGCATCAATATTCATTGCGTTTGCACTCTGCATTCCGCATAATAATACCATTAAAAAAGTCATAAGTTTCTTCATATACTACTCTATCCTTTCAGCCGTTTAAGGTTTGTTCCTTCAGGGTAAATCTACAACCCGTTTTAACTACTAATAGTATAGCAGAAACATAAAATTTTAGATTATTCTTGTTACCAACTGTTACACTTATGCAGTATGCGGTTTATGCAGTCTTGAAAATCTGATATATTGCGTAATTTTTGCCTGCTTGTTTATAAATATTTAAATGTTACAATGGAATTAAGGATAGAGTTAGGTATGATGAGTCAGTCCAAAAAATTATCAATAGCGTTTTATTGGCACATGCACCAGCCTGTTTATCAAATGAATGAAAACGGTGATTTTTTGATGCCTTGGGTAAGGTTGCATGCCGTAAAAGATTATTTGGGAATGGTTTTGTGGGCTAAAAAGTTTGACAAATTAAAGCTTAATTTCAATTTTGTTCCGGTTTTGGTTGATGCAATTATAAATTATGCGGAAAACGGAGCACACGATATTCATTCAAGATTGACTTTAAAGCCTGAAAATCAACTTAATGACGAGGATAAACTTTTCATCATAACAAACTTTTTTGATGCGAATTATCAAACAATGATTCTTCCGAATGCGGAGTATCACAGGTTATACAAAATTGTTCAAGAAACAGGTGAAAATGATATCTCCGTGCTATCAAATCAGGAATATTCCGATTTAATGGCATTGTTTAATTTAGCTTGGATTGATTATTCGTTTTATTCAAAATATCCGAAGTTGAAAAAACTTGTTAAAAAAGGCAAAAATTACACTTTGGAAGATAGAATTGATATTCTTGAAATTCAACGTGAACTTATCAGAAAAATTGTGCCGAGCATAAAAAGTTTGATTAAAAAAGGCAAAATCGAAGTTACGACAAGTCCGTATTTTCACCCGATTTTGCCCATATTGTTGGATTTTAAAAACGTCAAGAAAAATCCGATGCCAAACGGTGACGTTCCTGAGATGAATATTCAGGCAGATGCGGAACTTCAAACACGAATGGCAATGGACAGAATTGAAGAAGTTTTTGGGAAACGTCCGCAGGGCATTTGGCCTTCAGAACATTGTGTTAGTCCTAAAACGCTTGATATGTTCAGTAGTTTAGGCGTAAAGTGGACGATTTCCGACGAAGGTATTTTGGCAAATTCCATTCATTTTGAATTTGAACACGATTTTAAAGGTTATATCAGCGAGCCTTATCATTTGTTAAAATCATATAAAGTGAATACTGAAAAATCAGATATAAAGATGATTTTCAGGGAATCTACAATTCCCAGTCTGATTAGTTTTGAATATCAAAACCACAACCCTGAAGCAACTGCTAATGATTTGTACGACAGGATTAAGATTATACAAAGTAAAATTTTGTCATCTCCTGACAAAGAACATTTGTTGACGATTGCCTTAGATGGGGAAAACTGTTGGGAAAATTATCCGCAAAACAGTGATTCTTTCTTGCAAATTCTGTATTCTTTGATTACCGAAGACGAAACACTTGAAACGGTTTTGATTTCTGATTATTTGGACAAAGCAAAAGAGGATAAGCCGTTAAATAAGATTGAGTCAGGGTCTTGGATTAACAGAAATTTCAAATTTTGGATTGATGAACCAGTAAAAGATTTGGCGTGGGCATATTTGAAACATGTTCGAGATGACTTTGTTCAATATTCAAAACGTGAACCGCAAAATCCGAATTTGTTGGCTGCTCAACGAGAATTATTGATTTGTGAAGGCAGTGACTGGTATTGGTGGTATGGCGAACCGAACGATTCGGGACGTGATAATATTTTTGATTTTCTGTTCCGAACTCATTTAAGTAACGTTTACAGATATTTAGAATTAGATATTCCTTCATTTTTAGACGAACCTTTGGTTAATTTGTCCGTTACAAAGCCTTCAAAATACCCGAGAGCGTTGATTACTCCGAACATTGACGGCAAACCTGTTGTATCTGCTGATGATGAATGGAATAATGCGGGGTATATTGAAATTCCTGACGGTCCTGTGCTTAGGGAATCAAAGTTGTTCGATAAAATTCGTTTCGGTAATGATGAAAATAATTTCTATTTAAAATTTAACATGAACAAGTATATCAAGGAAAATTCCGAATTATTGAAACGAACATATCAGATGTATGTTTATTTCAGGACTTCTAATCCGAAACAGGATTTGTCACCTGTAAGATTGATAAATAAAACCGAAAATATTTCTCCTGTTTCAATGGAAAAATTCCATAATGAGCTTCAAATTGCGATTAAAAACGACTCTTTGCAACTTATCCGGTTGATTAAGTCAATACCTGGAGATATGTGGGTTTTGGAGCACACAAAAGCTATTGAAGCGACTTACGGTGAAACTCTTGATCTTAAAATTCCGTTCAGTTTGCTGGATTTTCAAGATAGCGAAACTTTGGAATTTCTGTTTGTTAATGCGAATTACGGCATAAAAGATTTTTATATTCCGAATGAAACCCTGTTGACTGTTTCAAGGTCTGCGTTTGCATTAAAAGAGTAAATTTTTGGATAATGTACCGATTGCGATAATTTGAATTGTTACAAAAAATATTCCCATCTTTAACTCCCCTTTAGTTACATGTTATTAAAGTTTTTTTGTACACTTAAATTGCTAGTTTGTGAAGATATGTTGCAATATTTTTTGATTTAATTTTTTCATCTAATAACAGATTAAAAACAGAGAATAAAAAACAAACCTTGCTGATAAATTCAACAAGGTTTGCATAAAGTTGTGTCGAAATTTCGACTTACAATTATTACCCAAATTAGTCAAAAGTGTAGCTGATAATTGCTGCTTCTCTTGCTTTTTTGATTGCCCTTGCAATCATTCTTTGGTGTTCTGCACAGTTGCCGGTAATTCTTCTAGGAATAATTTTTCCAGCTTCTGTTAAGTATCTTCTCAATTTTGCTACGTCTTTGTAATCGATAGCTTCAACTTTATCTGCACAAAGACTGCAATTTTTACGTTTCTTTTTATCGTCTTGTCTTGCCATTTTTATTTTGCCTTTCTAGCCTTGTAGTTACTTTTTACTAAAATTTATTTTCCTTAGAACGGAACTTCCTCGTCGTCCATTAACACGTCTGTGTTAGCTTCTGCACCGTCCATATCTCCAAAGGTGATAATATCGCCGTCAGATGAAGAACTGTCTGAAGACGGTGAACTTCCGCCCATTAATTCAATAGTAGAGGCTTCAATTTCAAAAACTCTTTTTTCTGTTCCATCATCCATTTTGCTGATTCCGTTTTGTAAACGACCTTCAACCAAAACTTTTTGGTTTTTAGAAAGTCCTTGAACTACAGATTCTAAAGAATTTCTTTTAGAAATTACTCTTACCAAGATTTCATCTTGAGTTCCGATGTTCAATACAAAAGACGAAACTGCAACATTGTTTGATGTAAAACCTGTTTTCGGAGTTTTGTAAACTATACCTGTTACTACTGCTTTTGCTAATGTCATTTATTTTTCCTTAATTACTTTACTATACTGAAGCTTTTGCTTTTGTTTCAACAAACATTGTTCTCAAAATGCTGTCAGTCAATCTTAATTGTCTTTTGAATTCGGCAACTTTGTCAGCAGGAAGAGCCAAAACTAAAGTTGAGAAGAAACCGTCTCTGAAGTTTTGGATATCATAAGCCAATTTTTTTCTGCCGCTTTTTTCTGTAGAAACAACACTTCCGCCAAATTCGTTTACTGTTGATTCAAGTTTTTCGATTGCTTTATCAACTTCTTCTGCATCTAAATTAGGTTTGAATATAACCATTAATTCATAATTTTTCATTTATAATTCTCCTTTTGTACTATTTTTCAGTTTATATCCTTATACTAGCATGAAAAAATTAAATTTTACAACATGTAATTTACGACAAAACTGTATTCGGCTGGTCCGATGAGAAAAATATGATTATTATGAAGTCCCGAATTTCTGCACCATTCAACGTTTACAACACCTCCGAGAAGATTAACTTTGACTTTCTCCTCTGTTAAGTTATTTAAAACGCCTGCCACAATACATGCACATGCACCTGTTCCGCAGGCTAGGGTTATTCCGCAACCACGTTCGTAAACTCGCATTTCAATTTCGTTTTGGGAAAGAATTTTGACAAATTCCGTGTTAGTTTTTTCAGGGAAATACGGGTGTTTTTCCATAACAGGTCCGTAATTTTCTGCCAAATACATCGGGTCTTCGTCAGAAAAGATTACACAGTGCGGATTTCCCATTGATACCGGTGTGATTTCAAAGGTTTTGTCTTTCGCAGTAACGGTTGTTTCTCCTTTGAACGGGATTTTAGCGTGTTCAAGTTCGGGAATTCCCATGTCCACTCTGACTGTGCCGTCTTCTTGTATTTCCGGTCTGATTACTCCCGCCAAAGTTTGAACGCTGAAACATTTTTTATCGACCAATTTTTTGTCGTAAACGTATTTCGCAAAACATCTCATTCCGTTTCCGCACATTTGAGCGATTGAACCGTCCGAATTGTAGAAATACCAAGCAATATCGGTGTCATATTTTTTTGAAGTGTCAGGGATAATCATTCCGTCAGCACCGATTCCAAAATGTCTGTCACAAAGCTTTTGAGCCAATTTGTCCATTGGCAAGCCTGTTTTTTCGTATTCCGCATAATCTAAGATTACGAAATCATTTCCGCAACCTTGCATTTTTGTAATTTTTATTTCCGCCATAATTTCACCTCTTTTGATGAAATTATACCGTAATCAAAAGGTAAATTGCAAATTTATGCTTTGATTTCCATAGGTTTGTACGGTTGATGATTTTGCAAAAGTTGTGCTTCCTGTTGTGCGGCTGACTTTTTGTGCCTGCTTTTATCGATTTTGGCAAAAACAGCTTCCCCGATTTTTTGACCTATCGTTGAGGCGGTTATTGAACCGGCAACAAACAGAACGCCTTTAACTATCGGAGCCCATTTTTTATCAATAGGAAGTTTGCTCAAAACAACTTTGTCAAGGTTTTTCTTCATCCAACCTTCACCTGCGAACATGCCCAAAATCATTGCACCTTCCGAGAATAAAGTTTTTTCTCGGTCTTCTTTTTTAGCAAGAATAACCTTTGTTGCTCCAGATGCGACAATCAACGGGTTAATATTATTTTTGACAAATTTGACGGTTTTAGATAATCCGTTAAATACCTTGTCAGATTTTGCCAAGTTTGAAAAAATTGAGGTTGCTTCATCTGCAACATGAGCGGCTTTTGTGCTATGTTTTGCTGCTGTTTCAACGGTTGCTTGAAGTGCATTTACACACTGTCCGCCAAGCACAGGATAGCGTGTCCAGTCACCGCTTGCGACTTTGTTGTAATTTGTACCTACAAATGCGTATGTTGCTATCGGACTAAATGCCATGAAAAATACCTATACTTCACTACATATCACATCTATATAAAGTATTTTTTTTTGAGGTTTTTGCACAAAATACATATTTTGTTACATAACTTAATCGTTTTTGCAAACTTTTTTAACAATTTGTGTCGGGGTAATATTTAAACATTTTAATTCTTTGCAGGTAGTTTGTCGTCTTGCCCATAAGCACGGTTTTAACGGGCAATCATCAGTCGCCAATATAGGTACTATGTTTTCGCATTTTGGAATAAGTGCTTCAACATCTGTCGGTCCGAAGATTACATAAGTTTGAGTGTGTAATGCCACGGCAACGTGTAGCGGTGCCGAATCCGAGCATAAAAACTTTTCCGCAGAAGAAATCAATTCAGCCAAATCTTTTAAATTTTTTGTTGTTCCGTACAGGTTTGTGAAATTTTGAGTTCTTACGTTTTGTAAGATTTTCTCAACGCATTCTTTATCGTCAGGACCACCGACAAGAAGGACTTTTTTACCTTCCGCAACGAGTAAATCAATCGTTTGAGCCCAAATCTCAGGGGTAATAGTTTTTATGCAACCTTTTTGAATGCTTAATTTGCTCACTCCGGGGTGAATAAGTACGGAATTGGCATATTTTTCACGTCTTTCGATGTCGATTTCGGGTAGTTCCGTGTTAATGTCGGTCAAATTGCGAATTAAATCGTGGTACATCTTGCAGGCATATTGTTTTTTGTTTAACGGAACTGCGTGAGTAAGCAAAAGTTCACTTAATTTCCCAGTGTTGTATCCGCAACGGACTTTTATTCCCGTCAAAAATAATAAAATACTTAAGATCGGAAGAG
>SFZC01000087.1 GCA_004558955.1 bacterium | reverse complement strand
TGAAGTTACGTTGCAAAGCATAAATAATTTAATGCACGATATTAAAGAAACTTTAAAAATGCAAGGAAATATGAAAAAACTTGCAATAATTGACCCTGTTGCTAAAAAAGATAATAAAAATGCTAGAAAAGCAGCTGATCAAATAAATTCAATTAAATCAGAAGTTAATCAAAATTTAAGTAGATTAAAAGAGGAATATTTTAAACAATTGGAATTAGCAGGAAAACAATGTAGAGAAGTAGAAAGTGCTATAAAAGATAAAGAGGATCGTACAAGGTTCCACGATGCTAGTAGAAGTTTTTTATTAATGGTATACGAATCAAAAACAAACAAAAATATAATTCCATTTACTGAATCTGATCCTCTATCAAAATTTAAACAAGCAGAGTCAATAAGTGAACATAAAGATAAAGAAGAACAATTAAATGGAATATCTGATTTTAATATTGAAGATGCGGATAAATTAGAAAAAGCATTAGAATCTTTAACAACCATTTTAAATGAAAACCCTGCTGACAAGTTAGCAAAAGATATAAAAAGAGAGGTTGTTCAAATTAAAAATGCATTACCCCCAAAAACAGTTGCAATATCAAAAGAAGGACTTGAACAAATAAAAAAATCCTCACAACTTTTATTGGATTTAGAACAAGTTAGCAGTGTTATAAGTTTAGCACAAGGCTTTTTAGGTAGTGATAGTAAAATGCAAAAAATAAATAAGCAACTTGACACATTAAAGCCACTATTAGTTAAAGCGATAGATGAAGAACAAGAAAGGTACAGGGATGCTAAAAAACAACAAGCAAACATTCAAGGAAAAATTGACTATGCAACAAAAGCAGTTGAAACTTATGGAAATATTTTAGATGGAAATGCTAGACTAGGGCAAGAACAAATACGTATTGGAAATAAAACTCACCCTTTATATGCAGAAAATGATAGATTAAAAGAGCAAGAGAGAAAAGCAATAGAAGATGCAAAAGAAATTGAAGCAAAGCCCGTGGATAGAAGAGTGTTGGGTGATGATAAAATTGTTAATGAACTATACGAACAAGCAAGAAATAACAGAGAAACTATTAGACAAAACGAAGAATATATGAAAGGAAAAAGTGAAGAAGTCGTTGTTACACAATTGCCACCTGAATATACCGATATGAAAAAAAGATTACAGGGTGTTAGTTCACTATATCATCCAACAATAGAAAATAGCGAAAGGATGATTAGATAATGATTGAAGATAAACAGCAAATATTTTTAGAGTATGTAAATTTATTTTCTAAATTAAATAAAGAACAAAAATGTAATGAAATATTAGAAAAACAAAAAGTAATACTTGAATTTCTAATTAAATACGCAAACGAAAAAAATATTCAATATAAATTATTAACTAAAGATGATGTAAAAGATTATGATGATTTAGATAATATAATGATTTATATGCATAATATTGAAGAATTAATTGGAATATTATTAAATATCTAACCATTTAAAAACTCTATAATTGATGTGAACCCCATTTAGGAGACATCAATAAAAAAACTGAGTACATAAAAAAGAGAAAAGTAAAAATTATTACTTTTCTCTTTTTGTATAAGTTTTTCTCTTTTGTTTTATTTTTGACTTAAGACGTTTAGTGTTATAAAATAATATCCATTCTTCTACAAGTTGAATATATTCTTGTAAAGATGTAATATTATTGTTGTACAAAGTTTCTTTCTTTAGAAGAGCATGCCAGCTTTCTATAGGTGAATCATCTATTGGAGTTCCTTTTCTAGACATAGAAATGGTTATTCCATTTGAATCACAAATTGCTTTGTACTCATAAGATGTATATTGGAATCCTTGATCACTGTGTATGATTAATCCTTGTACATCTTTTTCTTTTGTAATGGCTTCATTTAAAGTGTCCATTACTAATTTATTATCATTATATTTAGATATTTTATATGCAACTACATGTCTATCATATAAATCTATTATTGTGGATAAATATGCTCTAGAACCTTTAAATATTAAATATGTTACATCTGTATCCCATACTTTATTTAATTCATCAGTATTAAAATTCCTTTTTAATAAATTTGGTTTAACATTATCTTCAATTCTTTTGTTTTTGTGTTTAATCTTTGCTTTTCTAATGTATTCTGCTTGAATATTATATTTCTTCATTATTCTTAAAACTTTTTTACCATTCATGATGACACCATATTCATTCTTTAATTCTTCAGTTATTCTACGATATCCATAACATTTTTTATTTATATCAAATATATTTTTAATCATTAAATAATCTGTATAATCTGGGTCATCAGTATTTCTATATTTATAATAAGTCTTAGGACTTATATCTAATACAGCACACATATTAGATAATTTAAATTTATTTTTGTATAAATTGATAAATGTTACTTTTTCTCTCGTTGTGCCTTTAAGAATGCCTGGTATTTTTTTGCTATTTCATATCTTTCTTTCCAATCTTCTTTAGTTAAATCTTTTTCTTTTTTTCTTCCTCTTTTTTGACCTTTACCTAAAAATTTATCAGGATGATTATATTTGAAAGACCAATTCTTAATTGTGCCCTCAGGAATGTCATACTTATCAGATAATCTTTTTATACTTTTACATTCATTATATTCTTTTAATATCAAATTAATTAAATCATTATCATAGTTTGTCTGTTTTTGTCCTTTTTTTGCCATTAGAATACACCTCCTTTCGGAAGTGTATTCTATCATATTTTTAAAACTCAGTTTTTTTATTGATGTCTACCCACAAGGGTGCATTTCATAATTAGAGTTTTTTTATTGCAAAATTAGATTATAATTCAATCTTATTTTCTAAATCAAATTTAACTTTTTCAATAATACCAGAAGCATTAATAACATTATTAACAGAAGTTTCACGAGATATTTGTGCGAAATCTTCAAAAGTTAATTTAGGATTTACTTCAAGTGCTAAAGCAAACATTCCTGATACTTTAGGAATAGACCAACTAAAAGAAGTGTTACCATGATACATGTAATCTTTATCACTTCCCCAGAGTGGAACCATCTCACTACTTGGAACCATTACTTTTGATTCATGTAAGGCATGATTATCTTGTTGCCAATCACTTAAGTAATATGTTTCATTATTTAAATCAGTATTTACAGTTGTAAAATATTTAGAAAATTCATCGCTATCTATAATATAGCATCCTGTCTCTTTAAGCTTCTCTTTGATAAAAGCAAATTCTTTTTCAAGATTAGACGCTTTAGCATATCCACTTGAGATATTTACGATTTGTGTATTTTCACCACTTAAATTTTTATTATATATTTCTACTAATCTATCATAAATGAGTTTTCCATAAAGTGCTCTTGGATTATCACCTACTAATTCTGGATGACTTTCAAAATAATCAGGATTAATCATTAAATAGTCACTAAGCAATTGAATCAACAAATCCCACAATTGCTCTGGCTGTTGTGCTTGTTGCAAGTCTCCAGCATCATTAGCGTCATCACGCCATTTTTCTAGTCTAGCGGCAATTCCGTTTTCGGTTAAAAAGTCAAAAAAGATCGTTAATGCCTTTTGACTATCTTTCTCTTGTGCTAATTTTTCAAATAAATTAGTTACTTTATCAACCAGATAACCACGCAAGCGATCAATCTTAGCAACTTCTTCATCCATCTTATCCAGACGAATGACTTCCGCATTCACAAAGTCAGAAAACTTTTTACGCCACAAACCGTGATTAATACCGTGAGCCAAGACAAAATTTTCTAATTCATCGACATCATGAATATATTCGGCTTCTTCTTTATACCAAGACGGAATAAGCAAATGCGTTTTAAAAATTGCTAGCATACTCGAAGTAGTAAAAGGATTGCCTTTTAAATCATGCAGATTAAACAGGTTTTCAATTAAAACAACTAAAGGGTGATACTTCATCTCTTGCTGCAAGTCATTGAAGAAAGGAATTTTATTCTGCCTTAAAATTGGCGTTAAGTAAGTCTCGTATTCCTTTAAATCTGGTGCCAAGATCAAAAAATCATGATAACGGTAATTGCTTAAAGCAACCTGCTGATAAATCGTACGTGCAACAAAATATGCTTCGGCATAACGTGAATCTGCTTTTACCAACTGTACTTGATTTAAATCGTCAGTTTTTGAAATTGCTTCAGTCCATAAACTATTAAGTATTTCGCGTTTTGTTGGTTTTGGTGAAAGAGGAAAGCTGTTGACCGTATACTCCATTTTTCTTTCTTGCAAAAATGAAGTAAAACGACTGATCGTCTGCTGGATTACATAGTCGTAGTCGCCCTCTTCGGCCTGCGGATTAATGTCACCTAACCTTGTTTTGAAAGCCAAAACCACATTTTTAGCCTTGCGCATCAACAATTTAATAGTTAAAGTTTCTTGCAATGAAAAATGCGAAAAATCACAGAAATAAAAACTAGTATTACCTAGGTTTTTATTCTTAGCCAAAATTTCATTCAACTGAACTTGAACTTCATTTTTGGTAGAAAATTTACCTGCAATTTCTTTAATAAAAGCATCGTAAATAATCCGTAAATCGTGGACCTTACTCTTAGTTTCTTGATCTAAACTATCTTCATCGATATCTTCTAAATTTACGTTGCCATCATAAATTTGTAAAATAGTACTGTACAACTGATTAATTAAACCAGTATTTGAATTTTCAAAGATGGTTAGCTTATCTTTTTCTTGTTCTACGATATGCGTAAGCAGCATTGCACTTGCCGCATCATCTAGCTGTGTAGGCAAGCCTTGTTCCGCATCTTTTAAGAAGAACCAAGCAAGACGAGAAAAAGAAAGGACGTGCAAATTCTTAACTGCCGTCTCACTTTGATTTTTACTGATTGCAAGTTTATTAATTGCCCTAACTTCTGTGGTAAACTTAATATGATTAGGAACAATGATAAAAGTTTTATGTTCTGGATGCTGCTGATAATTCCGCACTGCTTCTTCCAGAATTTTTTCTTGTAATGGGTCGGTTTGTCTTCCTGTTAGAATTTTGATCATTTGTTCGTACTCCTTGTTTAATATTCTAGCACAACAAGGTTCTATCTTTTATTAAATCTATTTTTAAGGATGATTAAATAATGAGGTATAGTTTTTTAGCTCACGGAAAAGTGATTATTATTGGTGAACACTCTGTGGTTTATGGCTATGATGCTTTAGCAATGCCCATTAAGGCTTTGCATATTAAAACCACAGTTGAAGATTCTGATCAAATGTGGATGGATACCGCACGCTATCATGGTCCTTTCTTCGATGCACCAGATAAATACAATGGACTTAAATATGTGGTTAAAGCCATGCGTGAAAAAGCCAAGAATACCCAGCCTTTAAAAATCACTTATACAGGTGAAATTCCGATGGAACGTGGTTTTGGTTCCAGTGCTACCGTGGCGCTTGGCACAACTAAAGCATTAAATCAATTTTTCAATTTAAACTTAACCGAAAAAGAAATCATGGCGGTTACTAACCATGCCGAAATGATTAATCACGGCAAAGCCTCTGGTCTTGATGCTGCTACTGTCAATTCAGACTATCTAGTATTTTTCAATAAGGAAATGGGTCCTAAGATGCTTAAAGCAAAACTGGGTGCTACCCTTTTAATCATGGATACTGGGCAATTAGGCAATACTAAAGAGGCTGTTACCCAAGTAAGATCATTACTAGATAAATCCGAAGCAGCCAAGAACAATATGAAGCGTTTAGGTGAATTAGCTGATTTAACCAAACAAGCTTGGCTTAAACAAGATAGTCTAACAGTAGGAAAAATCTTTAATGAAGCACAAGAAATTTTGCATTCTTTCAATATTTCTACTGCTAAGATTGATCAATTACAAAAATTGGCTTTAGCTAACGGTGCTTTAGGCTTTAAACTCTCTGGTGGTGGCCTAGGCGGGATCACTATCACATTATGTAAAAATCAAGAAATCGCTAATGAAATAGCAGCTAAGTGTCAAGATATCATTAGTAACAGCTGGATCGAGGAAATTTAATGACAAAAACTGCACGAGCACATACCAATATCGCCTTAATCAAGTACTGGGGCAAAAAAGACGCCATTTTAAGAATTCCATTGATGTCGAGTCTATCAATGACGCTTGACGCTTTTTATACCGATACTTCCATTGAAAAAGGAACAGACACAAATGAATTCTATTTAAATGATAAAAAGCAATCTCTTGCTAACAGCCAACGCGTTTTTAACTATATTGAGAAGTTGCAACAAAGATTTAACTTAGATAAAGAAAATCTTGTAATCAAATCTACCAATCACGTTCCAACAGCTGCAGGTCTTGCTTCTTCTAGTTCCGCTTTTGCGGCCCTGGCGGCAGCTTTTTGCGCCTATTATCATATTGACGCGGATAAAACCTTATTATCACGTTTGGCTAGAATTGGCTCAGGTTCCGCAAGTCGTTCTGTTTTCGGTGGTTTTTCCATTTGGCAAAAAGGCGATTCCGATGAGACTTCTTACGCTTATGCTTTAGATGAACACCCTAAAATAGATCTACATCTACTTGCGATTGAATTGAACACTAAACAAAAGAAAATCTCATCAACTCGTGGCATGAAAGATGCTCAATCTTCCCCATTCTTTAAGCCATGGCTTGCACGTAATGAACTTGAACTAAACAAGATGATTAGCGCTATTAAAGATGAAGATTTCACTGTCCTAGGCGAACTAGCTGAACTCAACGCTAATGAGATGCACGCAATTAACTTAACCGCTCAACCAGAGTTTACTTATTTTGAACCCGATACCATCCAAGCTATAAAATTAATAGAAAATTTACGCCACAAAGGTATTGAATGCTACTATACTATTGATGCTGGTCCAAATATTAAAGTGCTCTGTCAATTAAGAAATATAAAAGAAATTATTGAAAACTTTGAGTCAGAATTCAATAATGTTAAGATAGTGAGTGCAAGTTTTGGCCCTGGAGTTACTTATTTGGATTAATTTGTACATAGAAAGTTAGATAGATTCGAGGATTTAATTCTTTTGATAACAGAAAAAGCACCTGGAAAGTTATATATTGCCGGAGAATATGCAGTTTTAGAGCAGGACTGTCCTGCTGTTTTAGTAGCGGTTAATCAATTCGTACGCGTTTCAATCACCAAAAGCAAAACTTCTACTGGATTGATTCACTCTAAGCAGTATTCACAGGATTCTATCCACTGGGTTCGTCGTGGTTCTAAGATGGTAATTGATAATCGTGATAACCCATTTGAGTATATTTTGTCTGCAATTTCCTTTACAGAACAATATTGTATTGAACAAAATATCAAGATGAAAGTATACGATCTGCATGTTAATTCAGACTTGGATTCTGCCGACGGTAAGAAATATGGTTTGGGCTCAAGCGCTGCTGTTACTGTAGCCACTGTTAAGGCTATTTTGCATTTTTATGGCGTAAAAACGAGTAATGAGCTTGTTTACAAGCTTTCAGCCATCTCTCACTATTCCGTTCAGGGCAATGGCTCCGCAGGAGATATCGCTGCTAGTGTCTATGGTGGTTGGCTTGCTTACCAAACCTTTGATAAAACTTGGCTAAAACATGAACTTGATAAAAAGACATTGTCTGAAGTAGTTAATGAAGCTTGGCCTGGCTTAAAGATCCAACTGCTCAACCCACCTAAGGATATGAAGTTGATGATCGGTTGGAGTCAAAAGCCTGCTTCTACTTCTCGCTTAGTTGATGAAACTAACGCTAACAAAGCTGCTTTGAACATGGAATACAAGAACTTCTTAGCATCTTCTAGAGCCTGCGTTTTAAAGATGATCGCTGGTTTTGAAGCAAACGATATTTCATTAATTAAAAAGCAAATTCGCGCTAACCGTAAATTATTGCAACACTTTGCTAAAATCAACCAAATTGCCATTGAAATTCCACGTTTGACTCAATTAATCAGAATTGCGGAAGACTTTGGTGGAGCTGCTAAGACTTCTGGCGCAGGCAATGGCGATTGCGGTATTGTAATCACCGATTCTAATACTGACGTGGCCGCTCTTGAAAGCGAATGGCGTCATAATGGCATTTTGCCCCTTAATTTTAGAGTTCACCAAATAAGTTTAGTTCGTTAACGGAGAATATATATGTCAATTAGATCCGAAAGAAAAGAAGAACATCTGAAACTAGCTCAGATGTTTTTTAATAAGCAAAAATACAATAGTTTTGATCAATTACATTTACTTCGCCCTGCTTTGCCTGAAACCAAAGTTGATACTCAAATACTAGGTGTAGAGATGTTTAAAAAACGCGTCTCTGCGCCTAGTATTTGAGTA
>SFZC01000086.1 GCA_004558955.1 bacterium | reverse complement strand
CGAATAAATCTTGAATAAATGCAGACCAAGCTGTTGTTGACCTTTGGGTGAGAAGGCATCGATTTTTTGTATATAAATCAATTTTCTTACCAGAAAATCTAATCTGATATAAACAATTGATTTTCCTGTATTAAAAGAACTTCAGAGTGTAAAACTGCTTCGCAAGTTCAATATCATGAAGCCATGTGGTGTTTCTGACTATGAAGTCGAATGGATTGCTTCTCAAGCTGCATTTATTCAAGATTTATTCGGAATATCGGTTGGAAAAGTTGAGTATATAATTTTTGTAACTATTGTTTTTTAATTTTGGGGTAAATACTTAGTTCGTATACGGAAAGGGAGAAGAATGTATATAATAAATTGGGTAATAATTGATGTTGTAACAATAGCAATAATGATTAATTTTTTTAAGTTTTTGTATTTAAAGAGATATGGTAAAGTAGCATGTGACTACATAAAAGGAGAATTAGATATTTTTATGATATATTGTCTGACTTTGACAGTTGGATTATATGCATATTATTATCTGGAGCAAATTTTTTTATTAGATGAAAAATATACTAATGGAATCATTCTTACATTTTTTTATGGGGGGATAGGTTTAATAAGTAAATGGCTATGTCAAAAGTGGATTAATCAAAAAAGCAAGTATAAGCCAACAAAGGAAGAGTACCTATTTATAATAGAAATTGCATTTATTATTGTTTCTATCAAAATGATATCGGAAAGAATTATTGGATGGGTTATACCAATTGCAATTTTATTTGGAAGAATGATTTGGATAGATACAATGTCTATAAAGGAAGTTATTGAATCAATCAAAGTTGGTCATGATAGAATTATAGAAACTTCAATATTACTTTTGGGGGGGACTGTTTTAATTTCATACTTGATGTGGTATTTTAATTGGCAAAGATATGTTCAGATCGTACTTGCGTTTTTATATGGAGTAGTAATTTTGTTGCCAGTAGAACGCATAAGAAAATTACATAGGGATCGGAGGAGGTAGTTTGTGTTATTGCATATATGATAACAGAACTTTTATGGGGATCAGAAATTCATTGGACATTGTAAAAAGAATAGTTGCTATGAGGGTGATTTTTCCACAAGACAAGGGAAATCTTTCTGTAAAATATGAAGTTTTAGATGCAAATTATATAGGAATTCATATTTTAGATTAGAAAAAGATGTTACAATCCTAAAAGAAAGAGTAAAAGATCATGATATTAACAAATATATTATAAAATTGATAGTTGCAAGTGGAATATTAATTGTATTAACAATTTTTATAAGCTTTGACGTGGTGGATTCATTTTTATTAAAAGACAAAAAGCCATTTATATTTGTATTACTTATGAAAGGATTAAAAGGAACAGCATTGAACAATTATTTTAGCGATATATATGTATTACTTGTGGGGATAATAGTGAGTATATTAGGCCCAATATGTATTTGCTGTATGAAGAGTATGATTAAAACAATAGGAAAAATTAAAACTTTTATTGCGGAAGGGAAAATAATTAGTTGATAATCAAGTGCGTGTGTGATTATGTGAGTCAATCATTAGTTCCATGAAAGATATATTTAAATGGATTTTTTTGAACTATCGCACTAAAATATAGTTGCATTAAAATAGTCATATACGATATAGTATAAGCAGACAACATTGAATTATAATGGGGGAAGGAGGCACAAGGTTTTTCATTAAGATGTTTAGAAGTTATTTCTATCTGGGAGAGTAGAAAGGCATTTAATGAAAAATTACGAACAATTGACCTTTACAGATGATTTTATGTTCTGTAAAGTACTTACAACAAATCCGCAGTTATGTCATGAATTATTAGAACTTATCATGGGTAGAAAGGTTGGACGGTTTACCCGGCTGGATAAACAACAACCCATTGAACTTACAGCAGACGGTAGGGGCGTACGTTTTGATGTGTATAGCGAAGATGACACGGACACTGTTTTCGATTGTGAGATGCAGGCTACGAAAAATGGCAATCTTGCCAAAAGGTCAAGATATTATCAGGGAATGATCGATTTAAATCTTATTGAACGGGGGGCAGATTACAGAAAGCTGAAAAAGAGCTATGTGATTTTTATTTGTCCGTTTGATTTTTTTGGCGAGGGCCTGCATAAGTATACGTTTGAGAATCTTTGCAAGGAGCGACCACAGCTTGGATTGGGAGACGAAGCTGCAAAGATTTTTCTGTGTGCAGGTGGCGATGCAGATGATGTATCGGAAGAAATGAAAGATTTTCTGGAATGGCTGACTGGAAAAGAAGGAAAGAGTATTTTGGTCCAAAATCTGGAGAATGCAGTAAAAGCCGTGAAAAATAAAGAGGAATGGAGGCTGGAGTACATGACGTTGCTTATGAGAGATCAGGAAATGATGCAAAAAGGACGAGAAGAAGGTCGGGAACAACAAGCGAAAGATACTGCAATTCGAATGAGTAAAAAAGGACGCTCAATCGAGGAGATTGCAGATTGCGTTGATTTCGATGTTGAGACTGTTAAAAAGTGGATTACAGCTCTTATATAAAATGGCAAGAAATATCAGCAGAAAGCAATCGTAGTTATGAGGAAATCTTGAATTTTATCCAAGGGAAAGTCGAAGATCCAGATGAATAATAGCAAGAGAAAAACAAAACCGGAGTTGGGGAAACAGATTGAAGAATTGGAAAGAAGACTCCGGTTTATGGAAAATTTTTTGGAAACAAAAGGACTTTTTGAAGAAGCAGAAGCTTATGTGGAAAAGGATGTTCAAGACATGGAAGATTTACCATTTAATTAATAAGGCAGTAGAGTTTAAAAAAAAGAGTCGTAAAAAACTGGAAGTTAACAAAGGACATCCAAACCGGAATATTCAATGGATGAATCTATTTTATTAATTTCACTTTACATCTTTCAAAAAAAGGAATATAATGGCAATAGGTCGAAAGTACTAAACACATTGTAGATGATGAGGTGTTGAGATATGAAAATTTATGTTTTGAATTTAAAAGCAGTAAGTGAAGTATCAGATACACAGTATAGCAATTGAGATAGAAGTAAATTCTGTCTTGATTGCTTTTTTTGTATATTGAGACCGGAAACAGAACAAACGGCTACATTAAAAAGATCAGCTATGAAGAAATATTTGAAAAGAGAGTGTGAAATGGAGGATGGTTAAATGGCAAAGAAACAAGTAAAATTTCTAGGTGTATTTTGGGTGTTACTATTGTTAATTGTAATAGTTTGTTCAGTAAAGGTAAAAGCTGCAACAAGTATTTCATTATCGGATTTACCGGCATTCCCAGAAAATGGACAAAGATATTGGGTCATTTTTACAGAAGGCTATCGTAATTCACGAGTGGAACTTACTACTTGTGATATTTCCAAAAATGCGGAAAAAGCATGGATTAAATGGAATCGGAATTTGACACTTCAAGGAGCTGATTGTGTAGGTAAATATAATCAATATTATTTAAATGATTATGGTGAGTGGGAGCAAATAGGTACATATAATAGATTTACAGATTATGCTACTTCGGTAATAGTAAGCAATCTAGATGTGAAAGATATATATGGAAAGGTAGCTGTTGCAAAGTCGCAGTATGAAGGATACCCTGGAATTGCAAATACACAATATCGTATAACTTATAATGCCAATGGTGGAAGTAATGCACCTTCTCCACAGAAATTTTCTTCAGGTTCCAAAGTTAAGATATCATCACAGGTACCTGTTAGAAGTAGTTATACCTTTGAAGGGTGGGGAAAGTCATCCAAGTCTACAGTTGTCAGTTACTATAGCGGAAAAAGTTATATTTTTAATAAAAATATGAAATTATATGCAGTTTGGAAAAAAGTACCGAGCTGTGTTGACAATAAAAATGTGTCAATTTTGGATAAAAAGATAAAAAAATCAGCGGTGTTATTTGCAGATAAATTTGCTAAAAAAGCTAAAAGTTCTGATGAGATTACAGGACCAAGTGCAATACAGCAACTTAAAAATTTGGGAAATCAAGTGACAATTACTGGATACGATGGAACTGTTTCAGACGAAGTACTTGAAGCATTCGCAAAAGCTGTTTTAAACACAATGAATGATGCAAAAATTGACGAATATGAAACAAATACAAACAAGCTTACATTGCAAATATACAATCAGATAAAAGATGGCGTAAAAATCATATCTCAGAAAATAACAATAGGAAATACAACATATACGGTTGATTGTACAATTTTGGCACAATCTTATGGTAGTGTAGGGGCACAGGCATCTTGGGCGAATGTAACTTGGAAGGATAAAAAGAATAAACCATATTCTGTATATATTGTTACAAACTCCACGGATGAAAGTATGAAAAAGGCATTAGCTTCTTATTGCACAGTTTTAGCGCAGTTGAACAAAGGAATGTGGAAAGATTTTCTGACAAAATATGTAACAGGAGGCTGGAAGTTAGCAGGACTTAATAATGTTAAGAAACTTGATGATAAGACAGTATCTAAATTTTTTGACCATAGTGAAAATCTTATATTGGTAATATGCGGAGATAAAAAAGCAAAAGAATTCTTTGTAAATGATGCAAGTGGGATTTTAAAAGAGCAGTTATCAAAAATGACGAAAACACAATTTCGCAAGTTTATTAAAAAAAATGTGGCAAGTGGGGACAAAATAGTTAAAGCTGCTGATCAATATAAAAAAGTATCTGACAAATATAATGATTATAAGAAGTATCTTAGAAAGTGGAAGAAATCAGGTAATAACAGTGATTTAACGAAATGCCAAAAAGCATATGATGAATGCTTGAAAATGATTGACTCACTAGATTCTATTTTTGGACAATATTGATAAACATTCAGATACATAGTTGTTATTCATAGATAATTATGATAATAAGACAGGAGATGTGTATAATGGGATTTTTATTACCATTTCAAAGAAAAAAGAAAAAGAAAAACAGACAAGCGATTTCAAATGACAATGCATCTCTGGAAGAGGTTGCAGATAGCATTCTTAGTAAAAGAAAAAAACAAATAATAGATGGGCTGAATAAGCCGACAGCTAGCACCGGAACTCCAATGGAAAAGTTGTATGGTGGTGCAAAGAAAATGGCGCAAATGTCAAATATAGGTGGTGGCTCAAAGGCAACTGGTGGCGGTGGTGTTGATGAAGGAATGAAGACCATGCTACAATACGCACAGGCTGATACTGCGAAAAAGATGATAGGCCAGAATGGAAAGAAAGAGATTTCTAGAAAGAGATGAAACTTCTGGGAGGTTGAAATGTCTGATAATAATAGAGAGTGTTATGGAAAATTAGTTTCAGAAGTATTAACAGCTATTACACAAGTTTATTGGGGAAAGATGTATAAGTATGTCAAGGAAAATCATATTAACTATAAAGATGTAAACTGTTTTATTCTCAACCCAGATAGTATGGCAGTGTATTTTAGTAAAAAATTCATTGCTATAGAATACTGTGGAAATCCATATAAAAAAAGTATCGAAGAATGCTCAGAAAGAATGATAGTTGTTCGTGATTTTACAAAAGAAGATTTGAGTACAAGACAAGTTATCGAAAAAATAATAGGATTCTCTTATGATGGGACAAGCGGAGTTTCATTACCATTATATTCAGATATTTATGAGGATTTAATGATTCCGACGAATGCGGGGTTTGATAAATTGGTAGAGCTTAATTGGAATTTTGCTGCTCAAAATAGTATAGTGAGTTTTAATTCGCAAGGTTTAGACATTGCAGATGGACAATTTGTTAGAATAATAAATGGCATGTTTTTTGATGCAAAGGATGATGATTTAAAAACAAGGATTATAAAATGGATTGATTTTATACCATGCCATTATAATGACCCGGAAGAAGGGGAACTGGATGAAATAAGATTTAGTCTGGAAGTATATGACAGATTGTGGAAACAAGATATTTTTTATAAGTATCCCGAACCGAAGGATTTTAAGTATGACAAATTACCAAAGATAAATAGATTTATTGAGTTATTTGGAGATTCTAATAACTCAGAGCCTACTATTACCACATTTTTAGGGCAAAAGGAAAATCATTTTATTCTAAATATGGGATTTATGGGCACTAAGGTGTATTCGCAAGTAAAATGTAAGTGGCAGAGCGAAGAAAAAGATGAAATTATACCGGATTTTTTTGTAGTAAGAGCCAATGGTTATGCAAATATTGTGGAATTTAAGTTACCTAAAGTTAAAGGGAAAACAGTCGTAGGGAGAAGCAACCGTGAACAGTTTAGTGCTGAAATCAATTCATATATTGCACAGACAAGAACATATAGCTATTATTTTGATGATCCAAATAACAGAAGATGGTTTGAACAGGAATATGGATTTAAAGTATATAAACCTAAAAGGTACTTGGTCGTAGGTCGTAGAAATGATTTTGAATGTGATGAATGGGTAGAAATAAAATACGATTATAAAGATGTAGAAATTATTACTTATGATGATTTGGTAGATACGGTTGTTTCACAGTTTTATCAATAAAAGGTTGATTATGGAGAGTAGATAAGTATTGAAAGATTTTGAAGGGTTCATTAAGAGTTATGCTACCAGAGATTTTATCTATTTTTTTGCAGAAAAATCTATTGAAATATATAAAAATCAAGTAGAAAAATCAGATGAACATTTGGTGTGTAATATTACATTTCCTTTAAACATTATGCAGCATGGTTTTATACATAAGCAGGTAAAAGTCATGTTATCGGCATGGGATATTCCGAACATGGCATATCTTTCTATCACGAATGCCAATGATTACAGAAATGATATTATGACAGAACAATTAGCAGGAAGAGTGGTCAACCTGTATCGTGGGTATGAAAATAAGCATTCAGGAAGTGAATATATTAGAAATAATGGACTGCCTGGTATGTTCAAATATTTGATGGGAATGTCATATGAACAATTTAAATATGCAAATCCAGCATGGATATATCAGAACTATAACCGCAATTACCATATGCTGATTGGATCGCCTAATATTAACAGGGAAAAAATAGTTGATATCAATGTGATTACAAACGAATTATTCGGACTTACAGCAGAGGAATTGTTAGAAGTAGAATATATTATCTGGTGGCTGTGTTCTATTCATCCAGATCCATTAAGCGCACCGGAAAAGTTATATACAAAAAAAGAAAATAGTATTCTGACAAAGAAAAATCTGGAGCGGATTATAAGTTATTATTCTGTGACCTATGAACAGGTGAGAAATTCATCATTAGGAAAACAGATTTTTTACAACAAACCATTTGTGATTACGCAAAAGACAAAAGAAACGATTGCGGTCAGTTTCTATTTGGTACAGATGATGATTGCAGATGGATTGTACTGGCTGATTCGGGATTACTATCACAACAATCATTGGGGACAAAAATTTATAAATGCTTTTGGAGAGATGTTTGAGGATTACTTTGAAGAACTGGCAGATTTATATCTGCCCAAGAATTCATGGCATAAGATTCCAGAGGAAAGAAAAAAGAGTGCAGATTATTATGTTGAAGTGGATGAAGCAGTATTTTTGTTTGAGTTAAAATCAGGATTACTTGGACTGGGAGCAAAACAGCAGGTGCCGGATGTTGGGCAGATTGATACATTTTATAACAGGAACATAAAAGAGGCATATGAGCAGTTGAAGGCATCAGAGCAGGAATATAGAGGGGAGAAACCAGTAATAAAGGTTTTTCTTTTGTATGAGAGTATGACAAATACACAGATGATAGTCGGGGCATTGCCGGAAATATTTGAGCAAGATCCAAGATGTTATATTATGACAATAGATGATCTGGAGATGCTTCTGGCAACCTATAAAAAGGATAAAAACAGATTTGATGATGTTGTGAAAGCACTTGTTGAAAATAAAAGAGGAGGCAACGACTATAAGAGTGTACTGGAAATATTGAATATATATCAGGCCGTTGGCGATATGCACTTTATTGGAGAAAGAGATTATTTCAATAAAATTGGAAAAAAGCTGGAAAAGGAATTAGAGACAGATGGAGGAAGTCTATGAAATCTCAACCTTGTAAAGTAAGTACGTAATCATCTGTACCTTGATTACGTACTTACCAAATGACGTTTGGTTAATTTTTAAAAGAATGAAATTGTATTTTAAGCACTAATCCGCTATACTATATGCATAGTATAGCGGTTTTTTATTGGAGGAGATCTCATGGAACATTTTATAACCGGAATAACGATAAATAAGTTACACCATTTATCAAATATAGAAATCAATCTGAATAAAGAACATAGGCAGCATTTGCTTTTGACTGGAAAAAATGGTTCAGGAAAGAC
>SFZC01000085.1 GCA_004558955.1 bacterium | reverse complement strand
CGAGGAACCAATGCCGCAAACAATCCTTGATTGCGTTTGCAACAGGCGGAATTATGGGGTCAGGTTATGGCGGTTCTATTCAAAAATTGGCATACTTGCCTGAATGTCATACTGACTTTATTTTTGCAATTATTGCCGAAGAATTCGGGCTTTTGGGTTGCTTATTTGTAATCGGATTGTTTGCGGCATTGGTTCTTCGAGGAATGTGGGTAGCCAAACGTTGTCCCGACATGTACGGAAAACTTTTAGCTGCGGGTATTACCTTTATTTTTGGCTTGCAGGCATTATTTAATATGTCGGTTGCAAGTTCCTTGATGCCTGTAACGGGTGTAACATTACCGTTTATCAGTTATGGCGGAACTTCTATTATTGTTTCGCTTGCAATGATTGGAATTTTATTGAATATATCAAGACAGAGAATTAAAAGATTGGGAATACAAATAAATGAATAAAAAAACATATTTTATAACAGGTGGTGGAACGGGCGGACATATTTATCCTGCGGTTGCAGTTGCCGATGAATTGCTTAAATCTGAAAATACCGCAAAAATTTACTATGTCGGAAACCCTAATAATATGGAGTTTTCTATTATTCAGGGGAAGAATTATGAGTTTTTACCTGTTGTGTCGTCAGGCATGCCGAGAAAATTGGGATTTTCTTTGGTGAAATGGGGTTTTCAGATGTTTCACGCCTTTGTAAAATGTTGTTTTTATATAAATAAATATAAACCCGATGTGATTTTTGGAACGGGCGGTTATGTGTCGGCACCAGTTTTAATGGCGGGAATTGTGATGAAAGTTCCGTTTGTAATGCACGATTGTGATGTTAACCCCGGGCTTGTGACAAGAAAATTTTCACCTTATGCAAAAAGCATTTCGATTGCGTTTGAAGAGGCTAAAAAGAAGTTGAATAATCCTAATTGTTTTGTCAACGGAAATCCTATTCGTAACGAGTTTACAACTTTGACTAAAACTCAGGCAAGACAAAATTTAGGACTGGAAGATAAATTAACCGTATGTATTATGGGAGGTTCGCAGGGGGCAAAGGCGATAAATTTCGCAGCGGTAGAAGTTTTGAAAACTTTAACCAATGAATTAGGGTTGCAGGTAATTTTTCAGACAGGGAAAAAGAATTATGACAAGGTTGTCGAAGGATTACGCAAAACTTACCCTGAATTTGAAAGTGATAAAAATTTGCTTGTAAGACCTTATTTTGACGATATGGTAACTGTGTTGAAAGCATCTGACATTGCGGTTTCTCGAGCAGGTTCGTTGAGTATTTCGGAAATTTGTGCAAGCGGAATTGCTCCGATATTTGCACCGTATCCTTATGCTGCTGCCGACCACCAACGAAAGAATGCAAAATCTGTGGTTGAGCAGGGGGCGGGTTTGTATGTTGAAGATGCTGATTTGACACCTGAAAAGTTGTTGGAACTTGTAAAAACGCTTACCGAGAATGAAATTTATTTGCACGAGGTTCAGCAAAACTCTTTAGGTCTTGCAAAATTCGACGGCTTGCAAAAAATAGTTGAACAAGTTAATGGGTAATAAGATTTTCGTGGCAATCTGGAAAAAGCATGTCTTGGAAAAGTAGGTTGGCATTGCTATGCCAACGTCGTTATTTAATTGTCGGAATGGTAATTCCGACCAGCATTGGGCATTGAAATTTGTGTTCAATTTTGACTGTAAAAACTTTTCTGTACAGCATTTCTAATAAATTTTTCCGCCGAGTTGTTTATACAAATCCGCAATTTTGCCTTTTGGCGGTTTGCCTTGCATTGTCAATGAGAAGGTTTGAGCAAAGGTTTCACCTGGTGCAGAAATATAATGTAGGATAGCGGGGGCGGTTGTATCCACCCCTTGTCCAAGATATTCTAAAAGCTCTTGCTTGATTGTATTTACTTTTTGTTTGTAATCTTTGGACGAGTATAGCGTTTTAAACACACCAACTTTTTTGATATGTTGTTTGTGACCTATTTCATGGTACAACACTGTGAGATTTTCATCTTGAAACCATTTGAATTGATTGTTTTTAATATAGTTTCCAAATTCATCGTTCCATTTCAATTCGGATAAACTTACGCTATCTTTTAATGGATTATATCTTCCTGCTAATCCTTTTGTCGTTTTAGTAATTTTAATGCTTTTCGGCAGAGCAACTTCGCCTTTTGTTTTATTGCTAAGTTTGACTAAATTTTCATTGATGAAATTAGCAACATGTAAATTTTTAACATTTTTAAGTTCTACCCCTAAGGTGTTTTTAGCGAAATTTAGGGCTTCTTCTATATTTGTTGCTTTTTGATATTCAATATGTTTCGCAAGTTTTACGGCTTCCTTGACTTTGCCTTTGAGTAGTAATTTTGCTGCTAAAATTCCGGTACCAACAGCACCTAAAGTGACCATAGCTTTTTTAAAATTAGACATTTTAGGCTTTGTTGTTTCGTAAATGTCTGCATTTTCCCTAGCCAATTTGTAATTATTTTGAGGAGTTGCTTTTGCTTTTTTATTTCCAAAATTTATTGGACTTTGTGCCTGATAACTTGAAACACTACTTAACATAAAAATACTACCTTTCCGTTTCTACATATATATAAACGTTTATTTTCGGCGAAATTTGCGTTTTATAGCAGTTATGTTAAGTAATTTTAATTATAAAAAGCTATTTGACTATATGTTTTATATTATTTCTTTATTCTTCCAACTTTTTCAAATAATCTTGATTTTGTTTCAAGGTTTCGTCGGTTGCGGTGATTGAGTAAATCGGTTTTGAATTGAAAATATTTTGTGCTGCAATTTGGATATCCTCTGCCGTGATTGTGTCGATATCCGCCAAACGTTTATTCATATAATCTGAACCGTAGTAACTTTTATTTGAACCAAGCAAGGCTGAAGTTTTATCAGAATTAGTTTCCAGCATTGATAAAATTTTTGTTTTTATTGATTTCTTCGCATTTGCAAGTTCTACATCGCTAACTCTTTCGCTCATAATTTTTTTGATATTTTCGTTAAATCCGTCAATAGATTTTTGAACATTATCAAAAGTTTTTTCACCTGTTTCTTGGTTTTCGGTCGTTGTGCCGATATTCAAGCGGAAAACGCCCATATCATCAAGGTATGAATAAGAAGAACCCACCGCATAAGCAAGGTGTCTTTTTTCTCGCAAATCGCTAAACAATCTTGACGATGGCGAACCGCCCAAAATTTCGTTTAACAATTCAACTGTATCAATATCTTTGATGTTTTTACTGCGTTTGAATTTGAAACCTTCAATAATATTTGCTTGGTTTTTCTTGTGAACATCTGTGCAAACTTCTGTTTTCTCAACAGGAGTAAAGCGTTCAATCAGGCTTATATCTTTTGGTTTGAAGGTATTATAAGTGCTCATTGCCTTGAAAGCTTCCTGTTTAATTTCGGGGTATTTGTCAAAGTTGCCCGAAATTACGGCGTTTGCTTCACTTTTATCAAAAATTTCCTTGTAGTAATTTTTGATGTCTTGAGTTGTGATTGTATCAAGGCTTGAAAGTTTATCTTGCGGAGTGAATTCGTTTGGTGTTCCTTTGTACATTATTTTTGCGAATTTATCCATTGGTGAAACTTCGTAGCTTTGATATTCATCTCTCAATTTTGAGATTGCATTTTGTACTGTTGTGTCATCAATTTTCGGATTTTTAATTCTGTTGTTGAAAAATACAAAGGCTTCTTTGGCTTGATTTGCAGGAAAATCTGCGTGGAAACCTATTCCGTAATCACAAACGCTTACAAATGAACCGATACCGTGAATATCGGAGAATTTGTTTATTTCATCAACGGTCATATTTGTTGAATCTTCTTTTCTGTAAATGTTATCTAAAATGTCCGCAATCGCTGCTTTTTTCGGTGTCCAATCTTTTGCGGTAATGCCCAAAGTAAATTCTACATTATCTGATTTTACATCGTTACAAACGACTTCCATGTTGTTGCCGAGTTTATAAGTTTTGACTTTCGAGGTATCAATAGGAGTTTTTTTGTTTGCTCCCGTGAAGACGATATTTTGTGCGGCTTTGTGGTTTTTGTCGATTGTTTCTGCTTGAGTTTGTGACGGGTGAACTACGGTTACTGCTGCTTTGTTTAAGTCAAGATATTTTTTCGCAATATTGACAATATCTTGAGCGGTCATTTCGTCCACAATTTTGTTGAAATCTTTTATTGATTCGGCTGTATCGTTTAAAAATGCCGAACCTATCATATTGTTTATCCCGCCTGAAGATTCAAGTATTCTTTCGTTAGATTTTTTCATATTATTCTTGATGGCGGTTAATTCGTCTTTGGTTGGCGGGGTTTGGGTTACTTGAAATAAAGTTCCGTAAATATCTTTTAGCATGGCTTCCGATTTGTCGTCTGCTACTCCTGTTTCTACAAGGATTAAACCTCTATCGTCAGGTCTTGAACTTAATCTTTCCGGTGAAATATTTACCCCTGTTCCGTATTTTCTCTCAAGCGGAGCAAGTTTGGAATCATGAAGCCCGCCAATCAACTGATAAAGAGCTCTTAAATGAACTTTATCTTTTACGTTGTTGTTTTCGGGGCCTGCAAAGCCTATAAATACTGTGGCTTCGTTACTTGTTGATTTTGGTGAAATTATGTCACTTCTTACCGGTTTGTCGGTTGGTGTCATTTTTTCAAAATGTCTGTTGTTGGTCGGCATTTTATTTGAGTTGAAGTATTTTGAAACCAACTCCATTGCTTTTTGCGGTTCTACTTCGCCTGTGATTACGGTTACCGTGTTTGCAGGAAAATAGTTGTCGTTGTAATATTTCACGACATCATCTCTTGTAAGTTTTGTGATATTGTCCGTAGTTCCCGCAACAAGGTCAGATGATGAGGATTTGATGTTGAAAAGATTTTTTACGGTTTGAGTAAAGCCCAAGTTTTCGTTTTCCGAAACACACATATTAATTTCGGAATTTACGATTTTCTTTTCCTTTTCAAGTTTTTCAAGCAAGAATTTCGGGGATTGAAGCATTCCGGCATGAAGATAAAGTTGGTTTTCAAAATCGTTTTCATCAAGCAAATTTGAATCAATGTAGTAATCTGTTTTGTCAAACGAGGTTGAGGCGTTTGTTGATGCTCCCATTTTGTTAACTTCATCAAAGAAAACTTTGTCACCTAAGGTTTCCGAGCCATTGAATAAATTATGCTCGATAAAATGGCTGATACCACGCAAGTTATCAGGTTCATTGAAAGAACCCGTGTTGACATAGGATTTCACGATTGTTGGGCCGTCTTTCGGTACGATTACAACTTTTTGCCCGTTTGCAAGTTTATAACAATGAGCGGTCAGTTCATCATTAATTTTAATGTCTTCCGTGTGTTTGTACGCAATCGGAAGTTTTACGTTCAATGCCGGTTGAGTAACGTTTTGCATTTGAACTTGTGTCGGTTGTTGTGTGTTGTTTTCAATCGGTGATTGTTGCCCGAAATTTTGTTGATTTACTCTTTTTGTATAAATTGGTGCTATATAATTTTGTAATATTTTCATGAAAAATCCTACCTATCTATAATTAATAGAAAACTTTTAACGTGAAAAATTTGCCAGTTTTCACGTTGAGGTTTACATATATTAATATTTTACACAAAAATATTTTGCCGAGTTTGTAAAACTTTTGTCATTATACTTTTATAGCGGGTAAAAATGTGCTAATATAATACTATGTTCACGGGAATTATAGAAGAAACAGGCAGAATTAAGGCTTTCAAAAGGCTTACGAACGGTGCTGAAGTTGAAATTTCTTGCAAAACTGTTCTTGAGGACACAAAACTCGGTGACAGTATTTGTGTAAACGGGATTTGCCAAACTGTTGTTGAAATCTCTTCAAATTCCTTCAAAACACGTTTGAGTGATGAAACCTTACGAGTGACTGCGTTTGACAAGGTAAAATGCGGCGATGCCGTTAATTTGGAACGGGCATTAACTTTGAGTACACGACTTGGCGGGCATATTGTATCAGGTCACGTTGACTGTGTCGGAGTATTTTGTAGGCTTGAAAAATTGTCCGAGTTTTATAATTTAAGTTTCAGATTACCTGAAAATCAAATGAAATATGTTGTGTATAAGGGTTCAATTACAATAAACGGAATAAGTTTAACGGTGGCTGGTTTGTCAGGTGATGTGGTCACGGTTGCAATAATTCCGCATACGTTTGAAAATACTAACTTAAAAATGCTGAATATTGGCGATTTTGTCAATATTGAAACCGATATTTTTGGAAAATATGTTGAAAATTTTTTGTCTGCGAAAGATAATAAAAAAGGTATAAGTATTGAATTTTTACAAGGAAACGGGTTTATATAATGAGTGATAAGTTTAGATTTGACAGTATAGAAGAGGCATTAGAGGATTTCAGGCAAGGAAAACCGATAATTGTTGCCGATGATGAAGATAGAGAAAATGAAGGCGATGTAATAGTTTCAGCCGAAAAAGTTACCCCTGAGGTGATAAACTTTTTGGCAACGGAAGTTAGAGGTTTGATTTGTCTTGCGATTTCAAAAGACATTGCACAGCAACTTGATTTGCCGCAAATGGTTGAAAAAAATACGGAAGGTATGAAAACAGCTTTCACTATCAGTATTGATGCTGATGAAAAATATGGTGTGACGACAGGAATTTCGGCTTATGACAGGGCAAAAACCGTTGAAGTTGCAATCGCACGAGATGCACAACCTTCTGATTTAAGACGTCCGGGACATTTATTCCCGTGTGTTGCTAAAGCGGGCGGAGTTTTGGAAAGAACGGGACACACGGAAGCGGTTGTGGATTTGGCAAAAATATGTTCACATCGACCAGCAGGTGTTATGTGTGAACTTATGGCACCTGACGGGCACATGGCAAGGCGTGATTATTTGCGACAATTTGCTGATGAACATAATATGAAATTTATTTCGGTGGCAGAACTTATTGCATATCGTTTGAAGTCCGAAAAATTAGTGACCCGAGAAGCCGAAACAATGCTTCCGACACCTTACGGCAATTTTAAATTGTATGCTTACAAAAATCAGGTGAACGGTTCTGAACATGTGGCACTAGTTATGAATGACGGTTCCGATAAAATTCCTGCTGTTAGAGTTCACAGTATGTGTTTGACAGGTGATGTCTTTCACAGTTTGAAATGTGATTGTAATTCGCAACTTCACAATGCTTTGAAATATATCAGCGAATACGGTAAAGGGGCTCTTGTGTATTTGACAGACCACGAGGGACGTGGAATAGGGCTTTGTAATAAGATTAAGGCATATAAATTGCAAGAAGAAGGTCAAGATACCATTGAAGCCAATATTTCATTAGGATTTAAATCTGATTTGAGAGATTACGGAACAGGTGCTCAAATTTTGGTAGATTTGAGCTATACAACTTTCGATTTGATAACAAACAATCCTAAAAAAATTAAAGGTTTGGAAGGTTACGGATTGAAGGTAAATGAGATTATAAAAGTAACATCAGAAGTTACTCCGTATAACGAACGTTATATAAATACCAAAAGAGAGAAAATGCACCACTATATATAAGGAATGAGAGATGTATAATACAAAATTATTAGCAGTTAATGAGTATGAAAAATTTGAGCCGTTGTATGAAGATTTTAGAAAAAAGGCAGCATCTGAATATAATTTCGAGCTTGAACCGTTGGATTTTGACGGGTTTGTTGATGCGATAGACAAGGATTTGATAAAATGTATTGTCTTATTTGAAGAAGATGAAATGGTTGCATTTCTTGTTTATACGACTGCAATTTCTGAAGCTATCGAACTTAATATTATTCATTCCGTAAAAAGTGATGATTTTAACGAAGTTTCAAGAGAACTGTTGGAGAAATTTTTAGATATTACAAAATCTTTAAGACGTGAAAAAATCGTATGTTATCCTATGTTAGGGGCTCAAAAAGATTTGATTAGCGTAATTGCAAAATTAGGTTTCAAGTTTATCGGAACTGAGGTTTTACGTTTCAGATTTGATACTCCTGATTCAAGAGAACTTTTGGCAAGAGCGAGAGTAATGTCGTTGCCGGAGGATTATCAGGTAGTGGCTTGGAATAACAAGTATCTTGACGATGCCGTCAGAGTAATTCATGAATCTTTCAAAGACAGTGCAGATGCGTTGTTCGACCCGAGATTTGCTAGTCTGGAAGGCACGGCGGATATTGTAAATAAAGTAGTGAATAATGTTTATGCCGAATTTATGCCAAATTCAACAAGTGTTTTGTTGTATAACGGCGAAGCGGTCGGTTTTTCGTTTATGAATTTGACCGGCGGAACTATTGTAAATATTCCTCTTGTCGGAATTTTGGAAGAACATCAGGGCAAAGGTTTATCTACAATAATGTTGAAGCATTCCATTGACTATGTAATCAATGCGATTGATGAATGCAATGTTCCGATTGCCGAAATCAATACGACAACGGAAACCAACAATTTGCAGGCTTTCAGATTGTACAAAAACTTAGGTTTTATTGAGGATTATAGTTATCCGCAAGCTTATTTGCCTATAGAAAACT
>SFZC01000084.1 GCA_004558955.1 bacterium | reverse complement strand
CTTCAACGCACCTGTGCCGTGTCCGTGAATAATATAAACAGGTGTCAAATTAGCAAGGCTCGCCTTGTCAAGATAGGCTTCAACCTCATCAAGAGCATCTTCTACCCTATACCCTCGCAAATCCAAAGTCTGCGATAGGTTTTGACGTCGTAATTCAAACGATTTAAACGAAGTTCCGGGAATTTTAACCTTGTTCGGCTCTTTATATTTTTCATCAGGCACTGCAAGTTCGTCCTTTTTGACCTTCATTTTCATTGAACCCATATCCACAAAAAGTCGTTTATTTTTATCAGGCAAAGTAAGCACGGTAACCTTTTGGTGAAGATTTTTGAGCATCAACGAATCGCCCACTCGAACCTTCTCCCAATCAATTTCTATATACTTATTTTTATCCGTAACCTTATCAAGCTCCCCCCTGAAGTTCTCTTCCAGCTTGGCAAGCCTTGAATAAGCACGTCTTGCAATCTTTTCGGATTTTTCTTTTCGCAACTCGTCTAATATGCGTTTTACTTCGCCCTTTGCCTCAAGAATTTCCATATCAAATTTATTTTTAAGGTTTTTCAAAGTCTTTTTCTTATCCTTTTTAACCTTGTCTAAATTATCTTCATACTCCTTTTTGATCTCAAGAGAAGACTCCTTCAACGCCTGAGCCTGCTCCAAATTTTTAGAAAGTTCCTGATGAGTTTCCTGCAACTTTTCAACAACCGCAACGGACGGGTCTTTTTGAGTAAGTAAAACATTCTTTGTTTTTTCAATAATATCTTTATCCAGCCCCAAATTTGAAGCAATAGAAATTGCATTACTTAAACCAGGAATACCAATCAACAGTTTGTACGAAGGTTTCAAGGTTTCCGTATTAAATTCGACAGAGGCGTTTTTGAAATAGTTATTAGTATATTCAAGAGCCTTTAATTCGCCATAGTGAGTCGTAACAACGTTTAGAATACCATTTGTTGCAAGTTTTTCAAGTATCCCCTGAGCCAAAACCGCCCCCTCAACAGGGTCCGTTCCCGCACAAATTTCATCCAGCAACACAAAAGAATCTTCATTACTGCTTCGCAAAATTTCAATTATATTTGTCATGTGAGAAGAAAACGTCGACAAACTTTGCATTATACTTTGAGAATCCCCAATATCTGCAAAAACCTTTTTGAACGGGTACAATTTCGCACAAGTACAAGGCAAAAACATCCCCGCCTTTGCCATAAGAATAAATATCCCGATTGTTTTTAAGGTAACTGTCTTACCGCCAGTATTTGAACCTGTAATAATAATTGATTTATAACCCTTACCGATTTCAAAATTATTTGCAACGACATTCTCACTCACCAAAAGCAACAGCGGATGTTTCATATTTTCAAAATAGATATATCGATTTTCGGTTAACTCAGGTTTTATTGCGTGGAGTTTGACGGCATATCTTGCCTTTGCAAAATGAAAATCAATTTCAGCCATAATCCTTTCGCAAGTCATCAAAACATCTAAATAATCTTTGACCAAACTCGTCAAACTCACTAAAATTCTGATATTTTCCGCATGAATTGCAGATTTTATCTCTCGAATTTTATTATTTAACGACACCAACTGGGCTGGCTCAATATAAAAAGTCTTAGCAGACGCCGACACATCATGTACAATCCCCGGAACCTTGTTTTTATTCGATGCAATTACCTGAAAAACAATTCTATCATCACGTTTTGTATAAATATTTTCCTGTAAATACTTTGAAAAAGACGGATTATTAAGTAAAGAAGTCACGGTATCTTTAATATTTTGCTCTGTATCACGCAACGAAGCGTACAACCCTTTTAGTTCAGGTGTCGCATTCTGTCTGATATTCATACTTTCATCAAAAGTATCAAAAATCTTCTCCTCAATATCTCTTTCAGCAATCAATTCAGAAACAAAACTACGCATCAAACTTTCATCGTCTGAGTTCTCCGTGATAAATTTCTTCAATATTCTTGAAGATTTCATAGTTTTTGCAATATCAATCAGCTCAACTTCCGACAAATAAGTCACCGCAGAATTTGCACGGATTCTCGCAATATCTGCGATATATTCCGTCGGAGTGTCTTTGGCATAATCTAAAATTTGTTTCGCCTCATCTGTCAAGTTCAACTGCTCTTCAATCTTTGATGGTTCATCAAACAATTTAGCCTTTTGACATAAACGCTTACTTTGCTCAAATTTTGCAAACTTTGAAAGTTCTTCTTTTATTTTATTAAATTCCAGTGTTTCCGTACTTTTTAACGTGATATCCATAAGTTAATTTTATTATAAAAAATTTTGAAATAAAACCTCAACAAATAAAAAAAGCAGGCACGAAACCTGCTTTTTCTAATTTTTGATTAAATTGGCAAAAACAAACTACCAGCTTGCTTTTGTAACACCAGGCAACAAACCTTGGTGAGCCATTTTTCTTAAACAAATTCTGCACAAACCGAAATCTCTGTGATAACCGTGAGGTCTTCCACAGATGCTACATCTGTTGTGAAGTCTTACTGTTGGGTATTTTCCGGCAGCAGCAAGTTTTTCTCGTCTAAGTTCTTTGTTAATCATCGCTTTCTTAGCCATGAATTTCTCCTTTGTTACTTATTAATGTTTACTACCTTTGAAAGGCATTCCGAGAAGTCTTAACAATTCTCTTGCCTCATCATCTGTTTCAGCGGTTGTGATAACTGAAACGTTCATACCCTTAACTAAATCGACTTCTTCGTAAGTGATTTCAGGGAATAGTGCTTGTTCTTTCAAGCCTAAAGTATAATTTCCACGACCATCAAAACTCTTTGCACTGATACCTCTAAAGTCACGAATTCTTGGAAGTACAACGCAAATCAATTTTTGCAAGAAATCATACATTCTGTCGCCACGCAATGTTGCCATTGCTCCAACCGGCATACCTTCTCTTAATTTGTATGATGCGATTGATTTTTTAGCTTTTGTAACAACTGCTTTTTGACCGGCAATTTTTGTTAATTGTGCTTCAATCGTATCAGCGATTTTTGAATTGTGAGAAGCCTCACCGACACCCATGTTCAAAACAACTTTAACTAATTTTGGAACTTGGTGATTGTTCTTGTAGCCGAACTTTTCTTTCATAGCCGGAACTACATCTTCTTGATATTTAGTTTTTAAGTTTTTTGTTACTGTCATTTTTCATTTTCCTTATATTAAGATGATTGATGTCAAACCTCTTGGTTTACACTATGCATCTAATTGTTCACCGCATTTTTTACAAACACGAACTTTTTTACCATCAACAACTTTCATTTCTACTCTTGTAGCTTTTTCACAAGCCGGGCAAATTATCATAACGTTTGAAGAATCGATTGATGCTTCCATTTTGATAAGTCCGCCTTGGATACCTGCAGCCGGTTGAGGTTTTTGGGCTTTAGTTACCATATTAGCACCTTCAACAACTACTCGGCCTTTTTCCAAATCAACTTTTTTTACGTTGCCGATTTTTCCTTTATCTTTACCTGCAATAACAACTACTCTGTCAGTTGTTTTTACATGTACGCTTTTCTTATCTTGTTTTGTCATTTTTTTCTCCTGATTTGTATCTTTCATGGACTGATTTTACCAAAGTAAAATCTATTACATGCTCTTGTGTATATTAGATAACTTCCGGTGCAAGAGAAACTATTTTCATATAACCTTTATCTCTAAGTTCACGAGCAACAGGTCCGAAAACACGAGTACCTCTTGGGTTGCCGTCTTTGTTAATAATAACTGCAGCATTTTCATCAAATCTGATAACAGAACCGTCATTACGCTTGATGTCTGCCTTTGTTCTTACAACAACTGCACGAACAACTTCACCTTTTTTCACAGCCATGTTTGGAGTTGCATCCTTTACAGAAGCAACGATTTCATCGCCAACAGCTGCAAATTTTTTATTTGAACTCCCCATAACACGGATACATAACAACTGTTTTGCACCTGTATTATCTGCGACTTCTAGTCTTGTTTCTTGTTGTATCATTTTTCTTTCCTTTTAGTATTTTTATCTACTTCTTTGCCTCTCATTACGCTTTGGTAATGTTGCAATCCCCTTTTTGGGGTACCGAAAAAATTTCAAGATATCGAATTATCAACTATCTTGCTTTTTCAACTACTTCAGCAACTGTCCAACGTTTGTCACCTGAAATAGGTCTAGCTTCAACGATTCTTACGATATCGCCTTCGTTACATACGTTTTCAGCATCATGTGCTTTGTAGTTTTTGTTAAATTCCATAATTTTCTTATATTTTGGATGTGGTTCGTAAGACGCAACTTTTACTACAACAGTTTTGTCCATTTTATTACTAACTACAATTCCTTGTTTTTCTTTTTTAGGCATTTTGTACCCCTTTTTCTGTTATTATTGTTTTTGCTTGAGCGATAAGTTTCTTAGTTTTAGAAATACTTGCTGTATTTTCTAATTTGTGGGTTGAAAGTTGCAATCTTGAATCCAATAATTGTTTCTTCCAATCTACTATTGCACTTTGTAACTCATCTACTGATTTTTCGCGCATTTCACTTAATTTCATTTTATTTTTTTCCTTTATCTTTACTAACTTACCTTTTACGACCCGAGTTTAACTCTCAAAAAGGTTCGTTTAGTTATTATGCTTGTCCTCTTGGTTGTTCAACTATCTTAACTTTGATAGGTAATTTTTGAGCAGCCAATTCAAGTGCATGAACTGCTACGTTTCTATCAAAATAATCAAGTTCAAATAGTAATCTGTTTGGTTTTACTACCGCTACCCAGTATTCTACGTTACCTTTACCTGAACCCATACGAGTTTCAGCAGGTTTTGCAGTGATAGGTTTATCCGGGAATATTTTAATCCAAACGTTACCGCCACGTTTGATTTCACGAGTCATTGCACGACGTGCTGCCTCGATTTGTCTGCTGGTAATCCAACCAGGTTCTACTGCTTGTAGTGCATATTGACCGAATTCAAGTTTTGTACCTCTTGTTTCGGTACCTTTCATTCTGCCTTTCATCATTTTGCGGTATTTAGTCTTTTTAGGCTGTAACATTATATTTTGCTCCTATTATTTTATACCTTTTTACTAGCTTTGAGATGTTGTATCAACATTTCTGCCACGTCTTGGACGTCTTCCTGATTTTTCGTCCTTGCTGTTTTTGTGTTTGATATTAGGGTCAGCCATTTCGCCAGGCATCAAGTTGCCTTTGAAAATCCAAACCTTAACACCAATTTTACCCATGATTGTATCTGCTTCAGTGAAACCGTAATCAACATCTGCTCTCAATGTTTGAAGAGGGATTCTTCCTTCTTTTGCCCATTCAGAACGTGCGATTTCAGCACCACCCAAACGTCCTGATACCATAACTTTGATACCTTGAACGCCAGATCTCATGGTTCTTTGCATTGCTTGTTTCATTGCTCTTCTGAAAGCAATACGTTTTTCAAGTTGTTGTGCGATTGATTCAGCAACTAATTGAGCATCTGCATCAATTCTTGCAACTTCAACTACGTTGATGATTACAGGTTTGCCAATGTATTTTGTTACTTCCTGACGAAGTTCATCAATACCTTGACCGCCACGACCAACAACGATACCAGGTTTCGCTGTTACAACTGTGATTGTTGTATTTTGTGCTTTACGGGCAATCAAAATTTTTGATACGCCTGCTGCATATAATTTTTTCTTTACGAATTTTCTGATTTTATCGTCTTCTTTTACAAATTGGCGATATTCTTTAAACTTAGCATACCATGTGCTAGCCCAGTTTTGAATAATGCCTACTCTGAATCCGGTTGGATGTGTTTTTTGTCCCATTTTATTATTTCCTATTTTGTTGTATCACTAACTACTAATGTAAGGTGTGATGTACGTTTCATTCTTGAATACATACGACCTTGTGCTCTTGTTCTTGCACGTTTGTATGTAACACTTTCGTCAGCAAAGATTTGAGATATCTTTAATGCTTCAGGTGCTACGCCATATTGCTCACGAGCGTTTGCTACTGCAGCTTTCAAGTTCTTTTCAACTACTCTTGCTGCAAAATAAGGCATAAAACGTAACATATCTTGAGCTTCAACAACAGCTTTTCCTCTAACTTCGTTAATTACACGACGAAGTTTTCTTGCTGTCATTTTTATGTCTGTTTGTTTTGCTTTTGCTTCCATTTTTTTATCCTTTATTTAATATAAATATCACTTTGGATTATTTGTACTAACCTCTTTTTGCTTTGTCTGCACCGGCATGACCTTTGAATAATCTGGTTGGTGCAAATTCGCCCAATTTATGTCCTACCATTTGTTCGGTTACATATACAGGAACGTGAGTTTTTCCGTTATGAACAGCGATTGTATGGTTTAACATATCTGGTACAATCATTGATGCTCTTGACCAAGTTTTAATAACTTTCTTTTCTGAATTTGCATTCATTTTGTCTATTTTCTTTTGTAGAGCCTCTTCTACATATGCACCTTTTTTTAATGAACGTGCCATTTATTTCTCCTTTTACTCTTGTAAATTTTCTTGGAGAGAATGGTAATATTACTTACCATTTCTCCAAATGCTTTTATTATCTAGTTTTTCTTCTTCTAACGATTAACTTATCAGAAGCTTTACCTTTTTTACGGGTCTTATGGCCAAGAGCAGGTTTGCCCCAAGGTGTTTTAGGGTGTCCGCCCGGACCTGTTTTACCTTCACCACCACCGTGTGGGTGATCGCAAGGGTTCATTGTAACACCACGCACTGTAGGTCTGATGCCCATATAACGTTTTCTGCCGGCTTTACCGATTGACAAGTTTTTGAATTCTGAGTTACCAAGAGTACCTATGGTAGCCATACATTCTTTTCTTACCATTCTCATTTCGCCTGAAGGAAGTTTAATTGTTACATAATTACCTTCTTTAGCCATTACTTGAGCAGAGTTACCTGCTGATCTAACCATAACGCCACCACGTCCAGGAATCAATTCGATATTGTGAACGATTGAACCTAACGGAATCAATTCTAACGGTAAAGCGTTACCTGTTTGAACAGGTGCTTCAGGACCGCTAACGATTACATCGCCAACGTTTAAGCCTTCAGGTGTCAAGATATATCTTTTTTCACCGTCAGCATAGAAACATAATGAAATTCTTACGTTTCTGTTTGGATCGTATTCAACTGATTTAACAGTTGCAGGTACACCAAACTTATCTCTTTTGAAATCAATTACACGGTAAGATTTTTTTACACCGCCACCTTTGTGACGACAAGTAATTCTACCTGTATTGTTTCTTCCTGCTGTTTTTTTCAATGATCTTAATAAAGATTTTTCAGGAGTTGAAGTAGTGATTTCTTGATAATCACTCTTTGTCATACCTCTTTGTCCCGGAGATGTCGGATTAATTTTTCTAATAGCCATTGTTTTCTACACTCCTATAAATTCTAATGGTTCGCCTTCGATTGTTACGATGGCTTTCTTACTTGAGTCTGTTCTACCGAATTTATAACCCATTCTCTTTTCGTGAGAAGGCATATAAACGGTTCTTACTTTTTTAACTTTTCTTCCAGGAAAAGCCAATTCTACAGCTTTAGCAATCTCAATTTTAGTTGCATCTTTTTTTACTTCGAAAGTATATTGTGCATTTTCTGTTGCTGCCACTGATTTTTCTGTAATTAATGATTTTTTAATTACGTCGTATAGTCTTTCTGTTTCTTTACTCATTATTGTAACCTTTCTGTAATTTCATTTACAGCAGATTCAGTCATAACAACAAAATCAGCTTCCAATAAATCTTTCACATTTAAGTTTGTAGGTAATAAAAGTTTTACGCTAGGGATATTTCTTGCAGACAATTCCAAGTTTTTGTTTTCTTCTGCTTTTGTATCGGCAATAACTAAAACTTTACCGCTTACGTTTAATGATTTCAAAGCACTAACCATCAATTTTGTTTTTGGTTCAGCGATTGTTGAGAAATCTTTAACGATAACTAATTGAGATTCTTTTGCAGACAATGCTGATTTAAGAGCTAATTGTCTTGCTTTTTGTGGCATATTGAACGCATAACTTCTTGGTTTTGGTCCAAAGATTACACCACCACCTGCAAACAAAGGTGAACGAAGTGAACCTGCTCTGGCTCTACCTGTACCTTTTTGTTTCCAAGGTTTTCTGCCGCCACCTGCAACTTCTGCTCTTGTTTTGCAGCATGCAGAACCTTGACGTGCATTATTTAATTGTCTTCTTAATGCTAAGTGCATTACATGAATATTAGGTTCTACACCGAAAACACTTTTTTCTAGTGTAATTTCGCCTAATTTTTCTCCATTTGTACTTAATATTTCTTTTGACATTTTGAAATTTCCTTTTTTACTGACTATTTCCGTTTAAGACCGCTTACCGCTTGCTTTCGCTTTATCTGGCACGACCGGCCGGTTTTTATGACTTTTCCTTGTCGGGTTCTCAGTTTTATCTGAGTTTTGAATTATTGTTCTTACCGCCTGTACAATCAAAGATTGTTTCGCTCATTTCGCTACGCTCCATTCACAACAGCGCGCTTATTACCTTTGCAATTATGGAAAACACCGAAAGCAGCGCGGCGTTTCCCGCCATAGTACGCCTTT
>SFZC01000083.1 GCA_004558955.1 bacterium | reverse complement strand
ATTTATTTGAAAGAGAAAAATAAATTTGACGGCTCAGGATATATGATTGCTCCTGACGGTACGGTCAAAGAAGTTGGTGCAAATATTGAACCGACCGTGATTGTAGAAAAAGATGAGGATAGCAAAAAACTTTTTGAAACAAAACCTGAAACCGAACCTGAAAAAGGTACGGAAAAGAAAAAATCGACTTTGAAGGATAAATTTGCGAATGTTTGGAAATACTTTGCAACCTTTGGACAAATGACTGTATCAGTTGCAAAAGGTGTAGGATATGGTGCTGCAACTGCGGCTACAATGTTGGCTGGCTCTTGGGTATTTAATACCCTACCGAAAGCGTTTGCAAAAGAAGGTCCTAAATTTGCACAAATTATTAAACATCCGTTGAAACATATCGGAACTTCGGGGAAAGTTTTGGCAGGAATCGGTGCGGCTGCAGTGTTGGCATATCACTTGATTGTCGGCAAAATGGCTGCAAACCAAAAAACTGCAGTAATTGACCACAAATTATATACCGGTCACAGAGATGTATAAAATTCTTTAATTAAATACTCAATAATTTACCAAATTGGCGGAAGTTCCTTCCGCCCTTTTTATTTACCGTCAATAAATTCCAATTTATAGTCCAAAATTTTTGCAATGGCTTCAGCTTCTTTTAATAAGTGATTTTAAGTGTTTTGGATAACAGATTCTGAATAGGCTAAAAATCACTTTTCGCCTGCTCAAAGGATTTTTTAAGCCTTTCAGAATGACGTGTTTTTTCTGGTAAGTTGACAGTCCTTTTTTACATACTTAACAATGTTACAAAATGTTAAGTTAAATTTAAAAAGTCTGAAACCCTTGTTATAATGCCTTTATGGTATGGTATGGTATGGTGTGGCGGGGCGGAGCAATTCTTTTCTCCCAAAATTTTTTATATAGAAGTAAGGGAAATCGATTTTACTTCAACAGGGGAATTTAGTTAAAAGAAAGGATATTAAAATGGTTGAGTTCAGATGTAATGCTTTGCCGGTTTCTATGCGTTATCAAAGGTCGTTGTATCAAGAGCCGAAGGGTAATTTTTGGGAGCGTTTGACTACAAAAATCGAAAACCAAACGGCATATATGCCAACAAAAGGCAAGTCGGGTTTTGATTTGTTGGAAGCAAAAATACACAACACTATGGCAAAGCTTAATTGTATATATCTTGCTCCGTTACGTTACAGTGATTTAAAACAGGCGGAAAGAAAAGATTTAGGAGTATTTACGTTATTTTAAATTAAAAAAGGCGGGTGTTGCCCGCCTTTTGCATTTTATTTAGTCACAACCGAAAGAATGTAATTGTCGGTGAAATATTTATTCGCAACTTCGATAATATCTGCATCGGTTACGCTATTTATCAATTTTTCGTATCTGTCGCCAAAGTCGTAACCTCTTGTTGAACTTTCGTACCAGCCTGTAGTTGAGGCTTTGTCAAGGTTTGTTTCCTGACTCAAGATATAGTTTCCTAACAATTTTTCTTTAGCATCTTTCAATTCTTGGTCAGCAACATATTCTGTTTTCAGTCGTTCAATTTCTTCAAACAAACCCGCTTTTGATTTTTCTAAAGTTGTAGGATTTGTACCGATATAAAGCATAAAGCTTCCTCGCAAGATGTTTGGTGAGTATCCCGAACCCAGTTGATAGGCCAATCCTTCCTGTTCTCTAAGGTCTTTGAAAAGTCTTGAACTCATACCTGTTCCCAAAATGGAATCAATAACCTGCAAGGTTGCAAAATCCTTTTCGTTCAACACTCCGTTAACCTGCCAACCCAGCAAAATCCAAGCTGTTTCGGTTGTTGGCATGTGCTGAATACTTGTTCTCGGTGAGGTGATTTTTGTAATTTTGCTGTCATAATCGGCATAATTAAATCCTTGAGAACTTTTTTGAGCAAAGATATTATTCAAATCTTTCACGGTTTTGTCTTTGTCAATGTTGCCATTGATAGAAATTACAAGATTTTTCGGGTTAAAAATTGTGTTGTAATATTCAACGATATCTTTGCGTTTGATGTTTTGCATGTTTTGTTCCAAAACTTTTGAAGATATTGAATAAGGTGTGTCTTTATATATCAAATTTCTGTATTCTTCAATCGCTTGACGAATCGGAACGTCTTTTTCGCTTTTGATTGCGTTCAAGTTATCGGATTTAACCTTTTCGATTTCAGCATCTTCAAAGGTTGCATTATTAATTACTTCATTCAACAGTTCAAGAGTTTTGTCATACTCATCTTTTGTTGTAAGAACCGTAACAGAGAAGGTATCTGCACTTGCCGCAGGTGAAATTTTTATTCCGTTATCTTCTAATGTTTGTGATAACTCTGAAGAGGTATAATTTTTTGTACCCTTTAACATCGTTGCTGCTGTCATTTTTGCTGTTCCGGGGATTTTGTCCAAAAGTTGTCCGCCTTTTGCCGCAATGCTTATTGCCACGATATCATTTGTTGAATTTGGTGTGTATAAAAGTGTTGCACCGTCAGATAATTCATATTTTTGAGTGTTAGAATTTTCACTGACAAGTTGTGCCGTTCCGTCCTGTTTTTTTATGTTTGCAACAGGAATATTTTTCATAGATTCAGGTAATACTATTGATATCGCACTTCTATTCGGGTCTAAATATTTTTCTGCCACTTTTTTTACTGAGGCGGCAGTCACTGATTTAATATTGTCCAAATAGTTGTCGTAGAATTTCATATCATCTGTTAAGGCTACCGTGTAGCCGATTTCCGTTGCAATATTTGTTATTGATTCTCTTGCATAATATGTGTTTCTTTCGATTATATTTTTTGCAAGGTTAAGTTGTTCGTCCGTAATTCCTTTTTCTTGGATTTTTTTGATTTCTGCAAAAATTGCCTCTTGCACGGTTTTGCATTTTTCGGGTTCAAAATTGGCTGTAACGTAGAACATTCCGTCATCTCGCATTGTTGAATTTCCCGCATCAACAGAAAATGCCAAACGTTTTTTCTCTTTTAAGACTTGGTTTAAAACTGATGAACGACCTTCGCCCAAGACGGTTGAAAGTACGTCAAGTGCGTAAGAGTCCTTGTCAACAATCGAAACTCCACGAAATCCGACAACCATATATCCTGATTCGGTCGGGAGATATTCAACTTTTTTCTCTTGTTTTGTCAAAGGCGGTTCTTTTTCATAAACATTTTTTACCGCTTTTGAGGTTTCGTTGTTAAAGTTCTGTTTAATTTTTTCTAAGGCGTGATTGGTGTCAACATCGCCGATAACTACGGTTACCATATTGGCAGGAGCATAGTGGTTGTTGTAGAAATTCAAAACTTGGTCACGAGTGATTGTTTCAATAACGTCACTTCTGCCGATTACCCTGCGTTTATACGGGTGGGTTTTGTATAACATCGAAACTAAATTTTCGTATAAAATTTTATTTGGCGAAGTTAAATCCTTGTTAATCTCTTCGAGTACGACTTTGCGTTCTTTTTCCATTTCGATTCTCGGAATAAGCGGATTCATCATCATATCAGCGTGTAATCCCATTGCCAAATCAAAATCTTTTGACGGAATTGTTACATAATAATGTGTGAAATCTTTGCTGGTTGCTGCGTTTGTAATTGCCCCTTTTGTTTCAAGTATTTTGTCAAAATCCCCCGGTTCGTGGTTTTGAGTTCCTTTAAAAAATAAGTGTTCCAAAAAGTGTGCTACACCGTTATTTTCGTCATTTTCGTCAATAGAACCTGTTTTGACCCATGTGTCGATAATGACTATCGGATTAGATTTAACCTCTTGAATTACAACGGTTTGTCCATTGTTAAGTTTGTACATTTGAGCATCTGCCGCCCATACAAAATTTCCGCAAAGGGTTATTGCTGCAAGAATTATAAGTTTTTTCATAAAATTTACCTCTATTTGATTATAAAAATAATATTGATTTTATAAATAACCTTGTCGGCTGATAAAATCAGGCTACGGGAATTTCCTGTAAGATTGTTGTTGAGTGGAATTTCTTTGGAGATTTCATTATAATGTACTCTTTCAGAACTTCAAAAGTTACCGTACAAACTTTTTCGTTTGCTTTTTCTTCAAATTCGCCCCTGTCCGTGAAGTCATTGATTGCCATTTGTTTGAAGAAATCTCTCAATTTGTAGGGCATTTGTTTTTTGTTGTAAGGAATACGAGTTGCACAGTGAGAGCAAACAACTCCGCCCATTTCGGGAATAAGGTACATTGTTTCGTCTTTGATTTCGTTGTGACAACACAGGCAACTGTCGAGTTCCATTGAAAATCCTGCTTCTATCATCATTTTCAGTTGGAATTTTATAACGGCTAAAAGAATTTCTACTTTTGAATTTGCGGTAGAAATTGTGTCTAATGTTTTATATAAAAGGTTGTAAACGATTTCCGAGCACGGGTCGTCTTCAATTCCGAAATTGTGGACAACTTCTGTTACATACATTGAGTAACAAATTTTATCCATATCCTGACGGGTTTTGTAAAACGAATTAACCACTTCCGCTTGGCAAATTGTGTTTAGATTTCGCCCTTTGTGAAGCATTAACGTATTTGCAACGAGCAAGTCCATGCGAGCACCCAGTTTGCTTTTTGTTTTCTTTACTCCTTTGGCTACTCCCCTAATCAGTCCCTTCTCTTTTGAGTACATAACCATTATTCTGTCAGACTCGCTAAGATTGTAGGACTTTAAATTAATTGCATCTGTCACAAAACTATTTTGCATTATTCTGTTTTTTTTATTTATTACTGTCTTACTACTGTTATGCAGATTTGTTAGTACCTGTACCGTAGTAAATACCTCTCATCATTTGTTCAAGTTCAGATTTGTTATCGGAATATCCGAGAGCAACTTCTTGAGAAATAATACCTTCGTTGAACAATTTGAACAAAGACATGTTCATTGTTGTCATGTTGTTGAAAGAACCCTTCTTAACAAGTTCATAAACCTGATCAATTTCATCTTTGTTGATAAAGTCTTTAACAGTCGGAGTTACAACCAAAATTTCAGCAGCAGGAACACGAGAATTTCCTTCAATAGTCGGCACAAGTTTTTGAGCGATTGTACCACGAAGAGTTGCTGCAATTTGTCCTCTGACAAACGGTCTTTCTTCAGGTTTAAACAAGTTGATAATACGACCTACTGTTTGAACCGAGTCGTTTGTGTGGATTGTTGATACAACCAAGTGACCTGTTTCAGCGGCTTTTAGTGCTGCTTCTACGGTCTCTCTGTCACGAATTTCACCGATGAAGATAACGTCAGGGTCTTGACGTAATGCGTATTTAATACCATCAGCAAAAGACGGGGTATCAATCAATAATTGACGTTGTGAAACGATTGATTTTTTATTAGAGAAGATAAATTCGACCGGATCTTCGATTGTGATAATATGTTTTGCCGTTGTAGCGTTGATATAGTCAATCAAAGAGGCGATAGTTGTTGATTTACCGGAACCTGTAGGACCTGTTACCAAAATCAATCCGTTGTTAAATGATGCAAATTCTTCTAATGATGACGGCAATCCTAATTCTGTGAAAGATTTGATATAATAAGGGATTGCACGGATTACCATTGAGGTTTTTCCTAATTGACGGCTCATGTTCACACGGAATCTTGAACAGCCGGGAATCTCATAAGAAAAGTCGATATCGAAGAATCTTGTAATTCTGTCTTTTAAGTGAGCAGGGGAAACAGTTTTTATTACAAATTCAATATCTTCGGCAGTTAGCGGTGGTAAATTAATTCTCATAATTTGTCCTGACACTCTGATAGCGGGTCTTTCGCCTTCGCAAATGTGAGCATCGGATGCACCGACCGATACTGCTTGTCTTAAAAAGTCTTCTATATAAAAATCGTTACTTGCCATACTCTCCTCTTCCTTTTACCTTGATTATAGCATATTCTATAGTTTTACACAAATTTTTTTACATGTTATCATTTATTTGTTGGAAATATGATTAACATTGACAGAATTAGGGATATAATTCAAAACAAAAATTTCATAATGTTCTTTTCTGCGATAATTTTTATGTGTGGAATTTTGTCGTTTTTTCAGGACTGCGGAGTGTTTTATTCCCTGATTTTAACAATCGTACTTTTGTTTGCCTTGTATTTCAGGTTGTTTTCAATTCGCAAAGTTTTGATTTTTGCACTGATTTTTTATTTTGGTTTCTTCTTAACATTTTGTAAAGATAAAAACAGTGACGAACTTTTGCCGATTACTCCCGCCGAAGTTACATGTGTTGGTAGAGTTGTGAGTATTCCGAGTGATAATTCTGGTAAATCTAAGTTTTTCTTTCATGTAGAAAAGGTAAATTCCGAAAATATAAATGCCAAAATTTTTGTGACGGTTAGTGATATAACAACCGAAGACAAGTATTTGAATATCGGTAATAAACTTGAAATAAAAGGACGTTTGCGGGCTCCGTTTACCTCGACAAATCCTTCTCAATTTGATTACAGCAAATATTTGCGGAATTTTAATGCGTTTACTGTCCTGTATTCAACGCCTGATAATGTTTCTTATAAAAAGTCAAAACTTCCGCTCAGGTGGAAAATGTTGCAATTCTTAAACGATACTCGCAACAAGATATTGAAAATTCACTCAAAATATTTGAAAAGTCCGAGTTTGGAAATTTTGGGCGGGATTGTGTTTGGGGATGATGCGGTTACTCCGCCCGATGATATCAAAAACTCCTTTATCAATTCAGGTTTGTTGCATATTCTTGCGGCTTCAGGCATGAACGTTGCTTTTATTTTTACGTTCTGTTTTGTAATTTTGAAATTCTGTCGTGTTCCGTACAAACCTAGAGTTTTTGTCGGCATGGTTGTGGTAATTCTCTACACTTTTATGACAGGACTCGGAGCTTCCGTTGTCCGAGCGTCTTTGATGTTGCTGTTTGTACTTTGCGGAAAACTTATTGATAGAGATGCTCATAATGTGTCGTTGCTTTCGTTTGTTGCCATGCTCATGCTGGTTTATAATCCTGCGTATATAAATGATGTAAGTTTTCAATTGTCCTTTTTCGTAACTTTAGGCTTATTAACAACCGCAAATGTTTTGTCAAAGAAATTGGCGAAAATTCCTGATTGGATTAAGGCTCCTGTTTTAATTCCCGTGGTTGCTCAAATTTGGGTAGCACCAATTCAAATGTTTTATTTCAATACTTTTACCGCTTATTCTGTGTTTGCAAATATCTTTGCCGCACCGCTTTTGAGTGTAATCAGTTTTTCCGGATTTATTACCTCGTTGTTACTTCTTGTTCCGAAAATTACCATGCCGATTTGTGCGGTTGTGGATTTTCTATTGAATTATCTTTTGATTTGGCTTGTGAATATCTCAAATTTCTTTGGCAGTTTGAAATATAGCTTGTTGCAAACTCCGCACCCGAGTATTTTTCAACTGCTTATTTATTATTTGATTTTACTTTTTGGAACAATTTTACTAAAGTTTGACAAGTATAAATATTTTGTTATAACGGTCGGCTCTTTGCTTGTTCTGTTGTTTGTGTCGATGTTTCACTTACCTTCAAATGATTTAGAGGTTATTGCATTTGATGTTCAAAATGCCGATTCCTTCCTGATTAAAACTCCGCAAAATAAATATTTCATGATTGATACGGGTAAATCTTCTTATGGCAGTACAAATTCTCAGGCAAAAATTATCATGCTCAAGTATTTGAAAGATAGAGGGATTAAAAATCTTGAAGGTGTAATCGTAACGCACTTTGATAACGACCACTCGGGTGGAGTTGTCGATGTTTTGGAAGGTACGAAAACAAAACATTTATATCTGAACTCTCGTGAAACCGAAACACAAACGGCTAAAAAGATTTTCAAATGCGTAAAAGAACTTAATCAAAAGTATTCTATTGTTAAAAATAACGAGGTTATCTATTCCGAACCAGATTTGAAGCTTAAAACCTTCAAAGCACATTTGTCCGGTAAAAATATGAGCAACGAAAATTCAACAATAACTTTGCTTTCTTATAAGAGATTTGACGTTTTATTTATGGGAGATGCAGATGCGGAGTCTTTTAAATATGTTGCGAAATACATGCCTCGTGAAGTCGAAGTTCTCAAAGTCGGTCATCATGGCGGACCTAAGGTTGTTGATGAATTTATGCTCAATTCAATAAATCCGCAAGTTTCTTTGATTTCAACGGGTGTTAATTATTTTGGTCACCCTAATAAAGGAACTTTGGATATTTTGCGAAATACAAAAATTTTGCGTACCGATTTGTTGCACTCGATAAAATTTTCAACTAACGGAAATTTTTATAAAATTTTTACCTATAATTCTCATGCTAAAAAATACGAAATAAAAGAGAAAATTTTAGCAAAATAATTCCAAAATTTTTCTAAAATTAATTCAGATAATAATCGAAACTTGACAAATTTGACGTACAATTTACACTAATTCACAATCCTTGAAATGCTTATAATGAGCGGGTTTTGATGATGGGTGAATTTGCATGTTGAATCTTAGGGGTTGAAATTTTAAATTTTTGTAATATAATGAACACATAAACATATTCAAAAAGAACGAAAACTTATGAAAAAAGTAGGTAAAAAGTAGTTCTTTGAGAATTTTCAATTTACAACTAGAGGA
>SFZC01000082.1 GCA_004558955.1 bacterium | reverse complement strand
CTACAAGTAAAACAATAAAAAATATACCAAGTAAAATTTTACGCATTGAGTTTTTCTTCCAATTCTTTTTCCAACTGTTGAGCAAGTGCTCTCGTATCACCTTTTAATTTGAAATATTCGGCAAATTTTGGTGTAGTTTTGATGTTGATACTTCTGCCGTTTTTGTCTTTATGTTTTGAAACCAAACCTTTTTCAACGAGTTCTGCAACATGTTCATAGGCTCCCGAGCGAAGTCTTACAAGTTCCGTTTGACGGATAGGTTCTTTTAGTGCAATAACAAGCAGTGTTCTCAAAACTGCAGGTTTTAGGTCAATCGGACAAATTTTTTCCACAATGTCGCTATACTCTTCTTTTACCTGTAGAATGTATCCGTTTTCGTCATCGATTTCTAAAGCGCCGTCACGAGAAGAATAATCCATAATCAATTCCAAAATTGCTTCTTCTATCTCTTCTGATTCACAATCCAAATATACCGCAATTTCATCAACCGTCAGTGCTTTTGCAGTAACAAAAAGCACTGCTTCAATTCTAGACTTCAGCTGTTGTATCTGCATCTTTTATTCCACCTTTTACTACATACAAATCAGAGTAAAACTCTTTTTGTTCAAGTTCATAATTAGTATCTCTGCTCAAGAACAACAAGGCAATATATGCACTGATTTTGTCCATTCCGAGCATGGTTAATTCATTCAATTCTATTTTTTCTTGATTTGTGAATATTTGTTCAAGATTGTCCTTTAGTTTCAAAACGGCTTCTTCGATGTACTCTTCATGAGCCATTGAAACGATTTCTTCAGGGGTCAATCTTGAATAATTCCTAACGTGTCTTTTTGCTCTTTCGTGAGCACTTTTCATTGACGCTCTTTTCTCAAGTTTTTCATAAAATTCCAACTGTTTAATCAAGTCTTTCAAGGAAACGACACGGTTTCTGTTCAATCTTATACTTGTTCTGCGTTGTAAAGCTTCGTCAAAACTTACGACATTGCTGGACGGGATAAATTCCGCATCGTCATTATATTCAAGCGGAAATCCGTCATCATCAAATTCCGCAACGGCATCGTCTTCTTCCTGAAATTCCTCAAGTGTAAGTCCTGCCAAGATATTTGATTGCATTCTGCAAAGTATTGAAGCAAACAATAGTGTACGGCTTGCCACTCTCAAATTCATTGTTTTGAGTTCAATCATTCTTTGAAGGTATTTGTCCGTAACATCAAGAATATCAATGTTCCAAGGGTCAATTTTTCCGGATTTTGCCATTTCAACAAGAATGCCTATTCCGTCATTTGCATCAAATTGACGACCTTTTCCCGCAACGAGCGAGTCTATGTCGATATCTTCCGCATTAAGAGTATTATTGTTTGCTGTTGTCATTTTTTATCCCTTTTACTGAGTTACGCCCGTAACTTTTGTTTTTCCTTTTTCCTTTTGAGTTACTCCGATAGTTCGCACTGCTGCTTCAATCATTGGGCGTCTGTGACTTACTACCAGAAATTGGGTATTTTCTGATTGCTTTTTAATCATTTCCGCAATCCTTTCAACATTCATTGTGTCTAAACTTGCATCGACCTCGTCCAGTGCATAGAACGGTGCAGGCAGATATTTTTGAATTGAAAAAACAAGTGCAAGTGCCGTTAGTGCTTTTTCACCGCCAGATAATGCTCCAAGTTTATTGTTTGTAGTTTTATCTCTAGGTTTTGCTTCAATAGTCATGCCGGCAGATAACGGGTCTTCTTCGTTTTCCAAAATCAATCGACCTTCACCTTCTGATAACTGGTGATAAATATCTTTGAAGTTTTCGTTAATTGCGTTAAATGTTTTCATAAAGGCTTCTTTTTTCTCTTGTTCAAAGCCTTTCATTTTGTCTAATATTGATTGACGTTCGTTTGATAGTGTCGAAATTCTCGTATCAAGTTCGGCTTTTCTTGCTGCTCGTTCTTCGTAAGCAACAATCGCACGCATGTTAACGTCACCCAAATCCCTCATTCTCTTGTCTAATCGTTGAATTTTTGCGTTCAATTCGTCCGCAGAAATCTCAACAGGTTCCATTTTTGCAATTTCAACGCCTGCATTTTCAAGAATTTCGGTTGCTTCTTTTAATTGCGGTTCAAGTTCTTTTCTTCTTGTTTTGAAGGATTCGATTTGCTCACGAATACTTACGAGTTCTGAATCTTTAACCTTGCTGTTTGTTTGAAGTTCAATCAATTTATTATTAATTTCGTTCTTTTGTTTTAATAATTCACCGATTTTTTCGTCAATAACCGAAATCTTCACAGTCAATTCTTCAAATTGTTTTTCAAGTTGTACGATTTCTTCCTTCATTACAACCTTGTCATTTGCAAGATTTTCATTGTTTTTCAAAATGTTTTTGATATCTTGATTTTTTGACTCTATAAGTTGTTCGTTGAATTTGATTTGACCTTCATGACCTTTTAATTCATCGTTAGCGTTGGACAAACGAGTGTTTAACATTCTCAAATCGTCTTCCAAACCTTTAGTTTTTTCTTTTAATTCCTTCAAATCTTTATCATTTAATAATTCGTCAATTTCAGCCAATTTGTCTTGTAATTGTTGAATTTTATCCGATAAATCAACTCTTTTTGCTTCAATTTTGTCCAATTCGTTATTTAGAATTTCGATTTTCGGCTCATTTTCTGTGATGAAGGCTTGTTTAGTTTCCAAAATGTTTTGGCTGTTTTCAAACTGTCGGGTCATGTTATTTAGCTCGATATTTGCCTTTGTATATTCTGAAGAAGCCGAAGAATGTGCAATTCTGATTTGGTCAAGTTTTGTTTCGAGTTCTTTTTTCTCTCGTTCTGCGTTTGCTCGTTTTTCTTGAAGTTTGTTTAATTTTTCTTTTGCCGCTTCAATTTCTTTGTCGTCATTTTGATTAAAGCCAAAACCTGATTTTTTGACGTAACCACCCGTGATTGCTGCAGATTTTTCATAAAGTTTACCGTCCAAAGTTACCATACGGTATTTACCGATTAGTGATTCCGCAACTTCCGCATCTTCAACAATCAAAGTGTCTGCAACCGCATAGAAAAACGCATCTAAATAAATGTCGTCAAAATCAACCAAATTTATTGCAAAATCAATTACTCCACTGTTTTTTGGAAGTTGTAATCTTGTAGGTGCTTTTTTCAATTTGTTTAACGGCAAGAAGGTTGCACGACCTGCTCTTGATGATTTCAAAAGTTCCATTGCCACATTTGCGGTGTGAGTATCATCAACGACAATATTAGCCAAACGTCCGCCAAAGGCGATGTCAAGTGCGGTTGAATACTCTTCGTCAACAGTACCCAACTGCATCAATGGTGCGTGAACCCCGACAAGTTTTGCATTCATAATCGTATTAATCGGAATTGTAGCCGCAGAACCTGCATTGGCACGTTTCATTGCTTCCATATCCGTTAATTTTCTGAAAGCAACTCTTTCATCGTGTTCATAATCTTCAATGGCGGTTTTGGTATCATCAAGACGTTGCATTGTCTTTGTTTGCAAGTCTTTGAGCTCTTCCATTTCTTTTTTTAGATCATTTACCTGAAGTTGTTTTAACGATTTGTCATCATCAAAAGTCGCTTTTGCTTTTTGTGCGTTTTCAATAAATTCTTTAGCATTTGCGATTTCTTCTTTCAATGATTTTAATTCGTGTTCCTTTGGTAAAGATTGTTTTAAAAGTTCGTTATCTTTATCTTTGAAACTGTCTAAATCACGAGAAGCATTGTTTCTTTCCTGCAAATACTTATCTGCACTGCTACTAAGTCCTGAAATTTCTTGGATTTTCTTGTTTAATTCTTCTTTCTTTTCCTTAATTTGTGCTTCAATAATGGTTATTTTGTCGTTTGAAAGTTTAATATTGAGTTTTTCGTTTTCAATATTTTTCTGATAAGTTTTTATCCCGTTATTTGCGTTTTCAATAGACTGTAAGCCTTGTTGAATTTGCTTTTCGGAGTAATCTATCGCATTTTTTTTGATTTGAATGCGGGCGGACAAGTCACTTTGAGCATCTTTCAGTTTGTTTCGTTCGTCTTCACCCTGAGCCTTCAAAACTTCTTCAAGTTCTTTGTATTTTTCTGTTACAAGTTTAATTTTTTCTTCTAAATCTTTTTTCTTAAATTCTTCTTCTTTAAGTTGTTTGTTTGCTTGCAAAATATTGTTGTGTGCAATTTCAAGATTTCGTTTTAAATCAAAGAATTTAACCTTGCTGACTTGTGCTTCCAATCCGTTTTTCTCATCTTGCAAGGCTTTATATTTAAGAGCTACTTCTCTTTCTTCTTTTAATTGTTCAAGAGTTTTTTCCACCTCACTCAAAATAAGTGCCGCCGATTGAACTCTTTGCTCTACCGTTTTTAATTCGTTTGTTGCCTGATCTATTCGTCTGTCAAAGTCCGCCACCCCAGCGATTTCGTCAATAATTCCACGGCGAACCTTTGGCGAACTCATTACGATACTTGAAACATCACCCTGCATCATTACGTTGTAACTGTTCGGAGTTACGTTGTATTTTTCAAGTATTGAGCGAATATTTGTCAATGTATCTGTTTTATCGTTTAGGTAATATGTACTTGCAAAGCCTTGTTTTGTCTTTCTGATACTTCTTGCGACCGATAATTCGTTATCCCCGTCAACTCCGCCAAAGGTTACTTTTACCGTTGCTTCGTTTCTGTTATTAAAAGTTGTAATGAAATCGGATAAATTTTCAATACGCAAAGCACTACCGGTTCTCAAGCCGAGAGCAAACATAATACTGTCAATGATGTTACTTTTTCCCGAACCGTTTGGACCGGAAACGGTCGTAAATCCTTCCAATAACGGTATTGCGGCTTTATTAGCAAAAGACTTAAAATTATCTATTTCTAATTGTTTTATGTACATAAATTTCCCTAAGTATAATGTATTCTTTCATTATCGCAGATAGGGTTATGTCATGTCAAAAGTATTTAGTAAATTTTACATTTCAAAATTAGTTGTGGTCGGAATTTTGAAATTCTTTTGCAAAACTCGGGTTCACTGCAAGCCATTTGAACGCTTGTGTTTCGATTTCAGGAATATCAATTACAAAAGTTCCGCCGTATCGACCTCTTGAAAATACAAGGTAACCTTCTTTTGCAAGGTGTTGAAATGCCGTTCTGATTGTATTCGGACTTAAATCTAAATCTTTTGCCAATGTTAATATTGACGGTAACTTTTCGCCGATTTCGTAATTTTCAGCAATCAAACGTTTTAAGTAGTTTTGCGTTTTTTCATAATGATAAAATGCCGCATCTTTTGCAGGTGCAAAAATTTTATCTTCAAATTTCAAAGTTTTTGTAAGTTCTCCCGGAATTTTTATGACTGTTGTTCCGTAAGTTCCTCGTCTTGCTAAAAGATAGCCTTTTTTGATAAGTATTTGCAATGCATCATGAGTTGTTTTTAAACTTACTTTTAATCTGTTTGAAAGTTCCTGATGAGGTGGTAATTTTTCGCCTATTTTCATTTCTTTTGCGATAAGATTTTCCAAGTCTTTTGTCGTTCTTTCGACAAGGGTTTCAGAATGTTGTTTGGTATTGTTTTTATCAGGTGCAAAGTCAAGAGTTAAAACTACCCAGCCGTTATCACGAGCATTTTTAAATCTTCTTTTAATTATATTTTCCGCAACAAGAGCATCTATGGCAAGTCTTGTTGTATTGTTTGAAAATCCGATAATTGTTGCGATTGTTCTTGAGGACGGCAAAAACGAACCGACTTTAAAGCCGTCGTTTAATATATAATTTTTTATCGCATTGATTGCCAAGTCTCTTTTTGAGGTTAATTTTTTGATTGAAACCGGTTTTGTGTAATCTTTAATCATTGTTCCTATACACTGTTTTGATTCTACAAATCCTAAATCCTCCAAATGTCTTATTGCGTGTTGAATTGTTCCGACACTAACTCCGAGAATATAGGCAAATTCTGCTTTTTTCGGTAATACGTTTGAAAATTTAACTTTACCTGTTTTTAGTGAATGTTTAATCCAACTTGCAAGCCAATTTGCAATGATTATTGATTTTGATTCGTCACTGTTTTTCAAATCAGGGATTGAATTTTTAAATTCGTTGATGCTGATTTTTACTAATTCTGATTTCTTAGGTAATGTAAAATTTTCTTTTTCGTTCATTTTTCACCTTTTTTGTTTTAATGATACACTATGTATAAAAAAACATCAAGAGAAATTTTGCTATTATATTACGGAATTTTAATTGACTAATCTTAATTTTGGATTGATACTGTACTTATGGTATTGCAAAGATTTATAGCACTTGTGGATTGTGATTCGTTTTTTGTTTCGTGCGAACAAAAACGAAATCCAAAGCTGAAAAATTCTGCGGTGTGCGTAATTTCAAGTGCCCAAGGTTGTGTGGTTTCTCGTTCAAAAGAGGCGAAAAAATACGGAGTTAAAATGGGTGAACCTTATTTTATGGCGAAAAAAGACCACCCAAACTGTGCTTATATTTCAGCAGACCATGATTATTATTCACAAGTGTCACATCAGGTCATGACGGTTTTGAAAAATTTTAGTCCTTATGTACAAATTTATTCGATAGATGAGGCATTTGTCGATTTCACCGGTTTGACAAAGTTATACAAACGAAATTATCGGGATTTGGCAATTTTTTTGAGAGAAAAAATTTTGCTAGAGGTTGACATTCCCGTGTCAATCGGTGTAAGTTCGACAAAAACTCTCTCAAAATTGGCTTCCGATAAAGCAAAATTCATGTCTGACGGGGTGTTTTTGGTTGGTAAATGTCGAATTCCTAAACTTTTGAAATCTACCAAAATCGAAGAAATTTGGGGCATCGGAAGACGTTTGACAGTTAATCTGAAACGCTACGGAATTTTAACGGCAGAAGACTTGGTGAATCATCCTGACAGTTGGTTGGATTCAAAAATCGGTATTCACGGAATAGAAATGCGGCATGAGTTGCTTGGTGAAATGGTTTCACCTGTTACTAATAAGGAACGAATTCCGAAATCCATTCAAAATACAAGAGCTTTCGGTATTTTTACTTCTGATTTGAATTTTATCAAAAATGAATTAAATAAACATATTCACACCTCTTGTCGAAAACTTCGTTCTTACAACACAAAATGCCTGCAAATCGGCGTTATGTTAAAAACGAAGGATTTTAGAGTTTATTATACAAAAAAGGATTTGCTTGTTCCTGTGGATTTTGAATTGGAAATTTCAAATATTGCCATGAAACTTCTTGAGGAAATTTACAACCCCGAAATCATTTATCGCAGTGTTGGAGTTGTGCTGAATAAAATAGGTGAGCAAAGTATCGAGCAGTTGAGCCTGTATTCGGAAGTTGATACCGTTTGCAAAAAGGAAAAGTTAGCAAAGTGTTTTGATAAACTTGAGGCTAAATTCGGGAAAAATATTATACAAACGGGATTTTATAAAAAAGATAGCAAAAAATAATTTGTTTGTATTTTATATAAACAGAGGATTTAATTATGAAAATTACGAGTATTCAACCATATAATTTCACATCACAAAATATTCAAAACAAACCAAAATCTTATTTGGATAATTTTTCCACAAAGGTTAAAAATTCTGCGGATTTGAGCGATACAATTACCGTTCCTAGAACTATTTTTAAAGGATATTTAGGCGTTATGAGCGGAATGACTTTGTTAACGCTTGGCGGATTAACAAGTAAGTTCCCGAAAATATCAAAACCTTTGAATATCTTGGGAACTCTTGTTTCAATGTATGGAACTTGGGCTTTTGTAAGACCTTATATTGTTAATAAACAAACCAAAAACTAGGCTTTTATGTTTTTGTTTTTGTGAAGTCCCGGTTTATAGATGTCGAATTTGTAGTTTCCCTCAGAAGAGTACAATCTTTCATCTTTTGAAATTTTGACTTCTTGTTTGTACATTTTTTGCAATGACTTGTTATTTGCTCCTATTGCCTGAATACCGTCTTCTTCTTTTGACTGTGCAACTTTGCCCATAGCTCGTTCAAACAGTTCAAAATATTCAAGACATAGTGGAAATTTTTTATCCTTGATGATTGCGGCTTTTGCACTTGGTGTCATTTCTGCTTCTATAAATTTTGTTTGGTCTTTATTTAATGCCGCATCAATAAAAGTTGAATTTTTCAGATAAAAGTTATTTACGATTGCTTCGACCAACGGTTTTTGAGTTGCATCATTATCAAGGTTAAAATGTCCGAGTATTGTAGAAATTTTCATCTGTTCTTTAGCGGGAAGTGCAAGGAAATCATCAAATTTTATAAGTGCTTCAATCGCTTTGCCTTCGCTAAATCTGTTATGGATAGTTTCAATGATACGAACATGTTGTTTATCGTATTTCCCGAAAAGTTCTCGGAAATTTTCGGTCGTGATTTTAGCATTAGCAAGATAATGACCCGCTTTTACTTCATCAACAGTTCCGTCAGGTCGTTTCGCAAATTCGGTTGCTCTTTCAAGCAGCGGTGTAGAACTTTCGTATATTTTTTTCTCAAAGTATTCGTTTGAGCCCCAGCAATAGCCCTTTTGTTTTGTGTGAGAAGCTATATCCCCAAAGAGCAGCTTTTCACCAATTGGAATATTTGAATCAGTAAGAATAAACTCTGGAACAATAACGAACTGTATCTTTTCAGGCTGATTTTCTTGCTCCATTGATACCGTCCTTGACAGTAGTACAGCCTTTACCAATATTTACGCGCTTATGACTTGTAAGCTCAT
>SFZC01000012.1 GCA_004558955.1 bacterium | reverse complement strand
GTAGTAAAGGCTCAACCCCCTTCTAATATTGCATTTCAGGGCGGAGTAAAACATTTAAATCAGGTGGCATCGCTTACCCCTGAGCATAAGGGTTTAGGTCTTCCTGAGGCTTTTCAGGGTGGTGAAGCTGTTGTAGGGCTTGAGCTTCCTGACAGTTTGAGTGCTCATGAAAATGTTGATGCAAGAAGCTTTATGCCGATTTGGAATTATAACAACCAAAAAGGCGGTCATAAGTTTTTAATTCACAGAGAAAGTGAATATCCTGCGGGACAACCGTTGCCTGATTATATGCCTGCAAAAAATTTTTATAGTGCTGAATATGGTGAGGATTTGGCAGCAGTTGCTAAAAAGTTAAAACTTAAAGAATCAGAATTAAGTTATGTTGTTGAAAGTTGTCCGCAAGGTATTGGTTCTGATGCAAAAACAAGATATTGTATTATTGAGCCGACAAGTGTTAAGGGGGAAATTACAAGATTATCGGATGAAGTTTTGGGTGAAACTAAAAAAGTTCCATACCAATTATTTAAAATTTCGGCAAATAACCCGTCTTATAACACAATAAAAGATTTTCCTAACTATTTTGTTTATACAAGAGATTTGGCAAGAACGTCAAAACCTTATTCCTATGATAGTTTCGGAAACGGAAGTTTTGATTCTGAAATTATTTCATCAGATGAGATGCGTGCGTTAACAAATATTCTTCATAAACAGATGAATACTGAAGAATTTGGTTTCTTCAATCCTGCAAACGTACTTTGTCATGACAGGGTTTCAAGCACTTATGGTAACCATATTGCGAATATGTCTGCAGCGGGAGATACCGAGGTTAACGGTTTGAAGGTTCATATTATTGCTCACAATACGGGAAGAAATTATCAAGGCGTTACTAATGACCCGTTCAAAATGATGACTATTGTTGACGATGCAAGCGTTGCTGAAGAACTTAAAAAGAACCCCTATTTCGATATTTTACAAAAGGCTAAGAAATTCGGAATTGATAACGGGGAAGCATTGTCTCCGAGAGAGCAACAAATTGCGTGGAGTATTTTGGAACCGCATTTGAGAAACTTCCGTGACGGTTCGGGTTGCTATAACGTGTTAAAAACAGGTATTTCTACAGCAAGAGTTAACCCTGAAAATGTATCTACCGGTACTGTTTCTTTGCAATTTGATAAAGAAATGAAGAGCTTGGAAACTCCTGAGGCTGCAAAATATTTGACTTCTGATTATGCTGCAATCCAAACAAAATCAGCGGTAAACGGGGTTACTCCTCAAAATATGCGTTTAGACGATGCAAATGTTCAATTTGGTCGTGGTGCTAACGGTTTGTCAGAAGCAAAAGGCTTTACTCCGTTTAAATATGACGGAACAAATATCAAAGAAGTTGTAGCGGCAAAAGAAAAGAATGCAAGATGGCTTACAAGTTTGATTTATGAAGCAGGTGAAAAAGGCGAAGATTCCTTGAAAAAACTCTTCTTCAATGAAGCCCAAATTGCACAACATAATACTGTTATAAATTACTTGTCACCAATTAAAGACGGTGAAATTCTGTTGTTCGGTTTTGGTCGTCCTGATGAACAAAAAGGTTTTCCTATTTCAACGGGTGGATTTTTGGATTTCTTAAAACGAAAAGATGTTCCGCAAGAGGATAAATTGAAGGTAAAAGTCTTGTTAGGAGCAGGCAAATGGAACGAAAATGATAGAGATTACAAGGCTATCGTTCGTGATATTCAGGAAATCTCAAAACTTGACGGTGGAATTTACAAACACAACATTATGTACATTGACGGGTTCACTCCAAACAGACTTGTAGCGTGTGCTCATTACGGTTTGTTCACTTCTCGCCGTGAAATGTGTGGTATTACTCCTGTTGAATCTAAAATTGCAGGTACTCCGTACGGGATTACAAAAACAGGCGGGCCTGTTGACTATACAAATTCTTCAAACGGATTTATGACAAAAGAACCTGTTGAATTGACTCCTGAAAGATATGGTTTGTCATGGACAGATTCTGCAGAAACCATTGATAATGCTCGTGTAAGTCGTCAGTCTAAGCAAACGAGCGACATGATTAAAGAAATGTTCTATGAGTACAAAGATAATTATGATAGTTATGTCGCAAAATGTAAGAAAAACATTGAAGAAAAAGTTGATTGGCACAACAATGCAGAGTATAACAACGGAAAATCTGCAAACAAGGTTTATATGGAAACTATTTTTGAGTCCGATAAACCTATTACAAACAGATATCAAGGACCTATGCGTAGAGTAATGGGTGCGTTGGGTGAATATCGTGAATGTGCGGAAGAAATTATCGGTTCAACCGCTAAAACTCGTCCGATGAAACTAATCTTTGCCATTGTTGGTGGGGTTGCGGTATTGTCAGGTGCTTACATGTTGTATCGCAATTCTCATAAAAATTCTACTCAAAAAATGGACAAAGTTGCATAATTTAATAATAAAAAACAAAAACAGTCAGCGAATTTTCGTTGGCTGTTTTTTATTGTAATTTCGCCAATTTTATAATAAATTTGTAGTATGAGTAAGATTGTTGCGATTTCGGATATTCACGGTGAATATGATAAGCTCGCCCGTTTGTTAGATAATTTGGCTCTGTCAAAGGACGATACCGTAGTTTTTTGCGGTGATTATATTGATAGAGGCAAAAAGTCCAAAGAGGTTGTCGATACTGCGATTGAGTTAGGCGACTTTTGTAATTGCGTTTATCTTATCGGTTCGCATGAATACGCAATGATGCACGCAAATTCTGATGATTATTATAACTATCTGTTTTGGAATTATGGCGGTGACAGTACGGTTGAAAATTACGGTTCGTTTGAAAATATTATGAAGATTCACGGGGATTTTTTTCGTAATTTAAAATATTATCATATTATCGGAAAATATTTGTTTGTCCATGCCGGTTTTCGCATAGGCGTTTCGCTTGAGAAACAAAGTGAAGTTGACATGGTTTATATTCGTCATGCGTTTTTTGAACATAAACACGATTTTGATTATAAAATTATTTTCGGACATACGGAGTTCCCTGAACCTCAGGTTTGGGACGATAAAATTTGCATTGATACAGGGTGTGGAAAATTTCCTAATGCTCCGTTGACTGCACTTGTTATTGAAGATGGTAAAGAATATTTTGTAAGTTCTGCTGATTAGTTTGTAAATAATTATTAATTGTCCCTTCTTTTAAGGCAATTTTTCGCCTTCACGATTGTTGTCCTGTATATGTGTAGTATTTTATAAGGATTAGGTAATGAAAATTTATTCTTCGTCAATTTATAATATTATTAAAAGTATTGAGGGCAAAAGGTTTTTGGCTGAATGTAAACCGCAAAAAGTTAATCTAATAGTGGAAAAATCTCTAAAACCGGTAACTGATATTGATGATGAAATAGTTTCTTATACTGTTGGTCGAAAACCTGCAAGTTTGTGTACAGATTCAACACCTGTAGGAGCTGTTAATGACAGAATGTCTTTTGAAAGAGTTTCCAATGATGGTGCTCCCGATATCATGCGAGATAACGAATTATATAATTATTCGACTGATTATCGCCCTGTACAGTTTTCAAAATACGGGGAAGATGATGTTAATTTATCCCAAACGATTATAAATGATTTGCGAGAACCGTATGGACAAACAAAATTGAGCAATGTTTACTATCCTGATACTGATTTGAATTTTGATTCTCAATCCGTCTTGCAACATATTCATTTTAAGGAACAGATTGTTCCGTCCTCATTTGACCCTAAAATGCATGTAACGCCTGATGTGATTCTTCAATATGCCAGTGAAGCAACTCATGCTTGGGAAAACGGCGTTCCGACAAATGAAATTATTAAACAAATCGGAAGGTCTGTAATTTCGGGTAACGAACAAGGTATTTCAAAACCTTCCGTGGCTTTGTTTAAATTCTTGACAAAATTCCCTAAGTCAAGAGCTCAGGTCGTTTTTGCATCACAAAACGGAATTGAGCATTTAGACTCTGTGGCTTTGCGTTTTTATGACAGTTTTTCGACAAGACATTTCAAAGATGAAAAAATGGTACAACAAATTTTGAACGAATGTAAAACCAAAAACGAGTATCCGATAAAGACAGCAGATGCTCAGTTGTGTGAAATTGCTTCTCTTACTCGTAAAAAATCGGCTCACGGTATCGAAACTCCAAATTCTGATTTTATCGATATTCAAGGATCAATCTCATCGACTTATTGTCCGAAAGATACCCCTTGGAGAGAATGCGATTCAGAATTGTTGACAAGATTAAAAGAAAACGGGATTGTTGATGCTAATAAATATCAAGTCGTAAAAATTATGTTGAAGGACTTGAATTTGCCTGTAGAAAAAGTTTTGCAAAATTTAGATGAAGGTGTTGCGGAACAGTATAAAAAGATTTCAGAAATTGACAGATTGTTTGAGGAAAACTGGAATTACAGTTACGCTAATAATAGAAAATATGTCCATGATTTTTTGGAAAACAATTTCAAAAAGGCTATTATGGGTGATGAAACAGACAGTAAGAGGTTCAAATTTTATGCTGATTGTGTTCAATATTTAGCACAGAAAAATGTTATACCGTCTTACGGAGGTGTAATAAGAACTTGTGAAATATTAGGTGAGGTCCTAAAATCTGATTCTTCAGCAATGAAACCTCTTGTAGAAGCAGTGCTATTCCCTACTTCTCAAAAAGGAGTTATGAACATTGATGTTTCTGAGTTAAGCTCTATTTGCAGTTTTATTAAAAATGATACAAGAAGTGAAAAAGCTAAAGCGGAAATAATTAAACTTTTTACAGAAAGTTCAAAAGAAACTCAATCAGCCACAGTTTCGGCGATTGAATATTTATGGACAATTATGAATAAAGAGGAACTTGGACAAATTACTGCTGAAAACTTGAGTAATTTGGCACCATATTTTGCAAAGTTAAAAACTTGCATGGCACAAAAAGGTTGCAGACACCATGCAAACTTTATTGACAATTTTTTGAAACCTGAAATTTTGAAAGCAGCAGAACATCCTTTTGAAATGAAGAATTGTCCGAAGCTTCAACTTATTGAAAAACTTGCCGACGGTGAAATCGAATACACTGAACTCCTTGAAGCCACAAGTAAATTAAATAATGTAGCGTCAATTAAATAATAGAAAATTTTTGAAACTAATTAAATAAAAAGATGCGATATGAATTCGCATCTTTTTTCATAAAATAATTTCCCAATAAAAAAAGGACTCATCGTCCTTTTTAAAAATTTGCGCTTGGCGCGATTCGAACGCGCGACCTATCCCTTAAAAGGGGAGTGCTCTACCTGCTGAGCTACAAGCGCTTATTAACTATTCATATTTCCTTTGGCTATCGGTGAACTCACCGTGTGTACTTATAATAACAAGAACATTTTTCTCTGTCAACCATTTTTTTGTAAATTTTTTAGTAAATATTTTTATAATATAAAAAAGCCCGTGATATCGGGCTTTTACTCTAAATTTGTATATTTTTTCGCACATTCAAACATTGAATTTACAAGTGCGGCATTGCTGTTTAAGTTCATTCCGTTATTTTCAAGAACTTGTTTAACTCTATCTTCCCACAGTGTGTAAATGTCCGACCCGTCGAGTTCTAAAACTTGTCCTATCGTTGAAAGTTCCTTATAATCTATTGGAATCGGTGCAGCACCTCTTAGCATGTCCACTATTTCAACTCGTTTTTTGCGAGGAAAGGATTTTAGCAAATTCACAATACTGATTTTTTTCTCTGCTATTACGCTTTTTAACAATTCCAACGTGTCGTCCTGCAGAATCGGTTCTTGTGGAATTTTGTATTCTTCAAAATCTTCAGGTTTGACGTTCATGACTGTTGCAATTCTTTCAATCGTTGTACTTCTTGTTGAAAATGGTATGGTTTCGTCAATCAGATTGTAAACGTAAGATAGCGTTACGCCTATCATTTCGGCGAAATCTTTTTTGTGTAATCCGTTATCTTCAAGAAATTTTGCGACTTTTTCAGAACTTTTCAAGGTTTTTGTTTCGTGTTTCATTGTTTCTCCCTCATTTTTCTATAATGTAATAATTTTTTATATTTTTGTTAAGCATACAGTTGATATTCCATTTTGGTAATTTTTATTTACGTTAAAATGTTAAATATAATGTATAGTAAGGATTAAAGGAAAATTTATGAAATTAGTTGTCGGTTTGGGAAATATCGGAGATAAATATTGTTTTACTCGTCATAATGCAGGTTTTATGGTGGCGGATAAGTTTGCACTTGAAGTTGGTGCCTCGTTTAAAGAGGAAAAAAATTTGAAATGTTTTTTGACAAAGTTCAAAGTTGGAACTGAGGATTATATATTGATTAAGCCTACTACTTTTATGAATTTATCGGGTGAGGCGGTTCAACTTGTCATGAATTATTACAAAATCTCGGTTAGTGATGTGATAATTGTCTATGATGATTTGTCTCTTGATGTCGGCAAGATGAGATTTAGAACCAACGGTTCTGACGGCGGGCATAACGGTATTAAATCCGTTATTAAATGTTTGGGAACAAAAAATATTGCTCGCCTGAAAATTGGAATCGGTCCGCAACCGCCAATTCCTTCGGAAGCCTTTGTTTTGCAAAATTTCACACCGGAACAGTTAGAAAATTTGAAACCCGTAATAAAAAAATCTGTCGAAGCGATTAAATATTATTTTGACAACGGAATTGCAAAAGCCCAAAACATGTACAATTAGGGTTTGAGAAAATCTTTATTTGATGTATAATAGCACCAGATTAGGGTATTAAGGAGTAAATAATATGAGTTTACAGTTAGCAGAGCAATTTGAAGCAAACGAACAGTACGAACAGGCTCTTGAAGAATACAAAAAAGAATTTGCACAAAATCCGCAAGATATTGCCTTATTGGAGCGTTTAGGACATCTTTCGTTGATTTTGGACAGACCTGACGAGGCTGCGGAATATTATTATGCTATTTTGCAACTGGATGTAAGCAATTCGTTGGCTTTTGAACAGTTGATGTCGATTTATGAAAACAAAGACCGCTACAAATATTATGTTTATAGAGGCAACAAAAATTCTATTGAAGGAAAATTTGAATTTGCGATAAATGATTTCAAAAAAGCTTTGGCTCATATTGATGAAAACGAAGAACGTCAACTAATTATGACTCATTTGACTTTGGCTAATCTTTACCTTAAAACAGGCAAAAGAGATAAGGCGATTGACGAATTTAACCTTATATTAGAGCATGATGGTGTGCCTGAAGAGGTATTTTTGCAATTAGCAGATGTTTATCTTCAAGATGAAGCATATTCAAGTGCAATTTATACTTTAAACAAGGCAAAAGAAAAAGGTTATGACAATGATCATATCAACGAAGCACTTGCCGCAGTTTATTTAAAAAGTGGCGAAGCGGACAAAGCGATTGATTGTACCAAAAACGAATTGGTAAAAATCCAATGTTTGCTGGAAGAAGGCAAATCAGATGAGGCTCGTGAAAAATTGGAAAATTTACCAGAGGAATACAAAAAACTCCCGAGATATTTCACGCTAATGGCTCAATTTGCTTACACGTCAAAAGATTTTGACAAAGCTTTGGAGTATATTGAAGAGTATAACAAGGTGGAACAAAATTCTCCGTTGACTTATCAAATGAGAGCGTTGGTTTACGATGAAACGGGTGATCAATACAATTCTCACTTGAATTGGGGCAGATACAACATGTTGCGAGGTAATAATGATGTGGCAATTAATGATTTTATGAATGCCGTTAAAATCAAAGATAATGATGTAAACGTACTGTTCACGCTTGCAGATATGTTGACAGAAATGAAAGAAATCAACCATGCAGCAGAATATTATGAAAAAATTATCAAAATTGATTCTAAAAATAAAGAAGCACTGAGAAAACTTGCTCAGTATAAAGAAAGTATCGGTGATTATGCTTCGCAAACAGATTATCTTGAAATGTTATATGTTGCAGATAAGCGAGATTTGGCGGTGCTAAAAGATTTGGCGGCTGCTTATGAAAAAATTAAATCAAAACAAAATGCTATTGATGCTTATACAAAATATTTGGAAATGTGTAATGATGAGGTCGAAATCAAAAAGGCTCAGGATAAGTTGAACAGGTTGCAAAACTTGGCGGGTGATTCGGATGAGTCAGCGGGTTTGATTGATAAAATTATGGCATTTTTCACAAAAAAATAGTATCATTAACTTTTATCACATTTTTATAAAAAAGAGGTCGTTATGGCTTCTTTTTTTTGTATAATTGTTATATAACTTTATATCAAAAGGGGTAGTATGAGCAGATTTATTGGAATCATCGGTATTATTTTAATTTTCGCATTGGCTTATTTGATGTCGAATAATAAGAAGAATATAAACTTGAAAACAGTCGGAATGGGCTTTTTGTTACAGGTTTTTCTTGCTGTTTTTATTTTCAAGGTTAAATTCGGACAGGACATGTTCAAACTTATCGGTAAATTTATTCAAAAGCTCTTGGTTTTTGCAACGCAAGGCGGAGAGTTCGTTTTTGGCGGTTTGATTAACAGTAAATTCGGTGAAATTTTTGTCGGTCATGGGGGTTCGATTTTTGCTTTGCAGTTGATTTCTTCAACTGTATTTATGATGATTTTAGTAAATATTTTGTACCATTACGGAATAATGCAACGAGTTGTAGCTTTTTTAGGTAAAGGTATGAATAAATTGCTAGACGTGAGCGGTGCTGAAGCCTTGTCTAACGTTGCAAGTGCTTTTGTAGGGCAAATCGTTGCACAAATTATGATTAAACCTTATCTTGCAAATTTGACACGTTCTGAGTTGTTGGCATCAATGTCAGGTTCTTTGGCTTGTATTTCTGGTTCTATTATGCCAATTTACATAAAAATGGGAATTCCTGCCGAATATTTGTTAGCTTCATCTGTTATGGCGGCTCCTGGTGCGTTAGTAATTTCAAAAATTATCTATCCTGAAACGGGTCATCCTGAAACAAGTAAGGATTTCAAATTATCGTTCAGTAAACGTAACAGACAACATGTCAATGTTTTTGATGCAATTTCTTCAGGTGCTTCGGAAGGTATGAAGGTAGCGATTAATGTAGTTGCAATGATTTTGGCTTTGGTTGCTTTGGTTGCAATGGTTGACTGGTTCTTGGGCGGTTTGGGCGGATTTGTTGTTAAATACTTGCACTTTAATCTTACTTCAATCGGTTTTGATTTGTCTCAATTATCATTAAAAATGATTTTGGGCAAAATCTTTGCAATTTTTGCACTTGCAATGGGTGTTCCTGTTCATGAGGCAACAACGGTAGGTGGTTTAATGGGTACAAAACTTGTCCTTAATGAAATGGTTGCGTATATGAATTTGACAGATCCTGCACTACATCTTTCTCAAAAGGCCTTTTTGATTGCAAGTTTTGCTTTGTGCAGTTTTGGTAACTTCGGTTCAATCGCAATTTTACTCGGCGGTATCGGAGAACTTGCTCCAAATCAACGTAAAAACCTTGCAAGACTTGGGGTTCGTGCTTTGATTTGCGGTACCTTAACCTGCTATATGTCAGCGTGTATAGTTGGAATTTTGTTCAACTAATTACCCGATAGGATGTTGCAAATGGAAATTGTCAGAGAATTGAAAATTATACCGAATTTGTCACTGGCTTTGGGATTTTTTGACGGTTTGCATCTCGGGCATCAAGCGGTAATCGGTAATGCTGTAAGTTTTGCTCGTCAAAACGGCACAAAATCAGCGGTTGTAACTTTTTCAAATCACCCGTTTTGCTATTTGAGAGGGGTTAAGGCTCCTAAGTATATTTTAACAAATTCCGATAAGTACAAAATGCTTGAAAAACTTGGGGTGGATTATGTTGTGGAGTTGGAGTTTGACGAAATTAAATCACTGACCGCTCAGGATTATGTTGAGAATGTTTTGGTAAAATATTTTTCGCCCAAATTTATAACTTCGGGACTTCATCATCATTTCGGCTCTTGCCGTTCGGGAAATTCTGAGTTGTTGACGAAATTGAAATCAAGATACGACTATGAATATAAACCTGTTCATGAAATTCTGCAAAACGGTGTTAAAATCAGTTCCACTTCAATAAGAAATTTTATAGAAAACGGGGAAATCAAACTTGCCGAAAATATGCTTGGGCGTAAGTTTTCGATATTTGGTGAAGTTCAACATGGTAAGCAAAAAGGGCGAATCATTGGTTTTCCGACCGCAAATATTTTTTATCCTGACGGAATAATCCAACCACTGCATGGGGTTTATGATGTAAATGTTTTGATAAATGGTAAAAAATATCGTGGAATTTCTAATTTTGGAACATGCCCGACAGTTACAATGGGTGAAGTGATAACTTTTGAAACTCATCTTCTTGATTTTAATGCGGATTTGTACGGCAAAGAAATTCGTGTTGAATTTAACAAAAAAATTCGTGATGAGAAAAATTTTAGCAGTATCGAAGAGTTAAAACATCAAATTCAACTTGATATTGATGGGTTGATTTAAACAGTTTCTAAAATACTAAAACTCACTTTGGGCATAAAAAACGGAGAGTAAAAACTCTCCGTTTTCAACTTTATAAATAATACTAAAATTATTCAATATTGTTTGCCAAAATGTCCATTTCTTCAGATGAAGCATATGCTGAGTGGCAACCGCAATCTACATAGATAACTTCGCCTGTTGTACCTTTTGATAAATCAGAAGCCAAGTACAAACCTGCGTTACCAACTTCTTCCAATGCAACGTTTCTTTTTAACGGAGAACGAGCGGCAGCTGCTTTAAGCATTTTTGAAAATCCGCTGATACCCATTGAAGCAAGAGTTTTAACAGGTCCTGCAGAAATACAGTTAACACGGATACCTTTTGTACCCAAATCAACTGCCAAAAATCTCATTGCTGATTCTAATGCTGCTTTAGCAACACCCATTACGTTGTAACTTGGAACAGAAAGGATTGAACCCAAATAAGTCAATGCGAAAATAGAACCGCCTTCGTTCATAACAGGTTCAGCGTGACGGCAAATTGTAACAAGTGAATATGCACTAACGCCAAGTGCTGTATTCCAACCGTCTGGTGATGTCTCAATAAATCTGCCCATTAAGTCTTCTTTTTTAGCAAAAGCAACTGCGTGTACAACAAAGTCTAATTTTCCGTAAACTTTTTCGCATTCTTCAAAAACTGCTTTAACTTCGTCTTCTTTCGTTACGTCACAACTCATGATTACTTTAGCACCCATACTTTCTGCAATCGGACGAACTCTTTTTTCCATTGGTTCGCCTGCGTATGTGAAAGCGATTTCAGCACCTGCTTCATGTAGTTGTTTTGCTATTCCGTAAGCAATCCCGTGAGTGTTAGAAACTCCGAAAATTACCCCTTTTTTACCTTTCATCAAATCCATAGTAAAGTTCTCCCTAATCTCTTTTACTCCTCAATTTTATCAAAAATATAAAATTATATCAATATTTTAACCTTATTTTTTCTAATTGTAACTAAATGTAAACAATTTAAACACTTCTGAAATTCGGCACTTTTAAAATTTTTTATATATATAAGAGAGTTTAAAATTTGGAGAGCTTTAAAAAGTGAGTATAAACGGCGTAAATTCAAATATTGATATACAAAAGCTTTTGAAGACCATGAAGAATGGTCAGGCTCAAAAGTCCGGCTTATCTTCAAAAGTTCCTGCTCACATGACTATGAACGGGTCAATCTTTAAAGCAAACACAAATCAAGTCAGCGGTAATTTTGAAACTACATCATCAAATAAAACCGCATCTGCAAGACAAACTTCAGCAACAGAATCTTTATTGAAAGCAAATACTGCAAAATCAGTTGACCAAGCTTCAAAAACAGGTTCTTCTCAAAGAACTGACAGAGCAGAACAAAAAAATGAAAAAGAAGACAATGCAAAAAGAATAGATATCAGCAATATTGATTTTGATAATTTAACTTCATGTTCAGCAAGTGAATTGGACGATTTGAAGCAACAATTAACTGAAATGAAAGATTCGAATGTTCCAAGATATTTGCAAAATTCTGCTGATAAAAAATTAAACAGAGTAAAATCTGAAATTAGTAAACGAGCTTCAAATGTTTCTAACGACAACAACGAAACTCAAAATGCTGACGGTACAAAAAAATCTGAACAAAAAACAGATGCTGCAGCAGGTGAAGAAGCAAAATCTGATGCAACGGGAAGTGCAAATGATTCAAAATCAGCAACTGCTCGAGCAGAAGCTGGCACGACCCAAATGAATAAATCTGCTTCTGAAATGAAATCTCTTAACAAAAAGATGAAAACTGATGATAAGAAATTTCAAAAACAAATGAAAGCTGAAGAAAAGGCTATTGCAAAATCTCAAAAAGATATGCAAAAGGCTGCCGTTAAACTGGAAAAATTGTCAGCCGAAGTTGAAGAGGCACAAACTGAAGCAGAACAACAAAATACAATTTTATCTAATGAAAACGCAACAGAAGAAGAAAGAACTGAGGCTCAAAATAAATTATCTTCTGCATCTTCAAGATTGGGTTCAACTCAATCTGATATGCAGACTTCTCAAACAAGATTGAAAAAAGTTCAAGTTTCAACAAATAAAAAAGTAAGAACTTTATCAAGAACCGCAAAAACTTACCAAAAAACAGCAGTAGCAAACCAAAAAGCTGTAATCGCTCAACAAACAGAATCAAACAATGTTTTAAATATTGCGAATAAAGCAGATGAAATCGCAGGTTATACCGTAATGGCAGGTCAAACCACACAATATGTTGGTAAAGGTATGATTGCTACCGGTATGGCAATGATTGTAGGTGGTCAAGCCTTGATTACTGCAGGTGGAACAGTTGAAAAAGTCGGTATTGGTGTTGAAACAATCGGTCAATACGGAAAATGTGCCGCAAGCGTTACCAAAACTGCAGTTTACGCAGCACAAGGTAATATTTCAGGAGCTTTGACTTCTGCCGGTGCTGCAGTTATGTCAGGCGTTTCTGCTGCTAAAGGTACAAAAGAAATTTCAAACGGCTTTAAAGGTGTAAACCAAGAAGTAGCAAACGCCAACCAAAAAGTATCAAACAAGTTGAGTGCAAAAATTGACAAAGCACAATCGGTCGGAAAAGATACTTCAAAATTAGAAAAAGCAATGACTAAGGCTGATTCTAACGTTGCAAAATACAGTGCCAAAGCAGGTTCAACACTTGCACAAACTCAATCAAACGTAGCAGCAAGTGCAGGAAAAGCAACTTTTGGTGAAAAAATGCAAACTGCAATGCAATTCGGTAGCTTCTTGCAACAAGCAGGTGCTCAACTTGGCGGAAATCAGCAACAAGGTGTGCAAATGACCGCACAATCAAATAACAGAGTTGCAGGCTTCTCAAAAATCAGACGAGCAAGAGTATAAGGTGTTTTTAGAAATCTTCCCAAAAGCGGATTACCAAGCACTCACTACTGTTTGTGTTGTCTGGAATGATATTTTGTGTGCTTAGCAAGTGGTTTGTTATTCAGAATCTGTACAAAATATTTTGCATCTATGCGTTTTTAAAACCTTGTAATCAGCATTTCGTTGTCTTGTTCAAGCAAGGCGGCGATGTGCAATAATTTGCCTTCATTTATATTATTGTTTTTTACAAATTTTCCGCCGACTCTGCCGTTATTATTGTTTACTATTTTCAAGGTGGTTGAAACCTCTGTTCCCTTATAAGAGACCTCTATCGGAATTTCGTCATTAACCTTCAAAACCTGACTTTTTAAGCCAAGTCCACCGTTTGAAATATCTATGATATTTTTCATCGGTTGGTTGTTCATCGTTATTTTTACGGGTGTTTTGCAGTCTGCCGTTCTAAATCTTATGCTTTCTCGCCTGTCATCTTTGAGAAGTTTTTGAGCAATTTGTTTTCGCTTTTCTATGGCAGCAAGTTTTGCTTGTTGTGCCTTATGCTCCTGAACAATTCTTTGTTTATTCGTTTGTAAATGGCTGTGGTAAGTGTTCAAGTGCTGGGAAGTAGCATAAGCAGACCCTACATTTGCGGGTAAATGCGGTCTTTCATATCTTACCTTGAAGTACGGTTCGTCCTTAATCGTTTCAATAGCTGCTTGTGTTTGGTCAAACACCACGCCAATCAATATGATAAAAATAATCGCTACTGTCGAGTTTTTCACTGCATAAAACTCCAAAATTACACACTGCCTACACTTTTAATAACAAATTTAAACACTTTTTATTTACTGTTTTTTTACAGATCGTTACGTTTGTTAATAATTATTCGATGAATTTTCCGTCAAACAAATCTATGACCATATTAACCCCGTCTGAGTGGAAAGAATCGGAACCGTCTAACGCTCTTCGTTTTACAGGTTGCTGAATGTTTTGTGGCGGTTGAGGTATTTTAGGCATTGAAGAAATTACCTCTTTTGCTTCCTGCTCTTCTTCTCTAGCCTCTTCTTTTGCGGCAGTTTGTTGCGCTTGTCTGGTTGCTGTTGAATTTTGTGCAGGGGCAGGCTTTTCGTCATCTGCGGCTGCTTGTTCTTTTTTTATTGCCTCATCACCTGATTCAGGAGCACGAACAATAACTTTGCCTACCGATTTTCCAAATATTGCGGTTGTTGCCTGAACGATAAAGGAATGTTTTGAGCCTTCCGGTCCGAATTGTTTTAACCAACTAGGGTTTTTTATTGTGATAATAACCTCGTCAGGTGTTAATTTAACAGGGATAGCCTGTTGTTTAAGAATAGCTCTTGACGGGAAGCTTGAAATATTTTCCAATAATTTTGCCCACAAAGCTTTCAATGAATTTGGAGAGGCGGATTTTGACATTGGAACACTGTCTGTCAAAACTTCTTCAACAGATGCTGGTGCTTGCGTTTTTGGCATTGGTGCTTGCACCTCTTTAACTCTTTGCGGTTGCGGTGTTGCTCCCATTGGTTTCATGACTTCAGACTTTTTGACCGGTGTTGGCGGCGTATTGTATGGTGACATGTTAATTTGTCTTGCACCCTCGTCTGATTCAAGCAGTGAAATTCGTTTTTGCAAATCTTCAAGTTTTGTATTCTGAGCTAAATTTGACATGTCCAAAATCGCCACATCTAGCCACAATTTAGGATTTGCGGTCAATTTTAATTCCTTAATATAATTGGCACATTTATCAATCAGTGAAACCAGTTGATGTGCCTCAATATCTGATAAAGCACTTGAAAGTGTTTGCGTTTGCTCTTCATTAAGTTGAACGACCAAATTTGTTACGTTATTTCCAACAGATTTCAGAATAAGTGCATTTCTAAAGTATTCAAGTAAGTTTGACAAAATCTGAACAGGCTCATTTCCCTTGTTATAAATGTCATTCAGAACTTTTAACGCTTCGTTTTGGTTTGATGTAATTATTGCCTTAAAAAGTTCTGTAAGGGTTGAAAAGGACAATCTGCCGAGTAAACTGTTAATATCATCAACAGAAATCGCACTTTTAGATGAATTAAGAACGCTTAACTGGTCAAGAAGAGCGATACTGTCACGCATTCCGCCCGCTGAGTTTTGTGCAATATATAAAAGTGCATCGTCCGTAATGTTTATTTTTTCCCTATCCGCAATGTATCGCAAATGTTTTACGATATCTTCGGTTGTGATACGTTTAAAATCAAATCTTTGGCAACGACTCTTAATTGTGTCCAAAACCTTGTGAACTTCCGTTGTTGCTAGGATGAAAATTACATTTTTTGGCGGTTCTTCTAGCGTTTTCAACAGTGCATTAAACGCTTGATTTGTAAGCATGTGAACTTCGTCGATTATATAGATTTTGTAACGACTTTGCACAGGTGACAAGGCGACTTTTTGGATAATTTCGTCAGCATCGTTAACGGAACGGTTACTTGCTGCATCGATTTCAATAACGTCAATTGGAATTGAATTTGTAATGTTTTTGCAGTTTTCACACTCATTACAAGGCGTTATCGTAGGACCGTTCACACAGTTTAGCGATTTTGCAAAAATTCTGGCGGTAGAAGTTTTACCGGTTCCACGAGGTCCGGTGAAAAGATAAGCATGCGAAATTCTATCCATATTGATAGCATTTGCGAGTGCTTTTTTGATATGCTCTTGACCTACGATTTGCTCTATCGCTTGCGGTCTGTATTTTCTATATAAAGGTATGTAATTATTATCCATGATATGATGATTATAACAAATAATAAAATAAAAAGGAGAGTTTATGAACTTAATTAAACCTGAGAAACTCAAAATCGGGGATACTATCGGTATTATTGCTCCGTCAGGAGAAGTCGATTTTAACAAAATTTTACAGTCTGTAGAATATTTTGAGCAAAAAGGTTTTAAAGTTAAATTAGGTTCTCATATAAAATGCAATTGGAGCGGATATCTTGCGGGAAGTGACCAGCAACGGCTCGAGGATTTACATAATGCCTTTTCCGATGATGAAATCAAGATGATTTTATGTGCTAGAGGTGGTTATGGAGCATTGCGATTGGTGGAAAAAATCAATTATTCGATTATCAAAAATCACCCGAAAATTTTTTGCGGATATTCTGACGTAACTGTTCTAAATTCTGTTTTTTATAAAAAATGCGGACTTCTTAATTTTTCAGCACCAATGGCTCAAGGCGATTTTTCGAGTGAAATTGATACTTTTACAGAAAAACATTTTTTTGAAACTTTGCAAACAGGTCGTTTTAGCATAAAATCAAATTCTCCTGAGAAAAATTTTGCTCCAGTCGAAGGAGTTTTGTTTGGCGGAAATTTGGCAACACTTGCTTCTTTGTGCGGAACGGGTTTTATTCCCGATGAAAAATTTATCTTGTTTGCCGAAGATATTGGCGAACCTGCATACAAACTTGACCGATATTTTACCCAGTTATTTAATATAGAAAAATTCCGTGAAAATATTTCTGCGGTTGTTTGCGGGGAGTTTACGGGGTTAGACAGCCTGTCTGATTTTGATAATTTTTTATCTGAAATTGAAACAAAAAACAACCTTCCTGTCGTTAAAGGATTTCCGTTTGGTCATTGCAAAACTAAGGCAACAATTCCTTGTGGTGCGTTTGCAAAATTAACTTCTGACGGAATTTTTGCTGAAAACTTTTTACTTGATGATTAAAACATCAGAATCAGTATTTTCAAGAACTCTCAGACTGACTGAGCCTAACAAAAATTTTGACAATTTTTTGTAATTTTTGTTTCCGCAAACGATTAGGTCAATATTGTTTGAAGTTGCGTATTTCAAAATTTCGGTAGCGGGAATTCCTTGCGTGATTGTCTTTTGGTAGTTTTCAAGCCCGTTATCTTTTAGTAAGGTTTCAATTTCGTTCAGGGTAAGCATTGCTGCAACTTCTTGCTTATTTTGAATTTCTAATAGCCAATTAGAATCAACATTTCCTTTCAGGAATAGAAAATCAGGCATTTCATAAACCGTTAATAAATGAAGGTTTTTGTCTTGCAGGTTCATTGTGTTTAAAAGCTTTTCGACACAAAGTTTACTTTTTTCCGTTCCGTCAACGGTTATTAAAACCTTTTTACACTCATTTGATAGTTTAGAAATATAAACGGGAATTTTAACTGCACTTGCAATTTCTTGCGAAACCGAGCCGAGCCATTTCTGAATACCTTTTTTACCGTGTGAACCTAAAACTATGTAGTCATAGTCTTTCTTGTCACAAATTTCTAAAATTCCGTCAATTACGGTTCCACAAAGTTTGAGTTTTTCACCTGCTACTATTTCATGGCTTGTTAAAAGTCTTTCCGCATTATCAAGAATTTCATCGGCGGTATTTGTGCATTGCATAACAAAATTTGAATCTTCAATCGCTGCAGAATCGGGCAAAAAACTCCAATCTATTACGCAAACAATATCTACAATTCCGCATTTTGCCCAGTGCGAAAAATTTTTCATCGCATTAAGGCTTATATTTGACCCGTCAGTACAGAATAAAATCTTCATAAATATTTCTCCTTTTTGGGTAAGATACAATATGTTAAGGAAAATTACATTACCTTCCCATATACATTTTTTTCTGATATGATAACTATAGTAAGAAAGTTATTTTTATTAGGATTGTTATCATAATGTCGGTTGAAGATAGTATTAAACTAAAAAAATATAGAGATTTAATAGATATTATTGCAAAAGTCGAGTATCAGAAGTTTTCAAGGTCGCACTTGATAGAGTTGCCTGAACTTGTAAATATAGGTACTCATGCACTTTACATCTTGTTTAAAAATCACGACCCGGATTCTTATAACAGTTCTTACTTATCAACCGCAATAAAATGGGCAATCCGAAATGAGGTCAGACGTCGTTATAAATGGTACACGCTCAAAAATCGTGCTTCCGTATCGGAAGAAGATGAACTTACCAATGAAGTTGAATTGAGAGCAGATGTTTATAAAAATATTTTGTCGATTGACGAATTGCAAGATGCGGAAGTTCCTACTCAGATTAAATCAAAAGACAAAACCCCTGAGGAAAGTATTGAATTTCTTGAACTTAAAGACGGAATATTAGAGGCTATTAAAAAATTACCGCCCCGAGAGCGTGAGTTTATAGAATGTAAATTTTTCCAAGAGAAAAAATTGAGAGAAATCGCAAATGAATATAATATTTCGCAATCGAGAATTTCAAGAATTATTCAAACAGGCTTGGACAGAATTAAAAAAGACTTGGCAAAACAGGGGATGATGTAAAGAATGAAAACAATATTTGAAAAATCAAACGGAAATGACGGTATTAATTTGACAGACAAAATGCCTGATTTAAGTTTTATTGCTGCTGATTTAAAGCGTGAAGGTACGGTCGGTTTGCCTCAGTTGAGTGAACTTGATGTTATGCGTCACTATAAAGAATTATCAGATGCAAATTTTTGTATAGAAAAAGGTTTTTATCCTTTGGGTTCTTGTACTATGAAGTATAATCCTAAGGTTAACGAATTGTTGGCAACGCTTGACGGGTTCAATATTCACCCTGCTTTGGAAGATAACATGGCTCAAGGTTCGCTTGAGTTGATGTATAAGTTACAACAAGCCTTGTTGACTGTTACGGGAATGGATGCTATTACTCTTCAACCTTCTGCCGGGGCTCACGGCGAAATGACGGGTATGATGATTATCAAAAAATATTTTGATACAATCGGTGAAAAACGTACAAAAGTTATCATTCCTGATTCAGCTCACGGTACAAACCCTGCAAGTGCTAAGATGAGTGGTTTTGAGGTCGTTCAAATTAAGTCAAACGAAAAAGGACAGGTAGATATTGAGGCTTTGAAGGAAGTTTTGTCGGACGAGGTTGCGGCAATAATGATGACAAATCCTAATACTTTGGGTATTTTTGAAGAACAAATTTCAGAAATTTCCGAAATTATGCACGCAAACGGTTCATTGTTATACTATGACGGAGCGAATTTCAATGCCATTATGGGGTATACAAATCCGAAATTAATGGGTTTTGATGTTGTTCATTTGAATTTGCACAAAACCTTTGCTACTCCGCACGGTGGTGGTGGTCCGGGAGCAGGACCTGTTGCGGTTGTTGAAAAACTTAAAGAATTTTTGCCGACTCCTGTTATCTGTTTTGACGGTGAAAAGTATTACAGAAACTACGATTTGAAACATTCTATCGGCAGTGTTAAAGATTTTTGCGGTAATTTTTCAGTTATGGTTAAGGCGTATGCGTATATTTTAATGATGGGAAAAAATCTTAAAGATGCCTCAACAAATGCAGTATTGAACGCAAATTATTTGAAAGAAAAATTAAAAAAATACTATGAATTGCCTTATGATGAACCTTGTATGCACGAGTTTGTCATAACTGGCGAAAAACAAAAGCATGAGAACGGTGTATCAACGCTGAATATAGCCAAAGCACTTATGGATGAGAATACTCATCCGCCGACGGTTTATTTTCCGTTGATTGTACACGAAGCAATTATGATTGAGCCGACAGAATCCGAAAATAAAGAAGTTTTGGACGATTTTGTTAAAGTTATGATTAAAATTGCAAATGAGTGTGCGGAAAATCCTGACAAAGTTTTGACAGCTCCTCATAATACTTTTGTTAAAAAGATAGATGAAGTTACGGCGGCAAGACGTCCTGACTTGAAGTTTACTGAATAATTACACAAGACTGGGAATATAATAATGACTAATAAAGAAACTACTAAAAAAAGAAAAATATCTTTCCCGCACATGGGAACAATCAGTTATGCATGGGCTGCCGCATTGAGAATTATCGGCTGTGAACCTTATGTAGAGCCTTATACAAGTAAAAAAGCACTTTCTTTGGGAACAAAGCACGCACCTGAAGCAATTTGTCTTCCGTATAAATTGATTTTGGGTAATTTTATTGAAGCGATTGAAGGCGGTGCTGATTATGTTGCAATGATTACGGCTCCCGGTTGTTGTCGTCTGGGTGAATACGGAAAATGTATTGAAAATGCACTCCACGATTTGGGTTATGATGCAAAATATTTGGAAATGCAATTATATGACGGACTTGGCGGAATTTACAATTTCTTAAAAACCGCAAGTGGTAAAAATAATCCGTTGTTATTTGTGAGAGCGATTTTGATTGCCATTTTGAAGGTATTTGAACTTGACAGATTGGAAACATTGCACTCGTATTACAGGGCAAGAGAAGTTAAGCAGGGTGATGCCGAAAAACATTATAACAAGGCTTTAAAAATTATTGATTCTTACGACACCGTTTTAGGTTTGAGAAAAGCAAGAAAACTTGTCACCGAAGAAATGAAAAAGGTTGACATCAATCCGAAACGTGAAGTTTTGCATGTTGATATTACCGGCGAAATTTACGTTGTAAACGATGAATTTTCTAACCAAAGTATAGAAAAAGAACTTGGCAGAATGGGCGTTGAAGTTCGCAGAAGTTTGACGATTACAAGTTTCTTGAAAGATGCCGTAATTCCGAAAATCTTTAGAAAAGGCGAAACTCACCTTCAACGTGCAGATAGACTTGCAAAACCGTATTTGATGCGTGATATCGGCGGTGATGCGTTGGAATGTGTTTCTGACGTTGCTTATGCCGATCAACGTGGTATTGACGGTATTATTCACTTAAGTCCGTTCACTTGCATGCCTGAGATTATGTCACAAAATATTTTCCCGGCAATGAGAGAAAATTGTGAAATCCCGATTTTGCCGTTGATTTTGGACGAACAAACAGGTAGAGCTGGCTATATTACAAGAATTGAAGCGTTCGTTGATCTGATGAGAAGACGTAAGAGAAAACAAAAAATGGCCGCATGTGTTGCTAACTCTGAAGATAAACCTGCTGAAATCGTGCAATAGGATAAATGAATGCTGAATTTATTTAGAATATCTTTTAAAAAGACAAATGAATGTATTATTTTGGTTGTTCCGCTTGTTATATTCTTGTCTGTTTTGAGTTTGTATTTCAATTTTGCAAGATTTTCCATTGATGAGTTAAAGGAGCTTATTTTTGCTGCGGTTACACTATATGTAATGTTTTGCGGCTTTCTTGCCTCGTGGCTTTATATGGCGAAAAAGGCTCTTGCTCATTCTAAAAAAGTTTTTGTTTTTGACAAAGACAAGGTCAAAAGCCTGCAAAAATTGATTTTATCGTTGCCAAAAGGAGTTGGTAGATTGTTTATGCCCGTTATGAGTGCAACAGCTCTTTATCTTTTTGTTTATACGGTAATATTTTTCGTGGTAAATTATTTTATTTCAAAATTTGTCGGAGTGCTTGATTTCAGCGAGTTTAACATAAAATTTTTGGCATTGTCGAGTCGTGAATTTTTGTCAATAATTAACGACTTAGAACCTAACGAAATCAAAGTCTTAGAAATGTGGTATTTTACAATGAAAATCTCAATGGCATTGGTTTCCTTTGTTTCTATTCTTTGGATTCCGGAGATTGTTTATAGCAAGAAAAATGCGTTTGTTTCACTGAAAAATTCGATAAAGAAGGTCTTTTCAAACTTTGGAAATGTTTTATTTCTGTATTTTTACATTATTTTGATAATTTTACTTTTAAGTGCGTTAAATTCGGTATTTTGGCACTCAACCCTGTTTGCCTTTTTAGCACTGCTTTTGACTTACTATTTCTTTGTTTATGTGGTTGTGCTATTATTCACATATTATGAGCGAAATTTTGACTAATTCAAAAAAGGGCAAAGTTATAGCAATCGTTGGAGCAACTGCCAGCGGAAAAACTGCATTCTCGATTGAACTTGCAAAAAAACTTGACGGTGAAATCGTTTCTGCTGATTCAAGGCTTGTATATAAAGGTTTTGATATAGGGACGGCTAAACCTACGGTTGAGGAAATGGACGGAGTTCCGCATCATTTGATTGATATTGTTGAACCAGAGTTTGAATATTCTGCGGGGCTATATAAAAAACAGGCAACTGAGGTTATTTCTCAAATTTTATCACGAGGTAATGTGCCGATAATTTGTGGCGGAACGGGGTTATATATTGATATTTTACTGAAGAATTATGATTTGCCTGAAATTGAAGCAAATCGTGAATTGCGTGATGAATTGATGGGGCTTGATACACCAATTCTTGAAAATATTTTAAAAAGATTAGATATAGAGGCTTTTCTGACTATTGATAAAAATGACAGAAAGAAGATGATTCGGGCTATTGAAATTATCAAAGCGACAGGCAAACCGCTAAGCCAAACTCGTGGTGTCGGGTCGGCAGTTTATGAGGTTGAGTGGATTGGTAAGAATTTTGATAGAAAGACTTTGTATGAGCGAATTGACAAACGTGTTGATATTATGATTGATAACGGTTTGGTCGAAGAAACAAAAAAACTTCTTGAAAAACACGGTCGTATTCCAAATTTAGTTAATACTATCGGTTATCGTGAAATTCTGGGTTATATTGATAATCTTTGTTCTCTTGATGAGGCTGCGGAACTTCTTAAAAAGAACACTAGAAATTACGCAAAGCGTCAACTGACTTGGTTTCGCCGAAATGAAGAAATTAAATGGGACATTTATCCCGAAAAATTGAAAAAGTAGGCTAAACTTTTACTTTTACTACAACTTTTTTAACTTCTGTTTGCTTATCGCTAGCGGAAACTTGCGGAGCATGTGCTTCATGCGGAAAAATCATCGCAAAATTTGTACCGTCAAGGGTTACATAATCAAATTTATCAATTTTATCGGCATAAAACTTAATATCTCTTTGCTCATCATAAGGTGTTTCAACGGAAACTGATGAGGTTGAGGTGTAGTAAATTCGCTCTTTGCCCTCTAATAATATCTGAATATCAATGTAATTATTGTGGGCTTCAATTTTTCCGTCTTGCAATGCTTTCGTGGTGTAGGTTTCAACGTTTGCAAAATCTTTGTCAATAAGTTCATAACGACCTGTTTTGATGTCAGTTTTCAAATTTTTCACGAAATCCACAACATGGTCGGGTACAATTCTGTACATCGCAAGATTTTCAGTTTTATCAATAATCATTTGTTCGCCTTACTTTGACAATTCTTCCATTGCCTTTTCGTATTCTTCTTTGTTTGGAGCTTTACCATGCCAGCCTGCATTGTTTTCCATAAAACTTACTCCCTTGCCTTTTATAGTATTTGCAAGGATTGCGGTAGGCTTGTTATTTAGTTTAGCCTTTTCAATTGCTTCATAAATCTGTTTAATATCATGTCCGTCAATTTCCAAAACCTCCCAGTTAAAGGCTTTTAATTTGGCATTTAAGTCCTCAAGCGGTTTGATATCTTCGGTAGAACCGTCAATTTGAAGTCTGTTTCGGTCAATTATTGCGATTAAATTGTCCAAATTTCTGTGCGGTGCTTGCATTAAGGCTTCCCAAACATTGCCTTCTTGCATTTCTCCATCACCTAAAAGTACAAAAACGTGAGCTGGGTTTTTGTCAATTTTTAAAGCCATTGCTATACCGCATGCCATTGACAAACCTTGTCCTAGCGAACCTGTTGCTACTTCTACTCCGGGACACCACAAAGACGGGTGACCTTGAAGCCTTGTTCCTAACGCTCTAAAAGATTTAAGTTCTTTTTTCGGGAAAAATCCGAGATTTGCCAAAACAGAATAATAAATCGGAGAAACATGACCTTTTGATAAAACAAATCTGTCACGAGTTTCGTATTCAGGTGAATTTACACCGTTGGGAGCATTTTTCATACATTTGTTAAATAACACGGTCATTATTTCGCAAGACGATAGCGAACCGCCAATGTGACCTGATTTTGCGGTATAAACCATTGTCAAAATGTTTTTTCTGTTTTCTAAGCAAAGTTTTTTAATTTCTTTAATTTCGTTATCTGTAAGTGTCATTTTCCCAATAACCTTTCTTTTAAAACTCTTAGTACGAACAACGGCAACGTTGGAAATATTCTTTTAAATCGTTCAGGCTGCATAACCGTTCTATACAACCATTCTAGCCCTAATCTTTGATAAATTTCGGGTGCTCTCTCAACAACTCCAGCCCAAACATCAAAACTTCCGCCAAGACCTACCATAATAGCGTTTGGCAAATTCTTTTTAAGTTCTGAAATGAAAAATTCCTGTTTAGGTGAACCTAATGCCGCCAAAACCAAATCAGGTTGTGAATTTGTAATTTCGTTAAGTACTGTTACATCATCTTTGAAATATCCGTCATGAGTGTAAACAATGTTAAGATTTTTGATTTCGTTTTTCAATTTTGTTGTGGCAAGTTCAATAACCTCAGGTTTTGCTCCGACAAGAGCAACTCGTTTTCCTGAGGCTGCACTTCTTTTTAATAAGTTTTTGCCAAACTCAATTCCGGGTATTCTTCTAACTTTTTCGCCAAGAATTTTCAAACCCAACTCCACCCCAACGCTGTCGGGAATTACCAAATCCGCACTGTTTATAATCTTTGCAAACTCTTCGTTTTTAAGTGCTGATGTAATCATTTCAGGGTTTATCGTTACGACTTGTCCGTGTGTATTTTCTATATAATCCAAAGCTTCGTCCTGTGTGAACGAATCAACTTCAAAGCCTTGAATTTTTACTAACCTTCTCTCCATACGTTACATTATATCACATTGTGGTTGATTATGCTATAATTTTGTTATGAAAAATTTATTATTTAAAATTTTATTATTGTTGGTTATTTGTATTTTTTCTCAAAGCGGAGTAAAAGCGGTACAATTCGACGTATTGGTCTTACCTACTGAGGTTTCAAGTGTTTGCGAAAACTATTTTTGCTTTCCCGAACCGTCTGAGGTTGCCGCAAATTACGTTATAAATCAACTTAATGAAACTAAAAATATAAATGTTATAAAATTGGCAGATGTTCGTGCAAAATTGGCTGCTAATCCGAATTTGAAAACCGAAACCGAAGGCATGCTTAAAAACTTTGAGCAAACCGAACGCATAGATTATGTTGTGTTGAAGGATTTGTCGGAAGCTTTTAATGTTAAATCTGTAATTTTAATTTCTTGTTACGCAATCACAGATAGAGCTGAAACTCGCCGAAATTTGTGGGAAGTTTTGGAAATTTCCAGTGCTTTTAAGATTACTTATCCGTTTGATTTGACAACTACGGCAGTTTTGGTTGATACCGTCAATTCAACTGTTATGTGGAGCGGAAAATTCAGCAAGACCGTTTCTGATTCGAACGGATATTTCTTGGCACTAAATCAGGCACAGGCAACCTCTCATTTAGAAAAAATCAGACAATATTTTAGAAATTTTGTTGCCCCGAGCATCAGTCAAAATGTGCATTTGAGATTTTTCCCTCGTGAAGTCAGAACCTTTACCGTGAACGGTAACAAGAAATTGGACGATACTGAAATGCCAAAATTTATGCCTAATGCTCTTGACCATTTAATTACGCCTGACAAGAAAAATCAAATTGAAGGTAATGATGTAAATTACCTTGATTCAACCGAAGAATTAATTTTTGATTTTTAATCTACCAAATTTCTCTCGGTTTTATGTCAGAAGCCGTTTTTTCAAAATCAGTATGAGTTATTTTGAAATTCTTATCAAAGAAGTTTTTAAAAGCCAAACTGTCTAATTTGAACTGTCTGAGTTTTAGAATTTCACGGTTGTTTGGCGAGGTTGTAGAACCGGGCCAAGAAGAATGAGTTATTTTTAATCCTCTGTATTCTGCTAAATTACTTTCGTGTTTTGCTGTTGTAATCCCTTGTTCGATGATTTTTTTATCCAGTTCCTCATAGGCTTTGTCATAACTGCTTACATTTTTCAATCTTGTTTGAGCTGCTACTTTGTTAAATTCTGCGATTACAGCACTATCATTGTTAAAAGTTGTAGGAAGTATTCTTCTAAAAGCAACCGAATCAAGTGAATGTTGTGCATCTGCATCTTTTGCCCAACCTTCTCTCCAACCTGCTTTGATAGCAATAAATTCTTTTACGGGTTTGTTTGCCATTAGAGAGTTCAGGGTCGTTTGAACTTTGCGTGGAGCATGCTCTCCACAACCTGCTAAACCTGATGCCATAATCATTATACTTGGAATTATTCTGTTAATTTTCATTTTATAGTTTTCTCCTGTGTAAATTTTTAAAATATAAATTTCTCCACATAATATTAATGCCCCTAAAAATATATTTTGCTAATTTTAAACCTGATGCAAAGTTTTTGTTACATTCACTGTAAAAGAACACATGAAATGATTATTTGTAAC
>SFZC01000081.1 GCA_004558955.1 bacterium | reverse complement strand
AGAGACTGTATAGATGTCGGCTCCGAGGTCGAGCATCATTACAGCGAATGTGTGACGAGCACAGTGGAAAGTTAGGTTCTTAGAGATACCTGCTGCAAGTGCCCATCGTTTTAATTCGAGTGAAGTCCATGCACCATAGGTGAAACCCTCAAACACTCGGTCAACATCATTGCGACGGGTTCCTAAATAGGCTGCTGCCTGGTCTGAAATATCGAGGTATTCCTGACCACCTGTTTTCTTCTGTTTGAAAACAATACGAGTATATTTTCCAAATTTCTGGACTTCACCCCATGTCAATTTCTCGATGTCGCTCTTACGGAGTCCAGTCAGACAAGAGAACAGAAATGTCGCTTTTAGAATGGGATAGTTACATGGAGTTGCAGCCATCTTCTTAACTTCATCGAGGGTCAGGTATTCACGGGCAACCTCTTCCTGCTTAAATCCTTCGACACCTCTGATTGGATTCTTGTCGATAATATGTTCTTCAAATGCCTGATTAAGACATGCACGTAGTTTATTGAAGTACGATACCTTAGAGTTCTGTGACAAACCAACAAATACGTAAGAAACCTTTGGGTCAGTTTTCTTCTGAGCATCTTTCTCTGCTGTATTCAGATAATCCTTAAATCCCTGAATCCACTCGGCATCAATATCATCAAAGGTAGTTGCTTCATCACAGTAAACTTCCAGATGCTTCAAACAGCTATGCCAGTTTCCCCAATTGCCATTTGAGTCTGGAGTCTTCAAACGGTCTTCACACATCTGACGATAGTAATCAAGGAAACGAACACCGCCTTGTTTAGGTTGTGTGATGTCGAATTTGCCATTGATGATTTCTAATTCACGTCTTGCTCTCATGGCATTGGCTGCTGCAAGAGCCTGACGGTTTTGTTCTCTTTCCTGCGCTGTAGTAGGGACTACCTGATAAAGCTTCAGATATTCCTTATGACGCTTGCCACCAACATTGATGTCAAGGTACAGGCTTGAACTTCCATCTTTAAGCTTCTTTTCGCGAAGCTTAACTTGTCCTCTTTGGACGCTTGCTGATTTTTTCTTTGCCATAGTCATTAATCGTTTTAGAAATTACCACCGACTTTTGTTTTGAGGGACACTTTTTCTGTCCCCGGGGGACAGTTTTTGACCCTTTGCGACTATTTCGGGGGACAACTGGGGGACAAAGTTAAAGAAAAATCTGCAAATAATATTTATTCCTCAATCCAAGAAAGTCGAAAACGTCCGCTAAATCGTGTTTTGACTGCTCTTGGTATCAGGCATGTGGGTAAGGAAACGGCTGAAATTTTAGTTGGAGTTTTTCCTTCTTTTGAAGCCTTAAAAAATGCAACTTTTGAAGATTTATGCAATATTGACGGCATTGGCGATATTATTGCAAAATCCGTTTTTGACTTTTTCCACAGTGAGGACGGGTTGAAACTGGTTGATGAACTCATAAATCTTGGCATAAATCCGCAAGCCGAAGTTAAAGTAAAAACTGATAAACTATCAGGAAAAACCTTTGTTTTGACGGGTACTTTAGCCACAATGACACGAGATGAGGCTTCCGAAATTATCAAATCTCACGGGGGCAAGACGTCCTCTTCCGTATCTAAAAAAACTTCTTATGTTTTGGCGGGAGAAAATGCAGGTTCAAAATTGGACAAAGCTCAAAATTTAGGTGTTATAATATTGACAGAAAAAGATTTTCTTGAAATGATAAAGTAGATTAAAAAGGATTAGTAGCAGTTATGAAAATAGTTCAAATTGATGGTATAAAAGGCTTGATTACGGCAGGAATCGTTTGTGTTTGTGCATTTGCCGGATTTGTTCTTTTTCCGGGGTATGTCGGAATGTCTTTGTGGAATAAATATTTGGTAGAAGCGTACATGTTTCCGACCTTGTCTTTATTTCAAGGCACTTTGTTATGGGCAATTCTTGTTATTTCTTATTTTATCGTGGATAAGAAGGGGTTTGCGCTATCGTTTCGCAATACTCCGGAATTGAGTGACGAAGAACTTAATTCAATTTTGCGAAACGCAAGAATGAGCTCAAAAATGAATATGCTGAATAAAGTTATTACAAAATCTGACAAATTTATTAAATCAAGTGATGACAACAAAAAGCCCGTAATTCTTAAAAAAGATGAGGCATTTGTCTCCGCTCCGCTAAAATCATCAAGCGTTGAAAAAGAGGAGTCAAAATCAGAAAATAATGTATCAAAAGTGAAGTAATGGAGGTATTATGTCAGGTAAAAATTTGTTTTTAGTTTGTTTAGGATTATTTCTTGGAGTGTTGGTTTTAGTTCCGGTAAATGCCGTTTCTAATACCGAATCCGAAAGAGGTTCTGTGAATTCTTCTTATACTTCTGAAAAAGAAGTTTCGCCTGATACTGCAGAGGTTTCTATTGCCGTTAAAACAGAAGATTCTCATTCTTTATCAACGGCGATTGCAAAAAATAAAGAAATTTCAGACAAGGTTTACTCTTATTTGAAAGGTGTTATAAATACATCAAACGGTGATTATTTGAAAACTTCAAATTTCTCTGCAAGTCCTGAATATATTTATAGCAATGGCAAGAGAACTTTTGAAAAATATCAGGTTTCAAATAACATAATTGTTCACACAAAAGATATTAGCAAAATTTCAGATATGATTGATAAATCTTTGGCTATGGGTGCAACCAACGTTGACAGTTTGAATTTCAGTTTGTCTGATAAAGATGAGGTTTGTTCAAATTTGCTAAAAGAAGCAACCGCAAAAGCAAAATCAAGAGCAGAATTGGTTGCAAGTGCTGCGGGTTCTTCAATTACCGGAATCAGAAATTTAAGCACTTCTTGCAGTGAAAACAGAAGTTACCCTCGTCCGATGTTTTACGCTAATAAAATGGCAACAATGGATGCTGCTGAAGCTACCGGTTCTGCACCAAACATTGAAGCAGGTGTAATTAAAGTTTATGCTACCGTTAATGCGGATTTCTTCTTAAAGTAATTCTGAATGAAGAATTTTGATAATTTTAAACAAGTATAAGAAAAACTCCGAATTTAATTTTCGGAGTTTTTTATAAGTTTTATATTTTATTTTAGAGTTTAGTAAACTCTTTTGCCTTCATGCAACCAAGGAGCAGCTTCCAAGTCGTCAATATTATATTTTAGCAGGAAGTCACTGCCTGAAGTCGGGTAGGCTTGATTATTATTAGTTCTAACAGCTGTTGAACCTTTTTTTACGGTTGCTGTTGTTTTTTGAGCAGGCTTTTTATTTGTATTTGTTGTCGTGGCAGCGTATGCTTGAGTGCTGAGTATGCCTATAATCAGAGTTAAAATAATTACAGATTTTTTCATTTTTATTCTCCAATATACTATTCAATTAGTATTTTAGCATAGAAACTATTTTTCCGCAATCATTCAATTTATCTAATCCTTTTAAGTCGCACAATTCGATTAAAAAGGCAGCCCCTATCAAGTTTCCGCCGGCTTTTCTTACCAAATTGCAAGCTGCTTTTGCCGTTCCACCTGTTGCCAACAAGTCGTCAACTACTAAAACATTTGCACCTTTTTCAAATGAATCTGCGTGAATTTCGATAGTGTTTGAGCCGTATTCCAAATCGTAATCTTCTTTTATTGTTTCAGCAGGTAATTTGTTAGGTTTTCTAACAGGAATAAATCCGCAGTTCATTTTGTAAGCCATTGGCATTCCGAAGATAAAACCTCTGCTTTCGATACCTGCGATATAGTCAACTTTTACGTCTTTGTATTGGTCACAAAGATAATCCACCATAAATTTTAGAGTTTCTGCATCTCTTAAGCCTGTTGTGATATCTCTAAAGATAATTCCTTCTTTCGGGAAATCTTTTACCGCTCTGATTTTATTTTTTACATCTTCGATTGATAATGTTTTTGTCATTTTTTTCTCCTATTCTATCTGGTTATCAATAATTTTTTCAATTCTTCTTTTGCTTTTCTTATTTTTTCTTTCGCTTTTTGGATTGCATGTTCGTGCTGAATCAATCCGTGTGCTGTTTTACCCCAATTCATGTCTTTTTTAAGAAACAAAATTTTTGTTCCGATGAACAGTACAAGCGGGAACCAAATTATCAGCAAATAAACCGAGGTATAAACCGATTGAACCAATGCTTCCATTCTTGGCATATTGTCGTATCTTCTCAGACTGTATCTGCAAGCCATCATAAAGCCAAGCCCGATGATGCAACCCATAATCACGGACGACATCAAAATATGTGGAGGTGCATCTTTTAGAACGATTTTGCAAAGCAATATTCCGATTTCGATAATGAACCACGCAGGCATTATAAATTCCGAAATATATGCAATCATGTCAACTCTTACACGCATAGACATTTTTTTTGAGGTTAAAATATCCCAAAAGTATTCCAAATATCTGCGGATTGTACCTTCCAGCCATCTTCTTCTTTGCTTGTACAAAGGGAAAATGTACATAATACCTTCTTCATATACTGCAGTATTTGCACAAAATCTGATATCCCAGCCTTTGATGTGCAATCTTGTTGACATATCAAGGTCATCAGTGATTGTATAATTGTTCCAACCGCCGATATCCTCGAGTGCGGTTCTCTTTATAAGTTCCCCGTTTCCTCTAAGTTCAACTGCTCCTTTTACAGAGTCCCTGCCGACTTGGAAGTGGGTATCCATAGTCATTTCATTATTTTGACATTTTGTCAATAAATTTATGTTTTTATTTCTTACTATTTTTCTTGCCTGAACCGCTCCGACATCTTTTGGTTCTAGTTCATAAACCAAATTCGTTAAAAAATCGGGTTCCATTGTTGCATCGGCATCAAAAACCAAAATGGCTTCACCTTTTGCAAATTTTAACGCATCGTTTAATACAGCGGATTTGCCGGGGAAGGCATCTTTCGGACGGATAAAAGCAATGACTTTATTCGGATGTAATTCTTCCATTTTTTTTAGCACAAGAGCTGTGTTATCCGTGCTTCTGTCATCAATCGCAATAATTTCAAAATTCGGGTAATCCAAATTTAATACCGTATTAATTGTATTTTCGATTACGGTTTCTTCGTTGTGAGAAGGAATCATAATACTTACGAACGGTTTGTAATTTTCGTTGCGTTCGTGAGTCTTTTTCTGTTCGTTTCTTTGTTTAATTTTGTAAGCAATGTTTGTTGCAAGTGCATATGCCGCCATTAAGCAAACTAATATTGCCAAGCCCCAAGTTGTGTAACTTTGGAATATGTAAATAAAAAGTGTAAGTCCGATAACTATCAGTAATAATAATATTCGCTCTTTCATACTTTCCCCATTCAAGTCCTTTATTATTTTACCAAAAAAGTATCAGTTTTTGCCATTTTATAAACAAATTGAAACATTACTTACTTGATTTTTACCTTCGGTACAACTGACATGCCGGGAACTATGTTATATTTTGAATAATCTTCATCAAATATGATTTTGACAGGGATTCTTTGAACGATTTTTACATAACTGCCGACAGCGTTTTCAGGTGGAAACAAGCTTGATTTTGCCCCTGTTGCTCTTTGGATACTGTCAACGTGTGCTTTAAACTTTTTCCCCGGATAAGTATCGATTGTAACCGTAACCTTTTGTCCTTTGTGCATGTTGGTTAATTGGTTTTCTTTAAAGTTTGCGACAATCCACATTTGTTGAGGAACTACCGCAAATAAAGGTTGTCCGATTTGCACATAGTTTCCTTGTTCTACCGTTCTTGAGGATATTAAACCGTCAGCCGGTGCGTAAATTTTTGTATAACTTAAATTCAATTCTGCCTGCTCAACTTCTGCTTGCAATCTTTTTATTTCAGCCTGAACGCTTTGACTTTTTGCGATTGTTGATTTTAATTCGGATTTCATTGCGTTTGCACGGTTGCTGCTGGACTGGAAGTTAGATGTTGAAACTTCTAAGTCTTTTGAGCTTCTGTCATAATCCTGTTTTGAAACAACGCCTGTTTTGTACATGTCGTTGTATCTTTTATAATCCTTTTGGGCGAAGTCTAGTTTTGATTTTGCACTTGAAGTGTCGTCAACGGCTTGACTTACATTAGATTCTGTTTTTGTAATATCGTGGTCTGTAATTTTTAATTTTGCTTCCGCTTCCGCTAATTTTGCTTCTGCTTGGTCAAGAGCCACTCTATAATCGTTTGGGTCTATTTCTAACAATAAATCCCCCTTTTTGACAGGTTGGTTATCATCAATCAATAATTTTGTGACAGGTCCTGAAACCCTTGGGGCGATAGAGATTATTCTGCCTTCTATAAACGCATCATCTGTTGATTGATAATGTGTTGACATAATTGCTGCGTAAATCCCGAAAAACAGCATAAATACGGCCGCAACAGACGGAATAATTACACGTTTTTTCATATATTTAGGACGTCTTTTTTTTAGTTTTTCCTTTGCAAGTTTTTCAAATCTCTTTTTTCTGTCCTTGCTTGAAGTCAGAAATTTTGGTGCTCCGTTTGAATTTTTGTCATTAGGCTTTTTTATGTTGTTTGGGGTGTTATTGTTTATGTTTGATTGTGGAGTATTTCCTTTTGCTATTTTTTTATCGGTCATAATTTACCTCTTGTTACATTTGTATATTTACATTTGCTACTAAATTTTGTTTAATCTTGGATAAAACTTTTTCGCACATAAGCAATTCCTCTTCTGAGATATTACTTAACAAGTCTGTCCAAATTTGCGTTATTACGGGCAAAATTTCTTTATATATATTAACACCATCTTCGGTAATTTTTATTTTGAAGATTTTTCTACCGTTCACGTCAGGCGTTTTGGTCACAAAGCCATGTCCTTCCAAAATTGTGATTATTCTCGAAATATTCGGTCTGTCTTTTAGTGTTAGTGCCGATAATTGCCTTTGGTACAATTCATTATTTTCATACAAAACCTCAAGCACCATAAATTGTTCGGGTGTTATTTGAAATTTGTGAGCGGTAAATGTTTGTACTGCCAGCATTCTTGATAGGTTTCCTACTCCTGAAAGTTTAGGACCGATTTTTTGATTGAATAAAGCTTTGTTGTGCATGATTTTCTCTTTGTGTTATTATAATAACATAAGGGAATAAAAAATAGTATGGAAATTTTAAAAATATTAATTATTTTAATATGTTTACTCTCATTTACCACGGTAGCAAATGCCAAAACTCAAGAAAACTCCGAGCAAACGAGGATTTCTTACATGAATATGACGTGGTGGGAAAAGTTTAATGATGAAAATTTAAACAGTAATTTAACAAAATTGTATTCAAATAATCAGGATTTGAAGATTGCTTCAATAAAATCTCAACAATCACAACAAATTATGAAGCAAGCCTTTGCAAATCAACTTCCGCAAGTTTATTTTAACGGAAATTTGCAACGTGTATTTACTGCAAGTGACGAGAAATTCGGTAATTTGGTAATTCCCGATTACAATCAGGCACATTACAATTTACCGCTCACGATGTCTTATGAGGTTGATATTTGGGGCGAAAATTATTTGAAAACCAAGAGTTTTAAAAAACAAATTGAAATGACAAAACAAGATGAACATTCTTCGTATATTTCGATTTCTTCAAACTTTGCAACAGAATATTATACATTGATTGGTTTAGATAAACTCATTGAAAATCAACAAAAGTTGAAAGATTTGGAAGAGCAAATCGTAAAATTAGAAGTTCAAAAATATGAAAGCGGATTATGTCCGCTGGCGGAAGTTTTGTCTGAAAAACAAACCCTTGCACAGATGACGGAACGTTTAAATTCATTAAAAGAACGTCAAGACGTAGTTTCTAATGACTTATTCTCAATGCTCGGGGACAGATACGATACAAAAATTTTGAGAAGTGATTATAATTCAATTACAATCCCGAGTATTCCGAGTGAAATTTCAACGGAAATTATCGAACATCGTCCTGATATCAAAAAAGCGGAAGCCTATATCGAAAAAACTGGAATTGATGTAAAAGTTGCCCGCCGTGATTTCTTGCCGAAGTTCCAAGTTTACGGTCAAGTCGGGTTTAATGCTTTTGATTGGTGCAGAATGTTTGCTCCGCATACGTTTTTGTCTAATGTCGGGGTTGCTCCGTCACTTGATTTGTTTACGGGCGGTTTGAAAAAAGCAAGATTAAAATATAGCAAATTAGAATACGAAAAGGCTTTGCAAATCTATGAGAAAAGCATTTTGAATTCAATTCAGGAATTGAACGATTCTTTGATGAGTTACAGAACTTCTGATCTTAACCATAAGAAAAGTTTAGAGCGTTACGAATTGGAGCAGGCAAAATTGGATTTGGCAAACCAAAAATACTCAACGGGTGCTCAATCTAAATTGGAAAATTTGAAATATAATCAAAAATTATTGCTTGAAGAAGCCGATGTTATTATGAACAATATCAATCAGGAAATTGCGGTTATAAATATTTATAAGGCAACGGGCGGCGTTGATTTTACCGAAAATTTATAATTGAGGCTTTATAAAAATAAATACAATAAAAACGACAACTTGTCTTGTGAGTTGCCGTTTTTGTTTGTGGGTTTTATTCCCGTTATTAAGCGTTTTCTATTTGACAAATAAAATCAGGATTTTCCTGTAAAATAAATGGGGATGCAAAAAGAGGCCGGAGAGACAGCCTCTTTTTGTTACGTGAAAAAAACAAGTTCATTTTACGGAAAGGAAACCACTATGATTAGTACAAGCAATGTAACATTACGGGTTGGAAAAAAAGCCCTGTTTGAAGATGTAAATATCAAATTCACAGAAGGAAACTGTTATGGTCTGATTGGTGCAAATGGTGCCGGAAAATCTACA
>SFZC01000080.1 GCA_004558955.1 bacterium | reverse complement strand
ACTTTCTATAAAATTCTTCACAAGTTTTAGCGGTTGTGGTATTTTCCAGCACAAGTTCATCAAAATAAAAAACTTTGTCTTCAGTTCTGTGTGCCAAAACCCAAGCCATCGGGTCAACGTTAAAATCACAACTTATGTACAAATCCATATCAGGTTGGTATTTTATTTCTTTAACATTTTCATCCGTAAAATCTTTAACTACCAAATTAGAATTATAATCGCCAGTTTTGCCCAACACAAACATTTCGTAATAACTTTTGTCATACAAATGTTTCAACTCATCACAAAAACCGTCAGGCAGGTAAATATTTTGAGTTGTCGGAGCAGAAATCAAACGGTAATTCAACGGCGGATGTTCGCAAAAAGTCTTATACAACCACCCTTTTTGCATTTCGGGATTTGTATGTCCGAAAATTCGATAAGTAAAATTCTTCCAATTCGACTTTACCTTTTGCCTCATTCTTGCAAGTAAAACCTTGAAAGTTTCAAACGGAATATCAGACATTTCTTCAATTTCAACAAACCCGAGATTTAAGGATTTTAATTTATGAGGTTCATCAAAATGCCTGAACAAAATTTCCGAACCGTTAAAAAACACCAATTTCTGTTCGGCACTAATCCAAGTAAAATCTTGTTTTTCCACAAATCCCATACTTTCAAGGTGTTCAAAATAAGTTTTTAACGTTGTATCTCGAACAAGTGTATAAGTTTGAGCCCCAACAAGTCCGACAATACCGGGAAATTTCAAGGCAAGCAGAATACCGAGCAAGGCTCCGGCAAAAGTTTTACCGGAACCGTACCCGCCTAAATATACCGCAACATCAAGAGAATAGTCGTGCGGAATTTCTAAAAATTTTCGTTGTGCTTCCAGTAATTTATATTTCATAATTTTACTAACCTTCTACACTTTCTTGCTCTTCCTGAATATCAGACGTCAAAAAATTATTAGCGTTCTCAACACCATACTGTTCAATGACAAATTTAAAACATTCCAGCCAGTTTATTTGTTTTGCAACAACATCAATTTTGGCAAACGATTGAATAACATTGAACAATTCCTTTAGTTTAGATTTTCGCTCAAATGAGGCTTTTCTGTCACCGTATCGGTAAACATAATTAGAATTTCTGATTTTATCATCAATTTCAATAAATTGTTCCGACCCTTTTTCTTTAATTAAAATAACTTCATTACCGAGTTTGAAATTAGAAATAATTTCTGCGGTCTTTTCAACCATTGGAACAATTATTTTACGATTGATTGCTTCCAAAATCATATTCAAACGTGCTTCTTGCCCATTTACAGAATAATTAATTTCTGTTGCCGTGCGTTCAGAGGTTTGGATATTTCCTGACATATTTTTGAAAATACCCGTAGCACTTTCAAGTGTCGATTTAAAATAATTCAAAAATTCCCAACCCTGCATAGCCTTATCAAAAGATATTGCCATAGGCGGAGTTGTCATAAGTGAAGAATCATATTCGATAATTTTGCCCGGTTTGATAACCTGCTCCCCTCTAAAACAGCCTTTTGGAGCAAGATAAGGCGGGTTCATCATCAACGCCAAAGCATCAAGTTGCTTATTCAAAATTGTTGAAGAAATATTATTCAAAATCAAAGCAACTCGCAACGGAGAAATTCCTCGACCCGTTGTCGGACATTCGATAATATTTGCGTGAATAAAAGGATTTGTAATAAACGGATTATCCTCAAATCTGATAACCACGCTACGTCCCGCAACAACAAGAAGTTTATTTTTTAAAATTTCGCCGTTCGGCAACTCTATATCCCCCCAATATTCCAAAATTTCCAATTTGTTATTATATTCGGAAGATTTCAAATCTTTTCGACTTCTTTTTGCCACCACTCCTTTCAAAAGTTCTGTTTTTTCTTGTGTTAATAAATTGTTTGCAAGATTTGTTACAAGTTCCTCTATCGTCAAATAAGTTCGATAAATCTTTGCACACGAATCCCAATCATTAGTCGAATTGTCAAAGACAAAGTCTTCATAATTTATGAACTTAACCTTTGCGTTGTCATAAATAACTTTGTCCTCAACAATAAAATTCTCTTCAAAATTTGCAAATTCCTGTTCTTTTGCAGTAAGTCGTCTGCGAACTTTTTTAACCTTAGTTTCCCAACCGACAAACAAAGTTGCTTCACCGGTTTCCACAACAGAATCAATAATTTGTTCCATTACATTTTCAATTTTCATACCTTCAAAAGTATTAACAAGCATTGCTTTTTGCCTGTTTGCGTATTTTTGAGTAGAAATATCCGTTCCCTCAACATCAAACATTCCGTCAGGATGAGAATATAAATTTTGAACGATATGAGATTTCAATGTTTGAGCAAGTTCATAGATATCAGGAAGTTGAACTTTGCAATCCCAAGCGTTGACTTTTGGAATAGTTGAATTATAAATCGCATATTTAATTAGCCTGTTATCTGATAATTGAGAACTTCTGGATTCCTCAAAAGTATCATATTTTTGAGCAACAAGTCCGAGTAAATATGCTTCGTTTAATTTAAAATTTTCTTGTTTCATAAAATACCTCATTAGTTGTAGTAATATTTTCGATATAGCGAACAAACAACAATATTCTGTATTTGTCCCTGCCTCAAGGTTTCTTTCGGCAAGGTAACTTCATATTCAAATCCGCAATCCGTGATGAGCCTTTGAGCAAATCTGTTTTGCGGATAAAATTGAGCCTTAATTTTGTAAAAACCGAAAACGTCAAAACACATTTTGAAAAAAATTTTTGAACAATATCTGACAAAACTGCCCCAATATTTTTTCTCAAAACAAACAGAAACTTCCGCACTAAAAAATTTGTTTCCGTTTCCAACAAAATCGTCAAGAAAAACAAATCCCGCAAAATTATCATTTCTATCCGTAATTATCCAAAAATACGGGACAAAAATCGTGATGAAATTTTCACTTTCGTTTGAAAAAGTTACAAAGAAATCATCAAACAAAAATTGGGAATATTTTTGATAAAGTTCATTTATTTTTTCAATATATTTTGAATATTTTTCATTGTTTTGTAAAGCTTTGTAAGATTTTATTCTTATAAATTTACACATAATTACTTAATCTTACATTTGACAAATTTAACAAAAATATTATCTCTGACAAATGCATTAGTTTCGCCTTTTAATAATTTTGAACGTTCAAAATCGTTCGCACCCAAAAAGCCTTCAGCCTGCAATCCGTTGATAAAAGATTTCGTTTTATTTGTCTTATTTATAACTTCAAAAGTTGAACTTTTTGAAAATAATAATCCTTGCGGAACTTCCGAAATTTCTGTTATAATTTCAGGTTTTTGAGAAGTTTTTTCATTCAATACGTTTTCAAAATCTTTTTCAATTTTTGAACTGACGAGTTTCTCATACTTCTCGTCATTTAATAATATTTTTTCGATTTCATTATTTGTTTTCATAAAATTTTCCTTAAATTTTTTCATCATCTAAATTTGCGATTGTAATAATTTTGAACTCATGCCCGCCTTCATTTTCCTGAGTTGAGCTTGAAAAGCCTAAATATTTGCACAAACCGTCAAGTGCCTTCAAACCTGCGGAAGAATCTCTCAATTTGCGTTTGCCGGTATAATTACCGTCTTTATCCAAAATATCTTCTTCCTCAAGTGAAAATTCGGCAATTTGAAGAAGTTTTTTGACCACATAGCCACGTTGAACATTCAACGCAGAGATCTGAGTGCGAAGTTGAGTATTTATTTCCTTCACGATATAAGGACGAGTAAGCAATTCTTGAGCAAAACTTTTGAGATTTTTAGCCTTGTATCCCGCATTTTTCGCTGCGGCTTCACCGTCAAGAGTTCGTATATATTCGTTCACAAAGCGTTTTTGTTGTTGTGTAAGTTGTTCCATTCTGTTACATTTCTTATCATAATTTGTATTTTTACTAAAAAATTTGTATAATATACATGCTATTTATATTTCGGCTAGTGTAAATCTTAACAGGGGGAAATGAAAAGGACTTCCTGTTTTTTTTGCCCTTTTTAATTCCTTGAAAGATTTATTGTCGGTGTACCCTGAACAGTAAGTAATGCCTTTGATTTCAGGTTTAGCAAAGCCTCTTTATACATACTGAGCCAATATGAAAATTTGAAATACTGCGGATTTGCTTTTACTCTCAAACATGCCCCGTAAACCAATAATTGTTCCGCAAACGGCATGGGAATAAGCGATTTATCGTCAGTTTTTTCGAGATTTTCTTTTTCGTTTTGCTCAAAATCTACCGCACAATTTGCCGAATAATAAACTATATCTAAGGTTTTCTCTTCCTCAAACTTCGGAAAAAGCAACGCATTCCCCAAGATTGAATAACGTTTAATTTCGGTATGCCTGCCTTCTAGAAACGGTAGCAAATTCTCGGTAAACAAATATTCACCACCGTCTATAAAAATATGCAAAATCTTACCGTTCACGGGATTTTCGATTTCCGTTGTATTTGAAGGTAATTGCACAGTGGTTCGTTTCAACAGAAAACTCCAATTTTCGATATTGCAAAGCTCTTTATTTACCAAATTAACCGCCGACAATAATCGTTTATGCTCATTTTTGGTTAATTCCGAAAAATCATTAACTTGCCGACTGTTTAATTCGGACAAACATTTATTAATTATTTCTAAAAAATTCATTTCTTCTCCTTTTCTTTTTAAAAAGCCTGAGCAGAAAACTTCTGCCCAGACCTTACTCAGAACCTGCAAAGTTTTGTATTATTTAATCAATCCTTGCTTAACCTGATCCATGATTATTTTTTCATTCTTTGCAAATTCTTCACCACTCATCTTGCCTATCTCCTCACGAGTAAAAATCCTGTTGTTCTTGCTGTTTGCAGAAGAATTTTGGGCATAGGCCGTAAGTTTTCTCTTAGCAAGTTCGTTCTCGTCATTCAATGATTTGTCGTGAGCAGATTTCTTCAAATATTTCTCAACGGCGGAATTTTCTAACCCTTCCACCAAAGAAGCTATTCGCAGAATTTCATCTTTGTCCATTTCGCACCCTTTAAGGTAATCTCTAACATCTCCTCTGCCTTCTTCCTCAAAAAATCCCGGACGTTCTTTGTCAAACATCTCCATAGGATTTTCGGGTTGTTGAGGAGTTTGAAGACTTTGAACAGGAGCAGCGGCAACTTGTTTTTGGTGTTGATTTTGTAAATTCTTATACATGTTAATTTGCTGAGCTTTGTTGGTTAATTGAGATAACAGATATTGTCCTTGCGGTTGTGTTATAATCCCTTTTTGCATAAGTAAATTTACATTTTGGGCATCTGCCCCTATTGCCTGCTCCAGTTGGTAGAAAACATCGTTGTAACCTTGTAAAGCGTTCTGTGAACTCAAGGCAAGTGATGAAATATTGTTATTAGGTTGTTGATTTATCATTATAATTTTCTCCCTTTGACTCTTGCATAGATTGCATATAAGTAACGGAAACCTCAATGACATCATCAATAAACTTTGACAATAACATTGCCACAAAAGGTTTTACAAACTCCGAAAACGGAAGATTATTAACCACATATTTTATGGCAAGTTCTTTTTTCTCTTTACCTTTGCCGTTTCCGAGTTCTTTTTCCGCTAAAAATACCGCATTTTTTGCAATTTCTTTAACCTGACATTTTATATTCTTAAAAAACATTTTTCTCTCCCGATAGTTATGCAGCGACAACCATTTTAGCCAAAGCTTTCGGCTGAACGGTTTTTGCTCCGTACAAATACAAACCTCTGACCAAATCAGAGAAACTGTCTTTATCTCTCAAACTTTCGATTTTAGAAAGTTGAGAAGCAAAGGTAATGGATTCGTTTGTACCTGCAAGTACATAATATTTGCTATCCACATCGGTTAAATTTGTACTAACTAATACGTCCATGCCTGCAATTCTGCCGATTGAACCTTCTCGCAAGGTTTCATCAGCCACGTTGTATGCAGAAATAAATTCAGAACTTTGCAACAAATAAGACTCAATAGTAGGATTGATTACCACCCAAGGTCTTACACCGGAATGTACCGCATCGGAGTTTTTCAAGGCTAACGCAAGATTTACAAAGTTTTCATAAATTGTGGTTTTTGACAAAGTAATCGGACTTTCTTCAGACCCCACAATATTTGCGGTCGGAACATCAGTGTGTAAACCGAGCAAATATGAATCTTGCACTTCTTCAATCGCTTTTTTCGCATTACTTAAATGTGCTTCCATAATATCAGTGTTACTTTGTACCGCTGAAACATCATCAATTTTGAAAGCAAAGAATTTCTTTTGGTCAATTTTCAAATCCATAGAAGTCGGAGCAAGTGAAGAATATGAGATATTATCATCCGTCAAAGTTGATACCGAAACCTTTGCAGGAGTGATGATTTTTACCGTATCGCCCTGATTTTTGATTTCGCCTTCCCAATTTCTGTTCACGCATTGTAGCATTACACAGTTTTTCTCTAACATGTTGTTTAATTTTTGGCTCCATAATTCAGGAATAAATGCTGAATAAGAAGAGTTTGAAGTTGTTGATTGAGTTGTTTCTGCCATTTTGTTTTTCCTTTCGTGTTTTGTACTGACTGTTATATTTGAGTGGTGAATTTTTAATCCTCAGAATATATTTCTTTGAATTGCAAACCGATAATCGCACAATTATCCGCAAGGTCTTCGCCTTCCACGCAGATTTGAACGGAATAATTACTGTCGGTAATTTCCGCACGCTCCATAGAATTTGAACTGATTGCCCATACTGGAGTGTCCCTTTCACCGTCATTCCAACAATAAGTAGGAGTTTCAGGCGAAATTTCATCAGCCCAAAGAAAATATTTGACTTGTTTTGAATAAATAAATTCCGAAAATTCTTTATACTCGCTATCAAAATCTTTATAAACAGAAAAATTGAACCTGTTATCAAATTTGTCATCAAGTAAAAAATAAAAATCTTCAACGGTTTTTCGCTTCAAAACATTTCCCAGCGAGAAAAACGGTGATTTCCACATAAAATCTATACCTTTTCCGTTGAAAGTCGTTCCGTAATCTTCTTGATAAATATTCCCGACAGAATCCGCACTGATAAGTTTTGAATGAAACAGGGTAATTTTTGTTAAATCCTGAGGAACGATTCGTTTATACCAAGCGTGATTAACGTAATCATAAATCCAAATCGTATGATAATAATCATCATCCAAATACGGAAACAAAAACCATATTTGATTTTTGTCGGGATAATGAACAACTTGTGTTTCCGCTATTCTTGCGGTATCGAATTTTGTAAATTCGTCTTTAATATTTTCGGAGATTTCAGACCCTAACCTGATTTGATTTAATTCCCCAACCTGTTCAAGAGCAAAAATTCCGTTACTCAAGAAAAATTGCTTATTATCCACATTAACTATCGAATGCAAAGCAAAAGTTCCTTTATCAGCAAATAACGCAACTGAAAAATCAGCAGGGGAAGTTCCCGACAAAAGATAAACACGGTCTTTTTTATAAATCGCAAGATAATCCTTATAGGTGTGCATCGTTATAATATCAGAAGTATCAGTATGGAAGTCACTGATATATCCGGCATCATCTTTTGTCGTAAAATCCGTATATGAACCTAATGCCGAATAATAAATCGTTGACTCCTTGCTACACCAAACTCTACCCTTGTAAATCGTTAAACAATCCGGATATAAAACTTCGCCCGATTTGTTCTTTAGTTCGCATTCGACAATGTCATAATTTGAATTATCTTTGATATAAAAAAGAGAATCTTTGTTCGTTGCAACAAGCATTCCACGCAAAAATTGAGCAAAAATAACTTTTGTTCCCGTGAGAGTTTTTGATAATAAATTCAAACTGCCGTCAATCTCAGAATAAATATAGATTTTTCCGCTTTCAGTAACAATTACAAGTTTAAATTTGCTATCGGACTCCAATTCTGTCATACCGATTATTTTTTCTTGTTCAGGAAGATTTAATATTATTGCGTTACCTTTTTGTTTTTTAATTCCTTTATTTGCAAAAATTTCCACATTTTTAGAATCAGACCAATAAACCTTTTTAGGATTTAACCCCATTTCAGATTTTGTAGTCGCCTGATTTATACCACCCGACAAATCAAAATAATTTACTTCCATAAAATACCTCTTTTATTTCTTTGCTAAATACCAACGAACTTTTGAACGAATAAAACCACCGACCTCATTTTTGCCAACCCACGAATAGGAAGGGATATAAGTTATATCAATTTTGCCAAAACTTGAAGTCTTAGGATTTTTTTGACCAAATTCGTAATGCGTAAATACAGTATTTTCAGACACGTTTATGTTGTATTTTTTACATAATTTTGCACAAAATGCCAAACCGGCTTCAAATTGCACGGACGTTATCGGAAAATTCCCACAAAAATTCGGGGACTTGTAACCGTACATTCCACAGTAACAAATACCGATAGAGCCGGTATTTCCACCACCCGTATGTGCGGCATATTTCCCTGAAACACACAAGTTATTATCTTCCGGTTTGAAATATCCGTTATAAACATTACCTTCCGCATCAATCAAAAAATGATAAAACTTTTTCTCAAATTCTGTCGGGTAATACCTGCCGGCACTCCAGTGAAATACAATTCTTTTAACCATTTTAACCTCATATAATTTTCCATTTCGGATTTGAATATAAATATATAACTACGGCATTTGTCCTGTTCCTCGCATTCAGTGTTGCAATAATTCCCGCAATGTGAGTTTGAACAGTCCTCGTAGAAACTTTTAAACGACAAGCTATTTCTTTATCCGAAATGGAAAATTATATGAG
>SFZC01000079.1 GCA_004558955.1 bacterium | reverse complement strand
TTCAGCAGCGAGTTTTGATACATCATCAGGTGTGCCTTTTATAAACTTATATTCAGTGCTGTACTCGTTGATTGCAGAAGTTTTTGAAGACACCGCAATATCAATTCCGACTTTTTCAAACAGCGGAATATTCAAAACCTTTGACACCCGAGAAATTACACGTTTTACACCGAGTTGTTTAACCAGCAACGAACATAATAAATTTCGCTCATCGTTATTTGTAACCGAAATTACGACATCAGACTCACCTATTTCTTCTTCATCAAGAAGTTTCAAATTTGTTCCGTCACCGTTAATAACAAGGGTTTTAGTCAATTCTTGAGCTAAAAACTCACAACGGTCATAATTTTTCTCGATGATTTTCGTTTTAATCTTCAAATCCTCCAGACTTTTAGCAAGCATATACCCAACATTTCCGCCCCCAATAATTGCAGCAGTCTTAACCTGTTCTTTTTCGTGGAAAAACGTACCCGCCAAAATATCTAACGAGTGAGCAGTTCCCATAAAAATCAATTTATCATCCGCGTTAATTTCGGTTAAACCGTTTGGAATAAATAACAAACTTCCACGTTTAATTCCGACAATAATCGTATCTTTCGTAAATCCGCAATCTTTCACCATTTTTCCGACAATCAAAGACTCGGGTTTAACTTTATATTCAAGCAATCTTGCTTTACCGTCAGCAAAGTTTTCAACATCAAGTGCGTGAGCAACAGTAACAATTCTGAAAAGTTCTTGCGTAAGGAGTTCTTCCGGCCAAATAACGTAATCAATATAAAAATCATTCAGATAATCAGTATTGTTATTCAATGCCAAAACGTCCTGATACTCGGATTTTGATACGAAACAAATCGTTTTAATCCCGCTGACTTTTTTAACGGTCAAACATGCCACAATATTTCGTTCATCATACCCCGTACAGGCAATAAAAACATCAGCATTAACAATATCCGCCGCCTTTAGAACATTTATATCAGCAGCACTGCCCTGTATAAAACTGATATCAAGTCTGTCAAAATCTTCCGTACGGTTTTCTTCTTTATCAATGACCGTTATATCATGGTCTTCAAAAAATTCCGTAGCGAGCAAACAACCAATTTCCGTTGCCCCATAAATTACAATCTTCATAACCGACTACCTAAGAAATCCTAACATACTCATTATAAATATCGCCAAATACAAAGTCACATTACGCAATATAATCAACGCAAAGCCTGCAACCATTGGCGACAAGTCAAATTGACCAAGCGGCGGAATAAATTTTCTAAACCAGTTCAAATACCCGTCCGTTGCAAGACGTAAAATTTTTATAATCGGATTTTCCCAATTAACAAACGGGAACCACGTCAACAAACATCTTACAAAGATGAGTAACAAAAAGACATAAAAGCAATTTGCTATCGCTTCAAGTATTTTAATTGCTATCATTATTTTCTTCCTTATCAGTTTTTTCTTCGTTTTTCTTCAGATTTTCCTGCTCCAACTTTTTAAAAAAGTCTTCAGGCGACATTATAATTATCTCGGGTCTTTTGTCCTTTGTTAACTTCAAATAAAGTTTAATCAACCCCTGTGAAATCAAAACGCACACGGTCATCACAAGCAACGGTGCAAATACAAACCCAAAAATTTGCGGTAACAAATAAAATCCCGTTGAAACAAAAATAAAATGGAACAACGGATAATCAGGGTTAATATTCGGAACCCAAGACAACAAGCAGGCAAAACCTACATAGTACATATATAGGTTAATTACTCTGCTTAAAAATAATATAAAATCTGCGATAAAATATGACTTTTTCAAAATTATAAATCCAATGTTACCGAATTTTCACACTCACAATGATTAGTTTCAGAAGGAATATTCTCTATCATTGTAAATAACAAAGATTTCAATTTAGAAAGATTGTTATTAAATACTTGAATAACCGCTTCATGCGATACCGGCGGAACATCACCGACCAAACCTGCATCATAGTCTGTAATTAGAGAAATATTCAACGGACACATATTCAATTCTTTAACCAAATACGCTTCAGGGAAAGCCGTCATATTGATTACCTGCCAACCTTGTCTTGTAAAGAACGCAGATTCCGCCTTTGTTGAAAATCTTGGACCATTAATAACAACAACGGTACCTTCTTCATGAACGGTAATTCCTAAATCTTTAGCTGTTTTAATTGCAAGTTCTCTCAATTCCGGACAATAAGTATCTGCAGGTGACGGATGTTGAACTACAGGACCTTCATAGAAGGTGGTTTTTCTGCCATCAGTCCAATCAACAAATTGGTCACAAATTACAAAATCACCCGGTTTAACTTCTTTTTGCAAACTTCCCGCAGCACATGGTGAAATAACTCTTTTACAGCCCAAATGTTTCATTGCCCAAACATTTGCTCTGAAATTTACAAGATGAGGCGGAATAGAATGTTTGCGACCATGTCTTGGCATAAATGCTACTCTGTGCTTACCGATTTTACCGATAAAAACGCTGTCACTTGTCTTTCCGTAAGGCGTTTCAACTTCAAATTCTTCAATGTTTTCTAAAAAGCTATAAAAGCCGGAACCGCCGAACACACCAATATCCGCGCTATCTAAAATTTCCATATATATTCCTTTCTTATATTAATTAATACACTACCCTGTCAATGAATACAGTTATAGTACAATAACTCAAAATTTTTTTCAATCAAGATACAAAAATTCACAATTTATTACCCAAACAGCCTATTTGCAATACTGCATACTCAGACAATTTAATTAAGTTTTATTTTTACCATAATATAAATAATCTTTTTCATACTTCCAGCTATTCTTAATTTAACTTAGCCTCATTTTGAGGCTATTTTTTTGCTCAAAATAAGAAGATGACATTTGCTGAAAGTTTATTAAGAAAAAATATAAAAAGTATTAACAAAGTCGAAAAAATATGATAAAATACTCAAAAAAGAAAAGAGAGGGATTGTACACATGAAATCAAAAATTATAGCTTTTATACTTGCAATGTTAATAACAACACAAATCACACTTGCCGCACCTTTTAACGGTAACGCAAAAACAAAAAGAATGCCTGCCGGGACAAATTTGCAGTTAAAAATGTTGAACGGAATTAACACTTCAATAAACACTACAGGCAACAGTTTTTCCGCAATGCTTTTAACTGACCAAACAACGGAAGACGATGCTAATGACGTAATTTTACCTGCGGGGTCAATCATTAGAGGGGATATAACTTCAATTCAACAACCTAAAAGAATGTCAAAAGGTGCAATTTTGTACATTAACTTTGACCACGTTGTAACCCCGAACGGTCGCCAACTACCGTTGTCTCTAAATGTTGTAGGCAGAACCGATATGACTTATGATGGAGGAATTACAACAACAAGAGGCTATGGCGATGCTTGGAGACAAACTTGTGCAAAATCTGCAGAAATCACAAAAAACAGCATTGAATGGGGCGAAGATATCGTAGATGACAGCGGTTGGAAATATGTAACAGTTCCTGTCAGTGCCTTTGGCGGTGCAATCGGTACGGCCGGCTACTTTATTTACGGAAGCATTGCGGATATGATAAAAAAAGGTAAACACGTTAATATAGCAAAAGACGAAATCTTGAACGTCATCTTAGTTGACCCTATTGATGTTCCGGTTATATAATAAAAACGATGTCAAAACTTGATAAAATAGAAGAATTACAAAATATAATCAAAGAGGACAGCTCAAATTTTCAAGCAAGAAGAAAATTGGCTGTTCTTCTTATGGATTCGGGATTTAACGAAGAAGCACTAGGGCATTTGCTTTATTTATCTAAAAACTTCAGCAATGATGACGGAATTTTTTACAATTTGGGAATTGTTTACGAAAAATTAAAAAAATTTGCTAATGCAAAAGAAGCCTACCTGAAATCACTTGAAATTTCACCCGACTCAATGGATTCCACCTACAATCTCGGACTTGTTTATATTGAATTGAAAGAATATGACAAGGCTATTGAGTGCTTTGAAAAAATATTGAAAGACGATAACGAGGATTCAAACTCATATTTCAATTTAGGTTTAATTTATTTCAAAACAAAAGATTATATCAAGGCTATGGAGAATTTCCAAACCACAATAGATTTAAACGATGAGGATATTTACGCACATTTTTACATCGGAAATATCTTTAAAGAACTTGGAGATTTAGACTCGGCAAGAGAAAAATTTAACAAGGTTTTAGAGCTCTCGCCGGACTACAGTTGGGCATATTTTAACCTTGCGGTGATTGATAATGAAACTGGCAACATCGAAGGAGCAATCGAAAATCTGCAAAAGACAATCGAATTGAATCCGTACGACCTTGATGCGTACAAAATCTTAATCAAAATATTATTAAAAGAACAGAACTTTGAAGAGGCGGCAGCCATCGGTGCTAATGCGGTTTCACAATGCGAAGAAAACGGAGATTTGGACTATTTAACCTACCTTGCATATTTCAAAAACGGGGAGAACAAGAACGCTAAAGAATACTTGGAACATGCAATCAGAAATTTCAAAACCCTTTCTGTACCGCTAACAAAAGCAAAACACGAACTCAGTCACATTAAATAATACTTAACAACCTTCATATCAAACTAACATACAAAAACTGTTTGTGCTAACATAAAGACATTAAATAAGAAAATGAGGATTATGAAAAATGAAAATGTCAAAATTATTTGTGCAAACCTTGAGAGAATTCCCTTCTGATGCTGAGGTTATTTCGCACAAAATGCTTGCAAGAGCGGGATATATAAAGAAACTTACATCAGGTGTTTATACATTTTTGCCCTTGATGTGGAAGGTCTTGAAAAAAGTTGAAAATATCATAAGAGATGAAATGGATAAAGCAGGTGCTCAAGAACTTTTGATGCCGTTTGTTCAACCAAAAGAGTTGTGGATTGAATCTGGACGTTGGGAAGCTTACGGAAAAGAACTTATGCGACTTCGTGACAGACACAACAGAGAAATGTGCTTAGGACCGACACACGAAGAAATTATCACTTCGGTTGCTCGTGATATTATCAAATCTTATAAACAATTACCGACAAATCTTTACCAAATTCAATCGAAATTCAGAGATGAAGTTCGTCCTCGTTTCGGACTTTTGAGAGGTAGAGAATTTATTATGAAGGACGCCTACAGTTTCGGAACTTCTCAGGAAGAACTTGATAAAGAATATGAAAATATGGCTCAAGCCTACAGAAATATTTTCAAACGTTGCGGACTTGATACAAAAATGGTTCAATCCGATTCAGGTGCTATCGGCGGTAGTGTATCTCACGAATTTATGGTAATCACAGACACAGATGCGGGAGAAAACGATGTTTTCTATTGTGAGGATTGCGATTATTCCGCAAACTCAAACCACGCAGTGTCAAACTTACCGCCAGCAGTTGTTGACGGAAAAGAATACTTTGCAAAAAACGAAGTTATCGACACTCCAAACGCACATTCAATCGTTGAATTGTCGGAATTATTAAAAATTCCTTCAACTTTGATTTTGAAATCTTTGGTATATATTATTGATAAAAAACCTGTAATCGCACTAATCAGAGCGGATAAAACCGTTGAAGAAACAAAATTGATGAACGCAGTAGGCGGAATGGATATCAGAATTGCATCTTCCGCCGAAATTGAAGAACTTATGCAACAACACGGATTTAATGCAATTCCTGGATTTATCGGACCTAAAGGCTTTAACGATGTTACAATCATTGCTGATAATACTGTAAAAGAAATGAAAAACTTTGTTGTCGGAATTAACCAAACAGATGTTCACCAAGTAGGTACAAACCTTGAAGATTTAGGCATTGACGAAATCAAATATGCAGATTTGAGATTGGTGGAAGCCGGAGAATTTTGTCCTGAATGCGGAAAACCGTTAAAAGTTACTCGAGGCATTGAAGTCGGTAACATTTTCCAATTAGGAACAAAATATTCAAAACCGATGAATGCGGTATATCTTGATTCTGACGGAAAAACAAAACCTTACATTATGGGTTGCTACGGTATCGGAATTACAAGAACAGCTGCTGCTGCTGTTGAAGCACACCACGATGAACACGGTATTAAATGGCCTTTGGCTATTGCTCCGTACCATGTAACGGTTGTTCCGGTAAGTATTAAAGATGAACTTCAAATGCAAACTGCACAAAGAATTTATGACGAATTGTTACAAAACGGTGTTGAAGCGGTTATTGATGACCGTGAAGAACGTCCTGGCGTAAAATTCAAAGATGCTGATTTGATTGGTTTCCCTTACAGAATTACGGTCGGAAAGACAATCAATGAAGGCAACGTAGAATTTGTAACAAGACAAACAGGTGAAAAAGAAGTTGTAAAACCTGAAGAAGCAATAAAAAGAGTTATAGAGGCAGTAAAGGCTCTTTAATAAAAATAGAGGTAAAATTAAATGTTATTAGAATTTTTACAATCAAAAATACACAGAGCAACAGTTACAGATGCAAATCTTAACTATGTCGGCTCAATAACAATAGATGAAGCACTTTTAAAAGCCGCAAATATGAGAGAATGGCAAAAGGTTGAAATTCTTGACGTTAACAACGGTGAAAGATTTCAAACCTACATTATCAAAGGAAAAGCAGGCTCAGGCGAAATTTGCCTAAATGGTGCAGCGGCAAGAAAAGTTCAAAAAGGCGACAAAGTTATTATCGTAACTTACGGTCAATTTGAAGAAAAAGAACTTGCAAACCACAAACCTACAATCGTTATTGTTGACGAAAATAACAAAATTCTTGAAACAAAATAAACATTGTTAAGTTTGTAAAGCCTTAAATAATTTTAAAAAATTTAAAGAAAAATAAAAAGACAAAATATAAACAACTAAAAAATACCAAATTTATTTTCTTATTATTCAATTATTAGAAAAATATTTGGTATTTTTTGTTTTATTTTGAAAATCTCGAAACGACCTTTACATAATCTTTACACCAAAAAACTTGACCTTTTTGCAAAAAGTTTTTATAGTTAGAAAGTAATTTGGAAGAAAGAGAAAATACACTAGAGAAGAAAGAGGTTAGTATGACAGAATTCAAACATGTAAGACTTGACGGAAAAGTTTACACAAAAACTGAAATCAAAAAGATTATCAAAGAGCAAAACATCAAATTCATAAAATTGCAATTTGTTGACATCAACGGTCAAGTTAAGAATATGTCCATACCATCAGAACATATAGACAAAGCATTGAATAATGAAATTATGCTTGACGGTTCATCAATTAAAGGATTCAGAAGCATTGAAACTTCTGATATGTTTTTCCACCCTGACATCAACAGTTTTCAAATTTTACCTTGGAGAGGAAACAACGGCGTAAATTCAGCAAGATTGATTTGTGATATCTATAACGCAGACGGAACACCGTTTGAAGGTTGTCCAAGATGCAATTTAAAACGAGTTATGCAGGAAGCCGAAAAACTCGGATTCTCAATGAATATCGGACCGGAAGCAGAATTTTTCTTATTTGCAAAAGATAAAGACGGTAATGTAACAACAGAAACTCAAGATAGAGCGGGATATTATGATGTAGGGCCTGAAGATTTGGGCGAAGATGTACGTTCAGACATAGTTTTGACTTTACAGGAAATGGGCTTTGATATTGAAGCTTCCCACCACGAAGTGGCTGACGGTCAACACGAAATCGACTTTAGATATGCTGATATTCTAACGGCAGCAGACAACGTTACAACCTTTAGAATTGCAGTAAAAGCGATTGCTCAACAACATAATTTGCACGCAACCTTTATGCCAAAACCGATTTTCGGAATTAACGGTTCAGGTATGCACTGCAACATTTCGTTGTTTGAAGGCAACAAAAACGCATTTTATGATGAAAAAGCAGAATATCAATTATCAGACAATGCAAAATATTCAATCGGCGGTTTGCTAAAACATGTAAAAAGTATTACTGCGGTAACAAATCCTATTGTAAACAGTTACAAACGACTTGTTCCTGGTTATGAAGCACCTGTATATTTGGCTTGGTCATTGGCAAACAGAAGTGCATTGTTAAGAGTTCCCGCAAAACGTGGAATTTCAACAAGGGTTGAATTGAGATCACCAGACCCTGCATGTAACCCATATTTAGCATTTGCGGCAATTTTGGAAGCCTGCTTGGACGGTATCAGAAACAAAATTGACCCGCCGGCTCCTGTTGAAAGCAACATTTACAAATTAACTTCCAAAGAACGTAAAAAACAAAGAATTGACTCACTTCCGGGAAGTTTGGCAGAAGCACTTGAACAAATGGACAAATCTCTCGTTGCAAAAGCAGCACTTGGCGAACACATCTTCAACGAATTTAAAACGGCGAAGAAAAAAGAATGGGATTCCTTTAGAACTTACGTTTCACAATGGGAACTCGACAGATATTTGGAAAGATACTAAACACCACAAACAAACTCTTAAATACTCGATTATTTAAGAGTTTGTTTTTTATTAAGAAATATAAACCCCAAGATATTCAAATATAGTCTATATTCTGAACACTTACCCACCGTCTGACTAGCAAAAAATCTGACAATTATACCTTTATATAAATATAGGTAAAAGGAAAAGGTAAAAAATACATGGATTTAAGTATTAATGGAAGTTATTTAACCTCTCAAAATTACAAAACTCAAAACAAATTAAAAAATCAGGCAATTTCTCAAACTAATTTCACTTCTCGCAAGAAAGAAGTAAAAGAGGACAAATCAAACAACGGAAAATTTGATGCCGATGAAGCAATTACAAACTTTGCAAAAGGTTTATGGAGTCCTGTTACGGTACTTATAAAACACCCAATCGCAGCCATTGGAATGCTGGGTGGAACAGCTGTTGCGTGTACACTAGTTCCGGTGGTCGGCCCGATG
>SFZC01000078.1 GCA_004558955.1 bacterium | reverse complement strand
ATCTTTTTCATACGCAAACTCCTTTACATTCCAAATTTTTTATTATAAGTTGTCGAAACTTTGTCATTTTTATATTTAACTTTTACTCTTGTTGCAGCTGCAGAATTACAAGCATAATTAACCCCGCCGATAGTTCGGTAAGAGGAAGTTCCCAAACAACTTATTGTTTGCGGTTGGGTTCTCACCCCGCTTTTGTCATAATTTGGTGGAACGGGGTCAACAGGACGATAGTAATAAGTATAATTTCGTGAAGGGCGTCCAAAATTATTATTCCTTCCACCATACATGCCACCTTGCATACCCCAAGTACGCATACCTCCGCCACCGTACATTCCGCCATAACCTGCAGCAAAACACGGTATAGCCCCTAATACTACTGTTAAAATCAGTAAATATAAATATTTTTTCATGCCTTTTCTCCTGATTACTACCACATATCTTTAACGATATATATATCATTATTGTTCAAATTTTGCTATAAAATATTAACTGATATTACAAAGATAGTAGAAAAATTTTAATTTTTATGATAGAATAAAGGAAACCGAGGAGAGAAAATGTCAGACAAAACTTATAATAAGATTGCGGTTGTTGATGTTAACAAAGTAGTAGGGCAATCTAAACGAGTACAAGACCTGAAAACTGAGCAAGAAACAAAAGTTAGAGAATTGAATATGTGGCTTGCAGGTATAAAAGTTGATGTAGAATCAAGAAAATCTGAAGAAGAAAAACAAACTTTGGTTGCCGAATACAATAAACAATTTGCACAAAGACAAAACGAAATCAGAGATAATTACACACAAAAACTAAAAGATATCGAAAACGAAATTACCGAATTGATTTCAAAAGCAGCACAAGAAAAGGGCTATGATATGGTTCTGTCAAAATACATTGTCCTCTTCGGCGGCGATGACATTACAGAAGAAATAATGGCAACCGTACAGTAATAAAAATTTTAATTAAAAATTTAGCAAACCAAAATGTCGAAGTGATGGAATGGTAGACATGTACGTTTCAGGTGCGTATGGAGCAATCCATGAGGGTTCGAGTCCCTTCTTCGACACCATAACATAAGGTTGGGCAAGTATGCCCAACCTACAGACTGTCATGCTGAACTCGTTTCAGCATCTTACAGTTCGGGCGTAGAACCACAAGTCGGTAAGACCCTGAAATAAATTCAGGGTGACAAAAAAAGACAAGCCCCCTACGACAGATATAAAATAGGAGAGTGTTAATGTTTAATAATTATGCAAAATCTGAATTAGAATTAATGGTTGGTAGTAATGAAAAAATCCTTTGGAAAGGAAAACCTAATAAACGTTGTTTTATTTTAGAAGGTATTTTCAATCCAATGTTACCATTTGCTCTAGTTTGGTTTTTGTTTGATTCATTGTTTATTGCTGCATTTATAGGTGGTGCCGCAACACCAGGTGCTCCTGCTGTATTTTCTATATTCCCATTAATATTTTTTCTATTTCATTTAATGCCAGTTTGGATATACTTGGGTGGGGTTATATTTGTTTTTAGAAGATATCAGCACACAGAATATATAGTTACAGATAAAGGTGTTTATATTTCGGGAGGATTATTTTCATATACCTGCAATATGAAACCATTTACGGAACTTGCAAGAGTAAATATACATAGAGGTATTATTGACCAAATTATTGGTGTTGGTGATGTTGTTTTAACAAGTAACAATGTTGCTGATTTATATAGTTCAAATATTAGAGTAAACGGTAGACCTTTAGATGTTGGTACTACTATTGCAGATATTAAAGACTATAGAAAAGTGTTTGAAATTATAAAAAAATTGCAAGAAGATATATATACTGATACTATGTATCCGAATGATTTAAGACCAGAAGAAAATCATGGTTATAGAACAAAATATAATGGCTTAAATTAGTTAATCTCTAAACCAAGAACCATTCTCATATTGTAATACGCTTGCGTATCTAATTTTAAGAACAAAACTAACTTCTGATAAATATTGCAATTGCCTTCTAAATTTGCTAATATTTTCTTGTCGCAGGGTTCCAGAATAGTAACCTTATCGACATTTTTTTATTTTTGTTTAACTTTTGCTTACGATTCCTCTCACATGTGTTTTTACTGTTGGTAAAAACACATTGGTTCAGCCGATTTCATCGACATACCTTCATTGTAAGGCTCGAATTTCACATTCTCGCCTACATTCAGGCAGAGTCCCTTCTTCGACATTTTTCTTTATCTTTGCTAAAGTTTAACTACAGTTCCTCTCACATGTGTTTTTACTGTTGGTAAAAACACATTGGTTCAGCCGATTTCATCGACATACCTTCATTGTATGGCTCGAATTTCATATTCTCGCCTACATTCAGGCAGAGTCCCTTCTTCGACATTTTTCTTTATCTTTGCTTTAAATCAGAAAAATCTTCCATTAAACCTTTTTTCATGGTAAAATTCTTACGCAAGAAGTAGGGATATTATGAAAAAGTTTTTTATTACATTTATTCTATTTTTAGTTTCGGCTTTGCCGTCATACTGTGAGATTGTACATATTACAATGGATCAAGCTGTCACCTTAGCACTTGAAAACAATCTTGATTTGAAGTCTAAACGTAAGCAAGCCGAAGAAATGAAACAAAATATAAAAATTGCGAATGCTCTAAAAAATCCGCAATTTCAATCTAACTTTCTAATGGGCAAAGTTACTCGTGGTAACTCCAGCCAATTCGGATTAGCAGTTCCTATTGAAGTCAGCAAAAGAGGAATCAGAAAAAAGATTGCTCAAAAAGATTTAGACATTGTTCAAAAAGAAATCAAAGCTAAAGAACTTGATTTAAAAATAGAGGTTATGCGTAATTATTTCTATGTTCTTTATGAAAAATCAGTTGTAAAAATTCTGCAAGACAGAGAAAAATTATTTAAAGACATGCAAAGTATTGCAGAACAACACCCCAAAAACTCCCCCAATTACAAACTCGACGTTTTGCATTCTCAAATGAAATACCAAAAGCAACTGGTGTTCCTCAACCAGGCGAAAGCAAATCTTTTAATTGCTCAATTTGAGTTAAACAATTCACTAAACATCAAAAGTTCTGAGATTTTATATGACTCGGTTGAGCCCTCATTATTTGTAAATGACCTGTCAATTTTAGACTTAAACCTAATGCCTTATCAAGAGATTGAAGACACTGCAATGAAATACAGTTACTCATTATCTATTGCTCAAGACAATATTCAACGCAGCGAACAGGAAGTCATCAACGCAAAACACAAGCGAATCCCTGATATCACTGTCGGTGGCGGTTATGCCTATCAAACGGCACATCAAACAGGTTCCGATGCACTTCCAGGGGCTTATGTCGGAGTGAATGCTGATATTCCGCTATTTTACTTCTACACACCTGAAGTAAACCGTGCGAAAATTGTTCTTGAACGCAGTCAAATCGACAAAGATTCCTTTGAAAACCATTTGAAATATGCCTTAAAAGAAGATTACAACAAGTTTAAATATGCAAAAATCAATGTCGCCTACTACAACACGATTTTGAAGGAGTCAAATACGATTTTGGAAGAGCATAAAAAGCGTTACACCAAAGGTCAATCCTCATTACTGAACCTGTTACAGGTTGAAAATATGCACCAAGAAACCCAGCGTAATTACATTGACGCCGTTCAAAGATATTATGATGCATACTTAGATATGATGCACAATGTCGGACACGATATTCTATTGCAATCCGATTTGTAATTAAGATTTAACAACCGTATCAATCCAGTCGAAATAGTCTTTTGAACCATTATCAATTTTTAATGAAATAATTTCAGGGACTTCATAAGGATGAAGTGATTTAATTTCGGTTTTCAACTCTTCAAACAACAAAGATTTTGTTTTGAATATCATAAGATATTCGCTATCAGAAACGATTTCCCCCTTCCACTCATAAAAGGAAACCACTTGTGGCACGATATTTGAACACGCAATCAACTTCTTTTCCAGCAAGTTTTTTGACAAATTTTTAGCAACTGCAAAATCATTCACCGTGCATAAAACAATAATTTTCTCCATAGCAAACCTACCTTTTTGCTCAAAATTATTCTCCGAACACAAAAGATTTGCAAGGTTTATTTTGCAGATTGAGTTTGTTGTGGTTGTTGAACATGTTGAGCCACTTTTAGTTGCTTTTTATTGTTTTTGAAAATCAAATTCATTACAGGGTGCAAAATTATTTGAGATAAAATCGGGGCACACAAAGCCAAAATAAATACTGTAGCACCGATAGAACTTAATTCTTTTACGCCTTTTCCGAATTTTAAATCAGAATTTTTCTGAATCATCGTATGGAATACTTTTTCCATTGCGGCTTTTTTCTCTTTTGGAGCAGCATTAATTTTTGCCTGTTCAGTATCAAATAAATCCAGTTTTCTTTTGTTTTCAGGGTCTTTATTTGCCAAATGTTTACTCAATTTGTTATAAGCAATACCTTTAAACTTGTCAATCAAACTCAAATACAAACCCAAGCAAAAAGACTGATAAATAAATTCTTTAGTTGCGGCATATTTTTTTGACCTGCCATTTGCGTTTTTATCATAATAAATAAATGCAGGCCTACCGAGAGCTTTTAAAGTTGTTTCAACCGCAATAGCACAAACCGTATTCTGAGCAAACGCCGCAGCCTTCGGGTTTGATGTTACTCTTCTGATACCAATCATTGTTTTTTGAATAGGAGAAACATTCATAATCTACACTCGCATTCCGTTGTTATAATATGCAGAAAAACCTTTCATTGTAGGATAAGCATTCAATGCAGGCTTTTTCACAACATTATTTACATTATTAATATTACTTTTATCGACCTTTGCCAACTCTGTTTTTTGTGCAAGAGTTGAACTGTCCGCATTTGGGTCATAATTTGGCATAAGTTTTCGCATTACAGGCGGCATTCCGAGATTACAAAATTTCGGAACAAAATAACCTGCTGCCATACAAATACCTAATAGTGACATTACTGAACGTACATTTTTATATTTTGGTGATTTTTTAGGAACAATAAACCTGGTCAAATTTTCGGCAATGATACCAAGAGCCATCGTTGTAGGAACTCCGATAAACTCGGTCATCAATTCTCTTAAAGCGGCATATTTACGAGCATCAGGTTTTTCTTTCTTATCAGTAATGCTCAATATCGGACGAACCGTACCTTTACCGCAAGCGATTGCTAAAACTGTATAAATAGGTTTATTATTTTCACCAAGTCTGTTACATAATCCTTGAATAAATGTTTGTTTTTTAGGGATAACTGTCATTTACTTCACGCTATCTTTTTAATTTATTTAGTGTTCTTTTTACACTTGTATATTAGCTCTTTACATTGAAAAATCAAGCCCCATTTTTGTAAATATTAAGAAATATTGCAAAAAATTAATGATTTCATAATAATTAAGCAAAATTTTGGCAATTTATTGAAAAATTTTGTTTTTAGTAATATATAAGGGAAAATCACAAAGGGGAAAAATATGAAAAAGTTTGTAATTTTATTACTTGGATTTTATTTTACGACTTGTTGCTCATTTGCGGCATTTACTGATTGTAGCAAAAACCCGGGATATTCAAAAGTTTACGGAAACACTGTTTCTTATTATGACGGTTGTGGAAAAAAGATAAATTCACACCATTTTTATTACGGTAATAAAATTATGAACTATGACCAAAACGGAAATTATGCCGGAATGACAAAATATTACGGAACAAAAGTTACAAGATATGATAAGGACGGCAATATCACGGATTCATACAAACGTTACGGTACAAAAGTTACACATTATGACAAGAACGGAAAAGTAACAGCTTCTTATAAACGAATCGGAAATAAAACCATAGTTTATGATGGTCAAGGCAAAGTAACAGGTTCTTACAAATACAGACCTGACGGAAGAGTCATTAAATACGACAAAAACGGAAAAGTTATCGAATAACAAAATTACCCGTTGAGTTGGTCATATACACGGCGAACTTCTTTGATATCTTGCCACATGAACCATTTTGGCGAGCCTTTTTCTCTACTGTCATTTCGCAACAGATATGACGGGTGAAAAATCGGCATCATTTTAGAAAAATAAGGTCCTTCGTACCATTTTCCACGAAGTTTAGTTATGCCTAATTTTGTATCAATAAAAGAATTTACTGCAACTTTACCGCATAAAAGAATAATTCTCGGTTGAAGGATTTTAACCTGTGCATCTAAAAACTCACGACATGCCTGTTTTTCGTCAGGTAACGGGTCACGATTTTCGGGCGGACGACATTTCAAAGTGTTGCAAATATAGATATCTTTTTGTCTTGAGAAACCGACACTGCCCAAGATTTTATCAAGCAACTGTCCGGCTTTTCCGACAAACGGTTCACCTTTCATATCTTCATAATATCCCGGAGCTTCACCGATTAGCATAAGTTTTGAATTTGGAACACCTGCCGAAAACACGGTATTTGTGCGAGTTTTGCACAGCGAACAATTAGAACAGTTCAAGCACTTTGTTCTAACTTCTTCAAGTTGTTCCTCAACCGTGCTCATCAGACTATTTCCTTTCAGGTACTAAAACTGAAATTACGGCATTTTCAATAGCCAAATATTTTCTTATTGTGTCCTCTAAATCAGCAATCTGAATACTGTCTAAATCCGCCAAATATTCTTCAATAAGTTTCAAATCATCACAAACAGTCATATAATAACCAATAGTTTCACCGATTTCGGAAACAGTTTCAGCACCAAACGCAAACCTTGATTTCATACGTTTTTTAGCCTTCAAAAGTTCTTCTTCAGTAATTCTGTTATTCAACAGATTTGCTAATTCCTGTTTAATCAATTCAATAGCTTTGTCTTTCGACTCAGATGCAAAATTAGCCTGAATAAAGAAATTATTACCATCCTTGAATTGGTAATGTTCTGAACTGATAATATTGAAAATTCGCTCAGGTAATTTTTCAATTAAATTTTGTTGCAAACGTGAACTTGAACCGTCACCAAAGATTATACTAATCAAATCCAAACAAATACCGGCTTTCAATTCGTTAGCCTTTGGACCTAACCAACCGAACATAGCGTAAGAAGTATTAACATTTGATGAAGTTTCGATATATTTTGTTTCCTGAACTGGTGTATCAGGAGTGTTAACTCTAATTTGAGCATTGTGTCTATCAGGGAAAGTGAATTTTTCACACAAAGTATTCAATATCTCTTCGTGATTAAAATCACCTACAACAATAGTTGTAACGTTTTGAGGAGTATAGAAGGTTCTGTAATATTTATCAATATCTTCCCTTGTTACTTGAGAAATAATTTCAGGAGTACCGATTACATCTCTTTTGTACGGGTGTTGAGTGTACATATTTTTATTACAAATATTGTAAACCTTTGTCCAAGGTTGGTCTTTTCTCATTCTGATTTCTTCAATAACAACATGGCGTTCACGCTTGTCAGATACCGTGTTGTCATTTATATCAAACGGAGCACCAAGTTCTTCAGCAGGAAAAACCGGATCCATCATCATATCGGAATGTAAATCTATTGCCAAGTTAAAATCTTTGTTTTCTGCTCCTTTGGGCAAGGTAACATAGTAAAAAGTGTAATCCTTCCAAGTTGCAGCATTAACAATAGCCCCTTTAGATTCAAGCATTCTATCAAATTCACCGACTTTGTAAGTATGTGTTCCTTTAAACATCAGGTGTTCGAGGAAATGTGAAATACCGTTATTTTCGTCATTTTCATTTATTGAACCCGTTTTAACCCACGATGAAATATTAACCATTTCACCTGCTTTGTGTGCCAAAACTATTTTATGTCCGTTCTCTCTTTCGTAAATCTCAACTTCTTTTGTCAAAAACGGATATTTTACTAATGTTTTCTTCATTCTAAATTCCTCGCTGTTGTTAGGTTGATTGTACCACACTTGCACACACTTTTTCAATACCACAAGTTTCTTCACATAATAACTTCGGACAAAAACTCCGTAATATATTTTAACAACGGAACAAAATCAGACAAATTTTCTCCGCATTTTTCATTATTAATAGTATAGTAGCAGGAAGGTAGTAAATAATGGTAAATATTTCAGCAGTCAAAAATTGCGGGTCGGTACTTTTAAGAAAAGTCGCACCTAAAAACATTACCCCCGAAACCATCGGATATGTCGATAAACAAGGTTACATAAATTTTCTAAATGATAAAGTTGCGAATAATTATGCTAAAAACAGAGTGTTAGCCGCACTAAACACGGAAAAACCTTTTGAACGTGGTTTAATCATTGACGGTAAACGAATTTTAGCAGAAACAGACGGAAACGTTGAAGAAATACATATCGATGACATTGCTCATTTGCTACCAGGAAACAGTTACGTTCACGGACACCCCGACATATCAAAATACGGTTCTGCACCTGTTTCTTTATTAGATTACTTAACAATGGTTTCACAAAAATGCAAGAAAATGGTCGCCTATAATTCAAAAGGAGAATACTCCTCTCTAACTCAACAACCGCAAAAAAGTATTATATTATACTATATTCTACCTAAAAAATTATGGCAATGTTTTGAAAGTTTGGCGGTTTTAGGTGCAGGTTCGGTTGCAACAACCGAATATGCAAAAAATTACAGAAAATTATTTCCAACCTCAATACAAAAGAAAATGGAAAATATTATTCATAAAAAAATCGGTACACCTTACGCTGATTACAAAAAGGTAAAAGAAACTACAAAAAATCCATTAACTAAAGAAGAACGTAATCAAGCAAAAGAGATAGAAACAGAATGCTTATTAAATAATACGTTTGCTCAAAATATCCACGAATTTTGGGAAAATACGGCTAAAAAATTAGACTTAAAATACGAAACCAATTTCTCTAACTTGAAATAAACAGGCTTTTACAAAAATAAATTGTTAAGCACAACATGCAAACATTGCATGCAAATTAAATCATCGATAAATACATCGTATATACTTATTATCACTGATTAAGAACTATTAACAACATTTAAGCCAATTTGGCAATTTCTCTAAAAAATTTACGTTTATATAAA
>SFZC01000276.1 GCA_004558955.1 bacterium | reverse complement strand
GAAAACAGGAGTCAGGTTCTTGTTCTATAAGATATATAAAAAAAGCAAGCATGACATACCACCTTGCACGGAGTGACAAACGTGAAAAAAAGCAGCCAGTATGTTGACCATCCCCTCTTGGCACTCATTTGGAGGCAAAATTAAATAAAAAATTTTAATTTAACGAATAAAAAGAGAAAAATATACGGAAAAATTTGGAGGGTATCGGTTTTATTCGTATATTTGCAACTGCAAAAGTAAATTAAATAAGGATTTTTTTGGGCTGAAGAGGTTGTATGTGAATACCGCCTCTTCTTTTTGTATGTTGGTGATCCGGAAATTTTTGTTATCCACGGAATACACGGAGGACACGGAGATTTTTGTTGAAGATTCGTTGTCAGCAGAATTTTTATTATCCACGGAACACACATAGGACATCAGAAATGACATGTCTGACACGAGCGAAAATAGATGTGACAAAATTTCAGTATTGTGCAGAAAAGATAAATTTTCAACAATTTTGGCACACTATTTGCTATACGTATATATCATTAGAGTCTCGTCCATAATATCATGGACTAGAAACCTAAAACAATCGAGAATATTAACCCTCCTGATTCCATTTGTGGATAGGGAACAAAAATTTTTCAATCCCAAAAACTAAAAAAATGAAGATAAAAAAAGCAATCTTCTGTAGGTATTCTTTGAACGGCGAATGTGTAGAACGTTCGTCGGCCAGCCTTAATTGTCAAAACGGCGTTAACTATGTGCATTTCCAAAACTCAAGTGAGTCACCACAATTCCACAACCTATTAAAAATATAAATATATGGCAAAGTTTCAAATCTTTACATATATGTACCGGCCAATAATGGAGGATGCGCTTGCTCTGCCTTTTGAGGAATTAGGCGAGATAGATGTGCATCAATCTTTAGATAACTCAAATTTGAATTCGATGGAGCAGAATATGAACATGAGGTATATATCAAAGAAGGTGGAATTTACGTGTTCCGTATTGCTAACAATACACATAAACCTATAGAGAGAGAAGACTGCTTTAGAATAATGAGGGAAACAAATCATCCTTCGTGCCTTGTCGTGATCGATAATCGTAAAGACAGACAGGTTATTGCCGTGGAACAGAAAGGAATAACTTCGGCATTTGGCAAGCATCCACAATTAACGGATGTTCTTGAAACAACTCTTCGAAAAGCCTTGCAGCAGTATCGCCTAACGCTTGATATAAGACCTAAATATCACACCTCGGAGTTTTGGCAAGTTGTGAACACCTCAATGAAATTTAAAGGTATAGAACTTGTGCAATTTCCTTTTCCTTATCCCAATCTTCCTGTCATTTCTGATATGGTAGGAGAATATATGTCTGATTTGGCACGACGTACCAATAGTGAACCGACTTTGCAACTTAAGGGTCAGAATAAAGAAAGTGTTGTGCTTCAAGAAGGGGATGTTTGGTTGCTAAACGCTATCAAAGCATGTGCTGCAAGCGGTAGGCCTATTCTTATTAAGCCGAAAGGTTCAGAAGTTAGAAAAATTGGAGTGAAAAATCCTGTATATGAAGATATTCCAAACGGGGTATTGCATGATATTGACAAGAAAGATCTGTTCAATTCCAAATATCAACAGATTGTAGAATTTTTAAACACTATAAAACTTGTGTATGAGTAAGAATGATATAGACCTATTGAACATCTGTCTTGAAGACAATCTTTTCTGTGCTTTGCATAATGCCTTATGTGGATTTGAAAAAATGTGGCATACACCTTCTCCCGTCAACGTGTGGATGACGGCATTGGGCATAAAACATAAACTGTCAGAAAGCAAACGTCCTGAATTACTGTTGGGTTATTTGTTTTCTAATATGACCAAAAAAGAAGACTTGATAGTAGGGGCTGTGCTCATTTATATAATCTCTGCTGAAGATTGGAATTCAAATAGTTCGCCATTGAAAGATGAGCTTTTAAAAAGACTTATGGCACACGGGCAGGATTTAAATATCGTGTTTAGTGAATTTAGAAAAAGTGAAGAATGGAATGAGCAACAAGGATACTTTGTGACGCAGACCAACTACTCTAATACGGTTAATACACAGATGAAAGTATTGCCTGAAGGCAATAATGGCGTTC
>SFZC01000011.1 GCA_004558955.1 bacterium | reverse complement strand
AAGCTTCATGATGCGTATCTTTCTGTCAAGGAAGCACTGCATCATGGCGGTTATGAGAATGATGCGCATGTCCGCATCAAGTGGGTCGAGTCAGAAGGAATCAATGAAGAGACTGCTCCGGAGATCTTTGCCGGTGTGCAGGGCATCATCGTTCCGGGCGGCTTCGGCGACCGCGGCATTGAAGGGATGATTGCCAGTGCGAAATATGCTCGTACGCGTAATATTCCGTATCTCGGATTATGCCTCGGCATGCAGATTGCGGTGATTGAGTTTGCCAGAGATGTGCTTGGCTATGCGGATGCGAATTCCAATGAGTTCAATGAGATGAGCACGCATAAGGTCATCGACTTCATGGCGAATCAGAGTGATGATATTGATAAAGGCGGCACGATGCGTCTTGGCGCATATCCATGCGTGATCAAGGATGGCAGCCTGCTGATGAAGTGCTATGGTCAGAAGGAGATTCAGGAGCGTCATCGTCATCGCTATGAGTTCAATAATAAGTACCGGGAAGAATTCATCGCTCATGGAATGGATATCGTCGGTACGTCTCCGGATGGAAGACTGGTGGAATCGGTTGAGTGCAAGGATGATGATTTCTTCATCGGTGTTCAGTATCATCCTGAATTCAAGAGCCGCCCGAACCGGGCTCATCCGCTGTTCCGTGAATTCATTGCGGCAGCAGTGAGAAAAGCAGAGGCTGAATAATTCATTCTGTTATAATGAGAAAGCTTTTGCTTTCTCATTCTTTTCAAAGGGAGGAAATACAGGTGACCGAGAAGATTGTTGTTCTGGACTTCGGCGGGCAGTATAAGCAGCTGATTGCCAGAAGAGTGCGCGAGAATCATGTCTACTGCGAGATTCATCCTTACACGACTTCGCTTGAAACCCTGAAGGAGATGAATCCGAAGGGAATTATTCTGACGGGCGGACCCGACAGTGTGTATGCAGAGGATTCGCTGACCTGCGACCCGGGGCTGTTCAGCCTTGGAATTCCGGTGCTCGGGATCTGCTATGGCTCCCAGCTGATGGCATATGAACTTGGCGGCAAAGTAGAAACTGCACCGGTGAGCGAGTATGGCCATACAGAGGTTCATGCGGATTTCACGGATGGAATTCTGCAGGGATGGAAGGAATCTTCAACGGTCTGGATGAGCCATACCGACTATGTGTCCAAGGTTCCCGAGGGCTTTGATATCACCGCACATTCCGCAAACTGCCCCGCCCATTGCGAATTCACCAGCTTCAACAGAATTATTATTAAATGTTCCATTTAGGTGTTCTATACTAGAGCCACTTTCTGTCGCAATCGCACCACCTTGTGCATTTTTGCTTTTTGATATTGCCTTATTTTTGAAAAATAAATGGTCTCCGTTTAATATTAAATTTTGAGCAAATAAAGCCCCGCCTTTAGCATAACCGTCAGCTTCAACATAGTTGCTAATAAAATCTGCATCTATATTTGCTTTAGGGGAATATAAGCCACCTCCTTCAGCTCCGAAGCCTGTACCATTTGTTTTTGCGTAGTTGTTTTGGAATAAGCCTGAAATCTTTTCAATACTGCCACTCCAACTGCTAAATAAACCTCCACCAGCAACAAAATTTTCACCGGATACATGGTTATCAATAAAGTTAGCGGTTAGGTTTGTTAACGTATTATTATTCCAAAAAGCCCCACCTTCAGAGGTTGACTTTCCTTCGGCAGAATTACCGATAAAATCAGCAATAAGATTTTTGTTTGTTAAATTGCCTAAATTGTACAATGCACCACCTTGTGCATTTGAGTTTTTAGAAATAGCAGAATTACCTTCAAAATACAATTTGACATCATCATTGCCAAGAATACTATTATAAGTATATATAGCACCACCTTGTGCAACTCCATTTTCAGAAGTTACAGAGTTTCGTATAAAGTTTGAACTTCCAAGACCATTTTGAATTGTACCCATTGTATATAATGCACCACCTTGTGCTGTACGACCTGATTTTACGGAGTTTTCGATGAAATTACCTGTTATTTTATTTATTGTACCGTATTTATTAGTAACTGCACCACCTTCCGCAGTTGCATAATCTCCTTCTGCAATAATACTGTTTTTGTAGAAATTACCAACAATCTCACCTTCAATATTCGAACCATAATTCAATATTGCGGCTCCAGCTGCATAATAACTGGCATTAACTTTGTTATCTATAAAATTACCTGAAATACTTATGCCGTCAGAAGTAGCTGAAATGGTTGCTCCATTTCTGTTTGAAATCCCAGCCCCTTCAACTGTACTTCCTCCCGATAATTCATTTGCAATAAAATTGCCTTCAATTTTATTATTGATAATTGCACCGTCTGCGTTGTAAAGCCCCGCTCCTGTTATATAGCCGTTACCCGTAATTTTATTTTTTACAAAATCGCCTTTAATTCCATTTATTACTGGGATATTGGTACGATTACCGACATTATAAATTCCTGCCCCCATACCGCCGTTATTATTTATATAATTGCCAATGAAATTACCATTAATTCCTTCGGTAATTTTTCCCTCGTTAAAAATAGCCGCACCTGCAGAGAAACCTCCAACATCAATATAGTTCCCGATAAAGTCTCCGGTGATACTTTTAATTACAGGAGTAGTGCTGCCTTCTTTGTAGTTATAAATAGCTCCACCTCGTTGGGAATTGTTTTTAATAAAGTTTCCGACAATATCGCCAATTTGACTATTATTCCAAATCGCACCACCAAAAGAACTTGCTGTATTTCCGATGAAATCTCCGGAAATAGATTTTATATTAGCAATTTTACTACCATCGTAAGATGCCAAATTGTAGATTGCTCCACCTGAATCCGCAGATGAATTACCAATGAAGTTACCTTTTATATCTCCAATATATGGATTATTAGCTCCTCCGTTTGCAGCGTTATAAATAGCACCACCAACGGCATAACCTTTTTTTGTTGAATTTCCGATAAAATCACCCGTTATGCTATTTATTCTGTTGTTATTATATATTGCCCCACCCAGTCCTGTGTTACTATCTATTTTATTTGAAATAAAATCTGCGGTTATATCACCAATAAGTCCTGTATTTGCTATCGCACCACCAATAGCATAACTATTATTTGAATTAAGAGTATTGCTAATAAAATATCCGTTTATATTATGAATTTCGTTATTGTTAAATATACCTCCACCTTCAGCATTGGTTTTTGAAATTGAAGTATTACCAACAAAACCTGCATTTATATCTTTAATAGTTGATTCATTACGAAGTCCGCCACCTACAGAATAACTGTTATCTGAATATGTGTTATCAACAAAAACTCCATCAATATTATCAAGAGGAGAGTAATTTTCTTTTCTTACAGTAATTTCTGAATTGTCGTAATTTACGGTAATATCAATATCACCTACGGAAGTCTTAACTTTATAGTCCTTTGATTTTTCTGTACCTGAACCAAATTGAGTATTATTATAATTTACTTTATAATAAGCGTCGGTGATGCTTCCTGTATCTTTGTCATAACTTGGTATATATAATGTGTTAGAGTCTTTTTCAGCTTTATCTAATGTATAAGTTGGAATAGTTGGTGTAACTGTTGATACATCTTGAGCATTTGTTGCTCCACCAACTATAAACAAGCCGACAAAAGCCGCCGCAGACAAGGCTTTAAGTGCTATGCCTGAGTGTTCTTTTTTTCTGTAGAAATGCTTACGTCAGGATTAATTTCAATTCTTCTCATCTTAATTACTCCATAGCTATTTATTGTGCGTTTTTATTATTTTATAATATTGGATTTGAAAATTTATCGTTTAAATGATTGAAATACAGAAACATCATTAATTATAGTACTTTTTAATTAATCTTTCAACCCTTTATAATTAATTCTTTACATTTTTAATGGTTTTACATGTCAGGCAATTCCGACCTACATTTGGTTTTGAAAAATGTGTTCGGTATAAACTTATAACCCCACAAAAAAAGAGGTCAGGAAGACCTCTTTTTCAAATATATAAATCTTACAATTTATTTTACACTATCGATTACGCCACCGCCAAGCACGATGTCGCCGTCATACAATACAACCGATTGTCCGATTGCGATTGATTTCTGCATATCGTCAAACACAACTTCCATACTATTGTCATCAATCGGTCTTACTGTCGCCATTACAGGCTGTTGAGTTGAACGAATTTTGGCACTTACTCGTTTTTCTTCCGTCAATGGTTCGCCAAGTACCCAGCTCAAATTGTTTGCAACAAGCGATTTTTTGAAGGTTTTGTCAGCAGGTCCGATTACAACTTCATTGGAATCTTTTCTCAATTCAAGTACATAAAGCGGCTCTGTTGAAGACACTCCAACTCCCTTTCTTTGACCGATTGTGTAGTTCCAAATACCTTTATGTGTACCCAATACTTTGCCTTCCGTATCAACGATATTACCGATTTTTTCTTCCAAATTTAGAAGTTCGTTATAATCACCGCCGTAAAAGTCTTGGCTATCAGGTTTTTCAGCAACTTCCAAGCCGTAATCCTTTGCAATTTGTCTGATTTCGTCTTTTGTGTATCTGCCCAACGGCAAGATAATGTTTTTCAACTGGTCTTGTTTCAATCTGTACAAGAAGTAAGATTGGTCTTTTTTCGGAGCAACGCCACGTTTCAAGTAAAATTTACCGTCCTTTTCTTCAACTCTTGCATAATGCCCTGTTGCGAATTTGTCAAACTCAATTCCGTCCGCCTTTGCCATTTGTGGCAATGCACCAAATTTGATATAAGCATTACACCAAACGCAAGGGTTTGGGGTTCTGCCCTGAACGTACTCAGATTTGAAGTTCTCAAGAACGATGCTCTCATATTGTTCAACACAATTACAAACGTGGTAAGGTATTCCAAGATTTTTTGCAAGTTCTCTTGCATCTTCAATACTTTCCTTTTCGTCAGGTCCGTAGCACGCATCTTTGTGTCCCGATTGGGCAACCATTCCGTCTTTACCCCAAATCTCCATTGTAGCACCGATTACGTCATAACCCTGCTTCTTTAATATAAGTGCGGCTACAGTTGAATCAACTCCACCCGATAATCCTACTAATACTTTCATTTTTACCTCTTTATCTTAATTTTGACTGTCATAATTAAATAATAAAAAGACGAATTAATCAATAATTTCAACGAGTTTTAAATTTTGTAAGAATTATTTAAAATACCCTCTTGCTTGATAGTTACTATCAAGAGTTATAATATATTTGTTATGGAAAGTGAGGACAAGATGATATTAGACAAAATTAACCAATCAAAAGATTTGAAAACTTTATCAGTTGCCGAAATGAAGACTTTGGCAACTGAAATGAGAGAATTAATAATCAAAAAAGTTAATACAATCGGTGGTCACTTAGGTCCAAATTTGGGTATTGTGGAAGCCACTATTGCTATGCACTACGTTTTTGATATGCCGAAAGACAAGGTGGTATTTGATGTTTCGCACCAATGTTATCCGCACAAACTCGTTACGGGACGTAAAGAAGGCTTTTTAAACCCTGAAAACTATATGAAATACACGGGTTACACCGCTCCTGAAGAAAGTGAACACGATTTGTTCAAAGTTGGTCACACTTCAACTTCTGTAAGTTTAGCCACGGGTGTTGCAAAAGCTCGTGACTTGAAAGGCGAAGATTACAACGTTATTGCAATTATCGGTGACGGTTCGTTAAGTGGCGGTGAGGCTCTTGAAGGACTTGATAATGCTGCAACTCTTAACAGTAATATTATTATTGTTGTGAATGATAACGATATGTCAATCGCAGAAAACCACGGTGGATTATACGATAATTTAAGACTTTTGCGTCAAACTAAAGGTCAAGCGGAAGCAAACTTCTTCAAAACTCTTGGCTTTGATTATTCGTTTGTCGAAGACGGAAACGATGTTGAGCAAATGATTTTAGCGTTTGAAAAGGTTAAAAATACAAACAAACCGACAGTTCTGCATATTCACACACTAAAAGGTAAAGGTTTAGCCGTTGCGGAAGAAAATAAAGAATTTTTCCACTGGATTTTGCCCGGGGCTTTGGATGAAAAATCTAAAGAGGAAACACCTGTAGCGGTTGAAAATTACACATCTTTGACTTGTGATTTTATTAAAGAAAAAGCAAAACAAGATAAGACAACTATCGTTGTAAATGCTGGTACTCCTGGAGTATTCGGATTTACAAAAGAATATCGTGACGCATTGGGTAAACAATATACCGATGTCGGTATAGCGGAAGAACATGCTGTGGCTTACTCATCTGCACTTGCAAAAAGCGGAGCAAAACCAATCTTGGCAGTAATGAGTTCGTTCCTTCAAAGAACTTACGACCAAATGTCACAAGATTTGTGTTTGAATAGTTCTCCTATAACAATGTTGATTTATTGGGGTGGAATTTCTGGGCAAGATGCAACTCACCTTTGCACCTTTGATATTCCGTTAATCAGCAATATTCCGAATATGGTTTATCTTGCACCGACAAACAAGGAAGAGTACCTTGCAATGCTTGAATTTGCATACAATCAAAACGATTATCCCGTTGCAATAAGAGTTCCTATGATTGAGTTAAAATCTTGCGGAACTCCTGACACTACGGATTATTCACAACTAAACAAATTTAAAGTAACCGAACAAGGTGAAAAAGTTGCGATAATTGCTGCGGGTAATTTCTACGGATTAGGAAAAGAGGCAAAAGACGAATTGAAGAAACAATGCGGAATTGATGCAACTTTGATTAATCCAAGGTTTTTGACAGGACTTGATACGGAATTGTTAGAAAACTTGAAATCAAGTCACGACCTTGTGATTACCTTGGAAGACGGTCAAGTTGACGGTGGTTTTGGTGAAAAAGTTACAAGATATTACGGAAATTCAGATGTGAAGGTTTTGAATTTCGGAGCTAAGAAGGAATTTACCGACAGAGTGCCTGTTGCAGACTTGTATCAAAGATATCATTTGACAAAAGAACTTATTGTTGATGATATTAAAAATACTATTTGTGACAAAGTTTCAAAATAAAGGTAAGTTAAACTTTCACGGTGACGGATTTGGAAATTTTTTCGAGTCCGTCATTTTTTATAAAAATTTGCTAAAATAATTTTGTCAGAATATAATTGAAGAAAAGGGGGTAAATAGTGTACACAATTAAAGATGTAGCGGAAATGATGGGAATTTCGGAACATACCTTGAGATTTTGGGCAAAGAACGACTTTTTCCCGTTTGTAAAGCGTGATAGTCACAATGTTCGCATATTTACCGAAGAAGATTTAGGTTGGGTCAGAATTGTTAAATGTTTAAGTTCTGTCGGTACTGATAACAAATCCATAAAACGTTATATTGATTTGTGCATTGAAGGTGATTCGACAATCCCTGAGAGATATAAGATTATCTTGGATACAAAAGAAAAGGCACTCCAGCAAAGAGCTGAAATTGACAAACAAATTGATATGCTGAATTACAAGGTTAATTTTTACCAAAATCTGATTGAGAAAAACACTATCGACCCGTATAATCCGATAAATAAGCAAAATATTGATAATAAAAAAGTTGCTTATTGTAAATAATTTAATTTGTGGGTGAAAATTTCAAGGTAAAAAGTGTTTGGAGCAGATGAGAAAAGTTTGCACTTTTGCTAATATTACTTTTTGTTAACAGAACACGACAAAAAGCCTTGTTTTTGGTAAAATCATTGAGAGATATGTGGATGGTAGATAAGGAGTATAAATAATGAAATCATTTACTGTAGATGAAATTACACAAATTGTCGGTGGTATGTTGACGAAGGTTGAAAGTCCTGAAATTACGCATATTGCACCCCCTCTTTTGAGTGATGAACACACATTGGCATTGGCTTTGGGTGAAGAAGAAATAAATAATCTTGCAAAATCAAAGGCAAAGGCTGCATTAGTTCCGTTGGGTGTTCAAATTAACGGATTCACTACTATCGAGGTTGAAAGACCAAGACTTGCAATGATGAAATTATTAAATTTATTCTACGTTCCGCCTGTTGTGAACAAAGATATTCACCCTACAGCAACTGTTGACCCTTCAGCAAAACTTGGTCAAAATGTTTGCATAGGACCAAATGTTGTGGTATCTCCAAATGCCGTAATCGGTGATAATACAAAGATTTTAGCAAATGGTTATATCGGTAGCAATGCAAAAATCGGTGCAAATTGTTTCTTCCATGCCGGAGTTAATATCGGTGACAGAGTTCAAGTCGGTAATGATGTAATTCTTCATCACGGCGTTTCATTAGGTGCTGACGGATTCAGTTTTGTAACCGAAAATCCTAACAATATCGAAAACGCAAGAAAAGATGGCGAAATTAAAGGAAATGATGTTGAACAGATAATCTTCAAAATTCCTTCAATCGGTTCGGTTGTCATCGGTAATAACGTTGAAATCGGTGCTAATACTGCGATAGACAGAGGTACTATTGAAAATACCGTAATCGGAGATAATACAAAAATTGATGACCTTGTTATGATTGGTCATAACTGCCGTATCGGTAAAGGTTGTTTAATCGTTTCTCAAGTTGGTATTGCAGGAAGCTGCGTAATCGGAGATAGAGTTGTTATTGCAGGTCAAGCAGGTTTGGCTGACCACATCGAAATCGGTTCTGATACAATTATTACAGCAAAAGCGGGTGTTACTAAATCCTTCCCTGCTAAATCAATTATTGTAGGTATTCCGGCAGTTCCGAGAAAAGATTTCATCAAACAATTAAAAACTATGAAAGATGCTCAAGAAATTTTTGCAAAATTCAGAAAATTTGAACCTATGTTGAAGTCTTTTGAAGAAGCTCACCAAGAGGTTAAAGGCTAATATGGTTACTTTAAAGAAAGAAGTTAAACTTGTCGGTAACGGCTTAATGAAGAATAAACCTTGCGAAGTGACTTTGTTTCCGTCAAATTCGGGGCAAATAAGATACTTTGTGAAGGGGAAAGATTCTTTTACTTCTGATGTTGACCATGTTGTTTCAACCGACCATTGTGTAGTTATGGGAACGAAGAATGCAAGAGCAATGTTGACTGAGCATTTGTCGGCAGCGTTAGCATTTTGCGGGATTGATTCCGTTGATATTTGTATGACGGAAGACGAAGTTCCCGCATTAGACGGAAGTTCTTTGCAATGGGTTGAAGCCTTCAAAAAAGCAGGTACGGACAAGCCGTTTTTTGCAAAAGATAAATTCTATACGGTTTCAGAACCTGTGTATTACCTGAACGGAAAAACGAGTTTGGTAATACTTCCGAGTGACAGTTTGTTTATTTCGTATGCAGTAAATTACGACCACAAAGATTTAACAAGACGTTTTGTTAATTACAATCCTAAAAATAAATACGAAATTATTGAGGCAAGAACATTTGGTTTTTATCGCGATTTGAAAAAATACCAAATGCTCGGTTTTGCTCAAGGGGTTACTCAGGAAAATACGGTAGGTTTGACAGATGACGGCGGTTATACTACCGAATTACGTTCTGAAAACGAACAAATTAAGCATAAAATTTTGGATTTGATTGGTGATTTGTATTTGACGGGAGTAAATCCGTTGAATATGAGATGCCAAATTCTTGCCAAAGAAGCAGGGCATGCGGTTCATGTCAAAGTTGCCAAAATGTTAAAAGATAAATTGATAGAAATATAAGGAGAGAATTATGACAGAAGAAACTAAAGATGAAGTATTGCAATTTGATGTAATGCAAATTATGGATATGATTCCGCACAGATACCCGTTCTTGTTGGTAGATAGAATTACCGAATGCGTACCTGGAAAATATGCAAAAGGTTACAAGAATTTGACTATGAACGAAGGCTTCTTTCAAGGTCACTTCCCTGGTAACCCAATCATGCCCGGTGTTTTGCAACTTGAAGCTATTGCTCAATGTTCAGCACCTGTATTGATGACAATGCCGGAATTTGCAGGAAAATTGACTTTGTATGCAGGAGCAGACAATGTTAGATTTAAAAATATTGTTAGACCTGGCGACAGATTTGATATGGAAATTGAATTAACAAAAGTTAAAGGACCTATCTGCAAGGCTCACGGTATCGGTAGAGTTGACGGAAAAGTTTGTATTGAAGCAGATATGACATTTGCGTTGAAATAATTGCAGAAATGATTTTAGAGTTTAACCAGGCGGAACTTTTATACAAAAGTTCCGCCTGGTTCTATTTATGTTAAAATTTTTAGAGATTTTAGATTTAGGGTCGAGTTCAATGAAATATTTGAATTCGATATTTATGTTAACAGATTCTGAATAAGATAAAATCTAAGCAATTAAAATTGCTAGATTTTTAATCTTTTCAGAATGACGAAAGCGATAGCAATATTTAATTGTTTGGATAGCAATTCAAACCTGTATCTGCCTGAGTAGATTTTTATTGAACTTCTCTCTAACCTATTTATTACAAAATGTAACAATGTTTTATATAATTGAAATAGATACTTCTGTATATACTTTATATATATGAGAGCATTAAATGAACACGAGAGATATTAAGAGAGCAAAAATTACCGTTTAAATAAAGTTAAGAGAGAAAATTTATTCCTATTCCTAAATTCCTAAACAAATTATTAAACCCCGTGAAAACGGGGCTTTTTTTTATCAAAAATTTATTATTTATTTATTTATTTCATTATGTTTTCAAGTCCATAGGTGAAATCGTTTTTCTCAAAAATATGGTTTACTGCCATTAAAATTCCGCCCATATAGCATTTTCTATCCATTGAATCGTGTCTGATTTTGAAAATTTGTCCCGAAGACCCGAAAATAACTTCTTGAGATGCGATATACCCGGGCATTCTGACTGAGTGAATTTGAATATCAGAATAAGAGGTCCCGCCCCTTGAACCCTTGATGGTTTCTGTTTCAGGGCAATTATCTTTTTTGAAGGTGTCTTTTGCTTGTGACATCATCAACGCCGTTTTAATTGCCGTTCCTGACGGTGCATCTTTCTTTTGGTTGTGATGAAGTTCGATAATTTCCGCATTGTCAAAATATTTTGCCGCCATTTGTGAAAACATCATCATTAAAACCGCTCCTGTTGAGAAGTTTGGAGCAATCAGGCAACCTGTTTTATTTTTGTTTGATAATTGTCTCAAGGTTTCGATTTCTTCATCTTTCAAACCTGTTGTGCCTATTACGATTTTAATGCCGTGAGTCAGGCAAAATTTTGCGTTTTCAAAAATCGCTTTTGGTTGAGTAAAATCAATCAAAACGTCAAATTTAACGTTATTTAGAGCTTCTTCTATCGTTCTGTAAGCCTCGCCGACCAAGTCTATTTTTGCTGCTAACTCCGTATTGTCGTTTTCTTCAACTGCGTTGCAAATTTCTTTACCCATTTTGCCGAAAGCACCGCATACTGCTACTTTTATCATATAAAATACTCCTTTTTAGTAATCTTCAACTACGTTATCTTCATCATCTTGTAGTGAAGACAAATCGTTTTTACAAATCATATCAAAGTTTTCAGGCAGCATATCATCTTCAGGCCAAACCGTGTCGTTGTCGTATCTTGCCGAATTTAGGTTTACTGCTGCGGAAAGTTCAGAAAAAGACAAATCAGTTTCAGAAAGAACTGTTCCCGCCATATCGCAATCAGTGAAATTGCAGTAAGTCATTTCCGCATAACTGCAATCCGCACCGACCAAAAGACTATCCGTGAAATCACATTGAGTAATTACAGCTCTTGTCATATCAACGGCTGTCAAATCCGCATTTGTGAAATTAACAGAGGTTAATGTTGAATCAGCAAATGAACTTGAATTTAAGTCAACGTCTGAAAAATCAACTTCATTAAGCACTATATTTGAAAAATCGACTTCGCTCAAATCGACTTCTTCAACATCTTTTTTCCATTCGTTGAACTTTTCCGGGGTATTTTGAATCATATTTAGTAATTCATCTTTTGTATAATCTAGCATTTCTATCTCCTTAAAAAATAACTTATTCATTTTCTGATAAATTCATCTGCATCGTAAGCAGAACCAACTGGGTTCGATTAGTCACGTTCAATTTTTTAAAAATACTGTTCAAGTGGCTTTTTACGGTAACTTCGCTCAGGACAAGTTTGTCTGCGATAGACTTATTATTTGCTCCCTGCGTAACTAATAATAAAACATCTTTTTCTCTTCTCGTCAAGGTTTTAAACTGATTAATTTGACTAATTGTAACATTATTTTTCGATTGCTGCGGTGACGTTCGTTTGGCTCTTCTCATCACAGCTTCCATTCTGGCTAAAAGGTTCGGCAGGATAAACGGTTTTATAATATAATCGTCCGCCCCTGTTTTTAGTCCCGAAATCATCTTTTGGTCTTCATTCACTGCAGTTACCATAATTACGGGAATATCTTTTGTTTTCGGGGTTCTTCTTATTATTTTCAAGGTCTCCCAGCCGTTTAGTTTTGGCATCATAACATCAAGCAAAACCAAATCAATCGTGTTATCTTTGTTCAAAATTTCGATTGCCTTTTCGCCGTCTAAGGTACAAACGACCTCGTACCCGTAATAAGGAAGGACATCTTCCAAGTATTTCGGGTTATCATCGACTATCAAAACCTTGTACAAATCCGCCATTTTGACTCCCTAAACAATTTTATATTTAAGAGCTTTCAAGGCTGCTTGCAATCTGTCATCCACTTCAAGTTTTTGCAGAATACTTGCAACATGTGCTTTTGTTGTATTTACGCTTATGACAAGTTTTTGAGCAATTTCCATATTACTGTGACCTTCTGTCATCAATTTTAAAATTTGAGCCTCTCTTGCTGTGAGGTCATAATCTTTGTATTTTTCATCAGGTACAACTTCTGATTTTGCAGTTGCTTGAAGTACAACGTGAGCAATGCTCGGGTCAAACCACGCCGCTCCGTCTGCAACTGATTGAACCACCTGAACAAGTCTTTGCAGATTGATTTCTTTTGAACAATAAGCATTAGCACCTGCTTTCAGACTGTTTAGAACTTCTTTTTCATCGTTGTGAGAAGTTAAAATAATGATTTTTGTATCTTTGTTAAGGTTGTGAATGGCTTGAGTTGCTTCAATTCCGTTCATATTTGGTAAGCCCAAATCCATAATCACGACATCTATCGGGTTATTTTTAAAAATCTCAAGTGCATCTTCCGCCGAAGAGGCTTCGTAAATTACCCCGATAAAATCAACATCTTCAAATGTCGTTTTTAGTCCAAATCTTGTCAATTCGTGGTCTTCAACAATAAGAATATTTATTTTCATATATTTAATTCCTTCTTCACTAAATCAAAGTTAGAGTTCAAATTGTAACTCTTTTCAAAATTGTTATTTGCTTCGTCCTGCAAACCTTTGTTTTTCATTACCAATCCCATATAGTAATAATATCTGTAGTCGCAGTCATCAATATATTTTGCGATTGCAAGGTAGTCTAAGGCTTGCTCAAAGTCTTCTTTTGCAATTTGAAGTCTTGCCAAATCAATCCAACCGTCTTTGAAGTTTGGGTTAATGGCAACGGTCTTTTTGAGATAAGTTTCTTCTCTGTCTTTGTCAAGCAATGCCATTTGATAGTAGGCTTTATAGGCTTTTGAACTTATTTTTAATATTCTTGCGTAAATTTCTTTTGCTTTTTTAAGGTTTGCTTGCTCCTTATAAATATCTGCAAGTCTGATTTCTGCTTCATAAGTTTTGTCTTTTGCGGTTGCTTTTTTGAAGTAGGTTTCGGCTAACTTTGTATCACCGTTTCTCATTGCAATATTACCGGCAACCAAAAGTGCATCAACCGAAGTTCCGTCAATATCAAGTGCTTTGAGTGCGTAGTCTTGAGCCTTTTCAAACTCTTTCAATTCGTAATAAACCTTGGCAGTAAGAGCAAAAACGTCTTTGTTAATATTCTTTTTCCCCGATATTGAGGTTTGAAGAACTCTTAATGATTTGCTAAATTCTCCCTTGTCATAGTAATAATATGCAAGGAAATATTTTTTGAGATATTCGTTTTTTGCAGCTTTGTACAAGATATAATGTTGAGAAGAACTCAATTCATTATCAAAAATAACGGTGTTAATATTTTCTGATTTAAGGTCGTTCAGATATTTTACGCCGTCTTGCGGTTTCGATGATTGTGAGTAAATCTCCGCTTTTAGTCTTTTGTAATTCATATTGACAGGATTTTTACTGATTGCAATGTCAATAGATTTTCCTGCTTGCTTAATATCGCCGTTTTTCATGCTGCCGATTGCAACAAGGTAATTTGCATAATCAGAATCGGCAAGCAGTGCGGTTTGTTTAAGTAATTCGTTTGTACATTCCTTGCTTTGGTCGTTGTACATAATGTTTGAATAAATTTCCGCCAAATAAATTTGGTCTTTGTAGGTCAAATTGTAATTAGGGAAATAGTAATTTTTTACATCATCTTCAATTAATGAGGAAATTTCGCTATCCTGAATTTTTGACATAGAAAGTTCTGCGAGTGTGAAAAATCCGATAGATGCCATTTCTTGGGTTAATCGCATATAAACGTAATCATTCGGAACAACATTGTCTATCAAAATTTTGAAATCCTGATAAGAGGTTCTGATGTTGCTTTGCATGAATTTATCCATAGCGATTGTGTATTGGTTTTTTACGGAATTTTTTGTTAAAGTGCCTTTTTTTAGGCTATATGTAGGAATTGCTACGGATTGTTGATAAGTATCTTTTTTATTATCAAGCGGGTTGACGGGTGCAATTCCGCCCATATCGAAGGCAATGGCAGAATTTGCAAGTAACGGTATTATTCCCGCAATTATAAATAATTTTTTTAGCATTGTGTACCTGCTTTCGTTTCGGCTGTTTTACCGATATAATAGAAGTTAAACAAGTCAAAAATTTCTTTTTCTTCTTTTGTTGCGTTTTCGTCTGTTCCAAACCTTTGAATATCCAAAAGGTTGTAGTGGCTGAGTATTGCAGCATGTTTTTTGTCGATTTTTCCGTGAGATTCCGAGAGGAAAACACCGACTATTTTGTTGACCGGAATGGCTAAAAACTTGTCAACAAGACGAGGTTCAAAATGAGAACCCGCACCTTTTCTCAAAATGTCGATAACGTTTATTATTGGCATTTTGTCACGGTAGTGACGTTTTGACGTTATAGCATCAAAAACATCGGCAACTGCAAGGATTCTTCCGCCCAAAGTAATTTCTTCACCTTTTAAGTGGCGGCAGTAACCCGTTCCGTCCCATTTTTCGTGGTGAGAACATGCCATTTCTGTAATAATTCTGAAATCTTGTGACATATAAATCTTATTCAAAATATTATGAGTAATTCGGACGTGTTCTTGAATGTGTTTATACTCTTCGTCTGTTAATTTTCCGTCTTTTTGCAACACTGAATCTCTGATACCGATTTTTCCGATATCGTGCAAAGTTGCCGCTTTTGCAAGCAGACTGATATCTTTCGGACTCATTCCCAGTGCTTGAGCAAGCAAGGTCGAATAAGATTTTACTCTTGAAGAGTGACCTGCGGTGATTTTGTCACGAGCATCAATAGACATTGCAAGGGTGTCAATGAAACTGTCAAACATCAATTTCTGTTCGTGATACATTTGGAGCATTTTGTCAAACAGTTGAGCGTTTTCAAGTGCAATACTTGCACTTCCGCCGATTGCTACAAGTAAATCTTCATCGTTTGCGGTAAATACTCCGCCGATTTTATTCAATACCTGAATTGCACCGATAATTTCTTTATTATTGTTTGTGATAGGCATACAAAGAATTGTTTTTGTTCTGTAGCCTGTTTTGGTATCGACTTCAGGGTTAAAACGAGAATCTTTATAAGCATTCGTAATGTTTATTGTTTCACCCGTTTGTACAACATAACCCGCAAGTCCGAGATTTGCAGGAAAACGAATTTCTTTGCTTTCGTCAATTCCGAGTGCAACTTTTGACCAAAGTTCATCAGTATCCTTATCCCATAAGAAAACCGTACATCTGTCGGCTTGCATTGCATTACGGGTTTCTTCGGCAATAACCTTTAACAATTCGTCAATATCTGTCAATGCGGTGATTGAACGGCTGATTTTTACTAAAGAAACAAGCGGGTCACTTTTTGTCGGAAGAGAGTAATCCATGTTGTTTTGGAGTTGTTTAATTCTTGTGTTAATCGTATTGCTTAGCGAATATTTATCTTCTTCCGTTGTGAGTTTCAAGGCGTTGTTATAATGGATTAATGCAATATCTCGATTTTCTTCGGAAAAATTAATATTACCGAAAACGAGTTCGCAAACCAAAATAGCAGTTTCGCTATTTGCTCTTTGTGCCATAAAAATAGCATCATCAAGCAGCTGAATTGATTTTTCATAGTTATTGTTTTTGTCTTTCATATAGTCCAATAGTGCAACTATACTCAAAGATATCGACAAACCTTCCGTATATCTTATTTCTTTTGCAATTCTGTTTGCTTCATTTATTAACTGTCGGGCTTTTTCGTAATTCTTACTGTCTAAATTCTGAAAAACCTGACGTATTATGCTCTCTACTGTTTCTATATTATTAACTATTTTAGCCATTACTTCACCTTTATTACATTGTACAATATTTTTCCAAATAATACAAAAATTTTTTATATATTATTAATAGAAAATAAACTAATCGTATGATGTAAATTCGGCGAAAGATGATATATTTAAAGGTGTATTACTATAGACGAAAGGTTTGAATTATGGCAGATTCGCTAAATACTTTGACTTGTCCGGCATGCGGAAAGGCTATGGAGAAGGTTTTTATTCCCTCTCAAGGAATTAATATTGATATTTGCACAAACGGTTGCGGCGGAATTTTCTTTGACAACAGAGAATTTGATAAATTTGATGAGCAAAACGAAGATGTTTCCGAAATTTTGAAAAAGGTTTCAGGAAAAGAATTTGAAAAAGTTGATTCAACAAAAGACAGATATTGTCCGAATTGTGGAACAAAAATGGTTAAAAACCATACCAGCGTGAAAGGTAACATTGAAGTAGATGATTGTTATGCTTGCGGCGGTAAATTCTTGGATAATGACGAACTTGTAAAAATTCGTGAAGAATACGCTTCTAACAAAGAACGCAGTGCAGATGTTTTGAAATATGTTTATTCTCAAGTCGGTAAAGAATTGGCAGAGGTTGATGCAAGATATGTTAATTCCAAAGTTGACAGAGATTTGGCACAAAAATTATTCTACAGCATAATGAAGTTTTAATAATTCAAAAACTTCTGACAATTCCATATAATATCCCGAATTGAGAAGTTCAAAAAAACGATTATAAGATAGAGGGGCTGTTGCTTTTACCGAGATTGGGTACATGTACAGTCCCTCTATTAGTCTTGCAAATAATTCGGTCGGTTTTGAGTAATATTTTTTGAGTTTATTAATCTTGCTTGAAACTCGTACTTGTTTTCTTTGGTAAGATTTTAGTCTTATGTATGCCGCAAATTCTTTTGGCATATCGGTAAAATCTTGTTCAATATTGTCTATTGAATAAGTTTTGCTCTGTTTGAAAAATACTCCGCTGATAAGTTTTACTCTGTCGTATTTGAGAAGGTATTTTGCTTCTGATTTTTTAATGTATCTGTCAAATTCTTTGAATTTTTTGGAACGCAAAAATTGTGGGCATCTGTTTTTTATGATTTTTTCGTATTCGTTAATTTTTTGTTTAATTTTTTCTTTATGTGCGTTAAGAACTTCAAATTTTGCATTCTTATCGACAAGTTGTGTAACCTTTAAAAGCTCGTTTTCATAAGGTTTAATGTCATCTGCTCGAAACAAAATGCTCAAACTTCCGCCATCTTGAGAGATTGTCGGTTCAAGTTTGTAATGTATATGATGAGCAAATTCGTGCAAAAGTGTCGGAATTATACGATTTTCCGGGATATCTTTGGAAATATCAATCCTGTTTTTGAGATAAAATCCCTGATGTCCACGGGCTTTTGTCGAGGTATGAATTTCCAAGCCGAGGCTTCTGTATAACCTGATTAACTTTTTTTCGGTTGTTGTCATACATATAACTATATAAGTAAGTTAAGTTTAAATCAATAAGATTTTATACATAATTCGTTTTTTCAAGTTCATCTTTTAGCGGGTTAGGTTGAACGTTTGGTTCAATTCTGCTCGGCACCTGATAAAAATGCGGAGTAGTTCTGTTGTATTTCAAACTTGAACCTGAACCTAATTCGGGCGGATAATATTGAATAGTTTGTCCTGACGGGTTGTAGTTGTATGAAGATTGAACCGCATTGCCGAAAATCCAATTATCTTGAGCAAAAACCGAATTTGTGCAGAAAAAACATAATACAAACGTTAAAATAAACCATTTACAATTCATGATGTGATACCTTTCTGTTTCTCCTAATCAGAATCAGACTTCCCCTAAAAGTCCTTCTTTATATATTAAGCTTAAAAGTCGAAAAATTTTGATAAATTTTGCACGGATTGTTACATTGTGTAATGTTTTGTTGAAATAATAAGTAGTCGTCATTGATATTAAATCAATGGCAGCGTTATGAAAAACCATTGCATTGATAAAAGGTGTAAAAATTGGTAGAATAAACTTATGAATAAGGAAAAACTACTAATCATAATAATTTTAATTTTGTTGATATTGCTTGGGGTATCTTGTGTAAATATTTATAACTACAAAAGTAAAACTGCAAAAATGTCTGTAGAAATCTCTCGATTAAATACAACTGTCTCGAATTTAAAAAAGAAAAATGATAATTCTGAAAATCTTGATGATATAGAAATAAAGGTACAGAAATGTATGAAATTTTGCGGTTATACCTCTGCCTGTATATCAAATTGTGTTATTGCTTCTGAAAACGATTGGCAAAAGAAACTTGATATCAGTTTGGCGGAGTTGGAAAAGTTTATGACAAAAGAACAGTATTTGTTACTATTGCAAACTCAAAAAGATTGGGAAGTTTACGCAAATCATCAAAGGAAGTTGAATAGTATTGTAATTGGGAATTTTTCCGGTTCTATATATTCAAATCTTTTATCCGGAGCTCAGGTTGGTTTAATAGAGCAAAGAGCAAAATTTTTAGATTGGTTTGTGTTTTTATATGCATCACAAAAATAGAAATAAAAACTCCCACTATCGAAAAAATAGTGGGAGTTTTCTATCGACAATTTATTAGTCTTCTTTTTCAAATTGGTCTTTGCCTACCGAGCAAAGCGGACAAACGTAATCATCAGGTAAATCTTCAAATTTTACGTTGTCGTTTTCCGCAGGATCGTAAACATAACCGCATACTGTGCATACCCATTTTTCCATGATATTTTTCCTTTCTTTTACAAGTCTGTTTTCACTGTCCTACTTATTTTTATATAGTTATGACTTTTTGTCAATAGCAGGTTGGTTTTGTTTTTGGGCTAATTTCTTTTCGATATCTGCTTTTACTTGATATTCATTATCTTTTCTGGTTATTAGCATCAAGGCAGGTGCTAAAATTCCCAATGCTCCGATACATGCTCCGATATTTTTCAATACGGCATGTTTTTTAAGCTTTCTTACCCCGCCTAAAAATTCATTCAAGGTTTCGCCTGAATTTTCATATTGAGTAAGCAGTTTTTCTAATTTTTTACCTACATTTCTCAATTCGTCCAAATCAATGTATTTTCTTGTATCAGGTGTTTTTGTTTTCTTTAAGCAGTTGATTACGTCTGATTTTTTAGCCGCATAAATTACGAAGTTTTTGTTATCGGGTTGAACTGCAAATTTGTACAATTCCGCATCGTTTTTGCTAATGTTCTTAAATTCTTCGAGTTGAGATTTTAGAGTTCCGTTTTGCATAACGTTTTCAAGTCCCGTTGATTCTATTACTCTTGCGTCTAAATCTATTGATTTTCCTTTCTTATCGGCATGTGCTTCCATTGCTTTTGAAATTAAAGGTCCTGCAAAGTACATAAATGTCCAGAACAAACCTTCTTTAATCACATAGCCCATAAAGTCTTGCGGATTTCTGGCATGGGTTAATCTTTCGCCAGTGATTGTTCCGTCAACAAGCATCAAGTTTTTAACAGGGTCAAATATAAAGTCTTGAATTCTTCCAGTGAAGGCTACGTTTTTGTTGTTGCTGTTATTATTGCTTTGATTGCTTTTGCCGTTATTGTTCAGTTTGTTTTTGTGAATGTCAGCAAATGCCGATGAGAACGGAATATTCGCACCTTGTTTTGCTGCTTTTTCGAGGTTAGTTTTTTGTCTTTCAAAATAATCTTTTTTGATTTGATTTTCCGTGTAATTGTGTCTGAATTTTGTTAAGCCCAGATATGTTCCTGCGGTTAATACGGTTGATGCTGCAAATCTAATCATTGTAAGATTTTTGAATTTTATTTGATGTTTTGCAACATTTTCTAAACTTTTTTTGATTTTTGCGTTTGGTGCGAATTCTTGTGCAAGCTTTAAAATCTCAGGGTTTTTAAGGATTCTTGCATCAACTTCAGGGTCAAGCTTGGCTGCTTTGAACAGGGTGTAATCCAATATCGTTTTGTACGCCGGAATACCCCATAGCCAAATTGCTTGAGTACCAAATTCATCTATAAATCTGTCTTTTCCTTCGACTATGTCACCGGCAATGTATGAAGCTGCCGTTAAACCGCAACTGTTTGCAACATCTTTTACTGCAAGGGGTACCAGTGAACTGTTATTACTTAATTTTGAATATATATATCCGTTAATTGACATTTTTCCTTATCCTTTTCGGGACAAAAATTCCCGCTCAACTTGTGTATTACAAGCCCCAAATTAAATTCATAAGTTTCACGATTGGAGCGTTCGCTTTTACTGTTGAGCGTCGTCGCATATTCTTATTTTCCATTCTACTAACCTTCACTTTCTTTCTAAAACTTCTAAACTTAATTAATTGCCTATTCTTAGGTTCTTTTTAAGTTTTTGTTACATAAAAAATAAGACCCTCAATTCAGAAGGTCTTGTTTTTTATCTTTTCTCACCGACAGCAAACAATCGAGCCGTTTAAAACAAGCCTTCCAAAGTTCGTCTGCTACGTCGGTTTTGAATATACATAGATTAAAATCCTTTTTGTTTATGTGTACAATTTAAAATTACCACAGTCATAGTAAAAAATCAATAGGTGTATTTTGAACACTTGTGTTTGTCTGTAAGATGTAAAGTTTATGTAAAGATAGAAAATGGTATGGTATAATTAAATCATGGTTTGGTAAATAGTAAAGGAGAAGAAAATGATTCCTATTTTTGATTCAAAACGTCAATACGCTCAAATCGGCGAAGAAGCTGAAAAAGCGGTATGCGAAGTAATGCGTTCGGGTTGCTATATTTTAGGACCTAACGTAAAGGCTTTGGAAAGTGAATTAGCAAGTTACATCGGTTGTAACTACACCGTAGCACTAAACTCAGGTACTGATGCGTTACACATCGCATTGCGTGCTTTGGATATTGGAGCAGGTGATGAAGTTATTACAACAGCTTTTACTTTTGTAGCAACTGCTGAAGCTATTGGCATGGTTAATGCTAAACCTGTTTTTGTTGATATTGATGAAAATACTTTCAATATTGACCCTAAGAAAATTGAAGCTGCAATTACACCACGCACAAAGGCTATTATTCCTGTTCACTTATACGGTCAACCTTGTGATATGGATGCTATTATGGCTATTGCTAAAAAACATAACTTAAGAGTTGTTGAAGATTGTTGTCAAGCAATCGGTTCAACTTACAAAGGTAAAAAGGTTGGTACTTTCGGTGATATCGGATGCTATAGCTTTTATCCTACCAAAAACCTTGGAACAATGGGTGATGGCGGTCTTTGCACTGTTAATGACGAAAAACTTAAAGACAGATTGATTGCTTTGAGAAACCACGGTTCTATGGTTCGTTACCACAATGATGAATTGGGTGTAAACAGCCGTCTTGACGAAATCCAAGCAGCAATATTAAGAGTTAAGGCTAAATATATTGATGAATGGAACACAAAAAGACGTGAACATGCTCACTATTACAACGAATTGTTTGCAAATTGTTCAGATATTCAAACTCCGTCCGAATTGGATGATACATACTGTGTTTACCACCAATACACAGTTAAAATCCCTAATAGAGATGCTGTACATAAAATGTTAGGTGAAAACGGTATCGGTGCTATGTTATATTACCCTATTCCGTTGCACTTCCAAAAAGTTAATGCTTGGTTGGGTATGGGTAAAGGTTCTTTGCCTGTTACTGAAAAGAATACGGAAGTTGTTATTTCTCTTCCGATGTTCCCTGAATTGACAAAAGAAGAACAAGAAACAGTTGCAAAAACTTTGATTTCTTGTATCGAAAAATCAAAATCTGCAGCAGGTTGTTGCTAATTGATTTTATAAAATATTCAAAAAGCCTTCTGAATTTTCAGAGGGCTTTTTGTTTGTTAAGATAAGAATAAGAGAGTGAATTTTTTGTTTATGCTTGAGTAAAAAGTCTGTGATTTCCTGCTTGAACATTTTGTTTCAAACCGTTATTTTGAAATATATCGTTTTGTGAATGTTGAGGAATATTCTCGGTTTGTTTTCCGCTGAAATTAACGCTAAACAAGTTGTAAATACCTGCAGCCATTGAGTTTGACAAGGTTGAAGTATTTGTCATGCCTGTATCCGGAACATTGTACTGTGTTGCAAAATCTGTTCCCGGTCTTGAGGTTAATTGTATTCCATTAATTTGATTACTCATTTTTTTTACTTTCCTTGTTTGTTACGCCATTGTCTGCATTGAAAAACACCCGCCTGCAGGGTTACCGTTTTCGTTGTAGGCTCGTAGGTTGCCAACCCCGGGGTGTGGATAGAATTTTTTACCTCGAACCTCAATACATTTATTCGGGTCCATCATTGTTTTTTGGTAAGCCACGTTGACGTTTGGCTCTAATCCGACCGCATACCAAAGAGCTTCAAGGTTATTTTTTATGACACCGAAGGTCGCACTGATTACGTTTTTTGTTTCCTCGTCAGTAACTTTTATGCCAAAATCAGTTTTTACATAATTGTCGGTAGTTGCTGAGGCTTCTGTAATCCCGTTTATTGCCAATTTATCGTTGTAGCTCATTATTAATCCTTTATAAACTCTGCTCTTATATATATAAAGGATATAAATTGTAAATAATTGCCTTTTTAGAGGTTAATTGTAAAGCTTTTGTAATATTTGCCGATAAAGGTCGATTACTGCACGTCAAGAAATTTATGAACTTGTGGAATAAGTCGGGTGTTGTTGTGTTTTTGAGTAAATTTTTCAAGAATTTCCGTGCAAAAATCAGAAGATACCGACATTTTGTCACCAATCATTTTTGGTTGCAAAACAAGTTCTATATTGTAATCCTTTCCGATTTTAGCACATGTTTCGATTTCTTCTTCCGTAATATTCTTGTCAAAAACGATTTTTGCAAAGGTTTCAATACCGCCACAATTTGAGAAAAATTTTTTGTGCAAATCAAAAGTGTCAAAACCCGTTGAAGTTGGCAGTTTGATGTCTGCCGAAATTATATCAAGGAAATTTTTTACTTTTGGTAATTTTTCAAAAATGGTTGCATTTGTTTCTAAATAAATTTTTGTTTTATTTTTAACAAGCGGTAAAAATTCTTCCAAAAATTCGACGTTTAATAACGGTTCTCCGCCTGTTAGCGAAATTGAATGAAAAGTTGACAGATTGTATTCTGAGTTGATTTTTTCAAAAAGTTCCGTTGGTGTGTATTCAATGCCTGTTTGAAATTCCGTATCGCAATAATTGCAGTGCAGATTGCACCCGCAAAATCTTATAAATAACTGTTTGTAGCCTACTACAGGTCCTTCACCCTGAATTGATGCGAAGATTTCATTTATTTTAGTTTTCATTGATTAAATTCTTTCTTATATTATCGTTTGACAAGTTTTTCAGTTGTTTGTACAACTTGATTTCATCATCCGATAAATTATGAGAAATTTCAATACTTACGGTAATAATTAAATCGCCGACTTTACCGTTTTTCTTGATACCTTGTCCCGAAATTCGGAATTTTTGCCCTGAAGTTGTGTTTGGCGGAAGTTTTAATTTTATAATTCCGTCAAAAGTCGGGATTTTTATTTCCTCGCCCAAAACCGCTTCAAATGGGGTTATCGGAACATTATAATAAATGTTTTGTTTGTCGTGGTGAATTTTTGTAGGCATTTCAATCTTGACGATAATATATAAATCGCCGTTGGCTCCGTTGTTTTTACCGCTTGCGCCTTCGCCTTTTAAGCGGAGTTTTGCTCCGTCTTTTATTCCTTTTGGAATGGTTACGGTAATTCTTTTCTTTTTGGAAATTTCGCCACTTCCGTTGCATTCGTCGCATTTTCCGCCGTTCACAAATCTGTGACCGTTGCAAGTCGGGCAAGTAAGCCTTGTTAAAACATTTATCACTCGTTTGCTGCCCGTGATGACCTCTTCAGGGCTTATTGTTACTTCTGTTGTGATATTTTGCCCTTTTTGCGGTTTTTTGCGTGCTTTTGTACGTTTCTCTTTCTCAAGTTTTGTGAAAAAGATTTTGATATTTTTGAAAAAGGAAGATTTTTGTTTTTGCTGTGTTTTTTGAGTTGAAGTTTTAGTATTGTAAGTTTTATTTTCGGTAGTTTTGTTTGAGTAAGTTTGTGACGTATTCTTATTTTCTTGTGAATTTTGTTTGAAAATGCCATTGATGATGTCGTAGTTGTTTCTTAAATCTGTTTTTGACAAAGTTTCGTATGCCGTTGTGATTTCTTTGAAAATCTCACAGGCTTCGGGAGTTTTGTTGATATCGGGATGGTATTTTCTTGCCAGAGTTCTGTATGCAACCTTGATTTCCGCCGTCGTTGCATCAGTTTTTACGCCCAAAATTTCATAATAATTTTTTGTATTGTTAAACGCCATACTTTTTATCTAATGATAAATTATGAAATTTCAACATACCCAAAATAATTATTTACAAATGTCATTTCTATATCTTATTCCGTCAAAATTAATCTCGGCAAGGTCTTCGTATAAATTAGTTCTTGCTCGATTCAAGGTCGAAGCGGTTTTCGTCAAAACAAAATTAGCACCTGTCGTGGTTAAATAATCCCCGTTCGCTAATTTTTTGACGTTGATAAACGAAAGATTTTCAGGGGTATCAAGTTTATCAAGCCCTTCAATTTTTTTGTTGAGTTGTCTTGCACTGACAACTACGGAAACTGAAGAGAAATCATTCGTTTTTATCGTTTCGTATTCATCGGCAAACAGACCTTCAATGCACTTAAACATTATTTTTATCAAATCGTCACTGACAAGATTTAAAACCGCATCAATATCAAAGTCTTGAAAGAATGGTTTAAATTCATTCACAACAAATTTGTCATCATCAACTAAAGTACAATCCAGTCCTAAAATTCCCAAATACTGCATGCCTCTTTTTTCAAGCGAAGATAACGTATTATTTACAATATTTTGTAATCTGTTCAGCACGGTTTCCGAAATCTTATAATCGGGTGCAAAACAACCGATTCCGTTTGTCCAAAGTCCGCCGTTACCGTCTTGAGCAAATTTGTAATTCGCAACGGTCGTAATCGGAACGGCACTATAGCAATCCGTGACATAATAAACCGTGAAATTATGCCCTATTGTAAACTCTTCCGTTAAAGCTTCATTTTCGCCTTTTGTAAATAACGTGTTCAGAAATTCTGAAGCAAGCGAAATTGTTGGACAAACCAGTCTGTCCCCGTGTACATTTGCTTCTGCGGTTCTGATAAGAAGCGGGAATTTCGCATTTTTTATCCAGTCTTCCGCAACCTGTAATTTGTCAAAAGTTCCGAATTTTGAAGTTATTGCGTGGATTTTGTAAAGAAATTTCTTTCCGTAGGTTTTATTGTACGCAATTTTACTTGCATCTTTTGTCGGTCCGAAAATGTTTTGACCGTTTTCTTGGAAAAAGGAAACGATATCCGCTTTGAGTGCTTTTTCAGAAGTCGGAATTGTCAAATCAATTTCATTTTCCAACGTAAATTTTAATAAACCCGTTAAATCGTCTTCCCGAATATCTGCGGATTTAAAATTGTCATTTTCAACACAAGGAGTTGGTGCGATAAAAATTTTTCCGACACTTTCATTTTCTCTCAATTTCTTTGCAAAAGCTGTAGAAGTAGCGGAGTTACCTACTATCAGAATGTTTTTCTTTTTTTCTTCCATACAACATATTATAGCACAATTTTCCTCTAACTAAAATAAATTATTTCAAATGCTTCTACACAAAATGAAGGATTTTGTAAAGTTGTATTAAGAAATTCTTACAAAACTGTGGTACAATAATGACAAATTGGAAAATTTTATTAAATATGAACCATAGTAGAATGGAACAGAGGTTATATGGCAGGTTTAGTTAATTTTTTATCAAATGCACTTATGCCCCAACAACAGGTTGGCACTACAGCTTCCGTTGTTACGCATACAACAAATAGCGGTAATCCGTTTGGAAACAACCCGTTTGTAAATTATAACGGTAATCGTTACGGACAGTATTATGCACAAAATAAACCCGTAAAAGGCGGTTATTTTGCAGGTTATTACAATGGTAAGCAAAACATTGTAGGTCGTAGATTGTTTGTTGAAGTGTAGAAATTTGAGGTAAAAGGAAAAATATTATCAAGAGAGATTTTGTAGTTGTCGCCCGACATATCAACGATATGTCGGGCGACTTCTTTATATCTGTTTTCTCTTATTGCCAAATTCCGCAGCTTAAATAATGGTCGCCACAATCAGGAATTATCGTAACTATTCTTTTACCTTCGTTTTCAGGGCGTTCAGAAACTTTAATTGCCGCACAAAGGTTTGCGGCTCCTGAAATTCCTGATAAAATTCCTTCTTTTGCAGGTAATATTTTTGCCATTTCAAGTGCATCTTCATTTGTTATCGGCAAAATTTCATCAACAAATTCTCTGTGAAAATTTTTAGGCTCAAAATTTGCTCCGATACCTTGAATTTTATGAGAATCCGCTTGTCCGCCAGCCAAAACTTGTGAGGTATAAGGTTCAACAGCTATTGCTTTCAGGTTCGGATTTTTTTCTTTTAGTTTTTCGTTTTTTCTTTTAGTTTTTCGGCTATTCCTGAGATTGTTCCACCTGTTCCGACTCCTGCAATAATAATGTCGATTTCTCCTTTTGTGTCCTTCCAAATTTCTTCTGCTGTTGTTAAATAATGAGCTTTAGGGTTTGACGGGTTATCAAATTGGGAAGGTATAAATGAATTAGTTGTTTCTTTGCTTAATTCAAGTGCTTTGTCAACCGCACCTTTCATTCCGTCTTTTGCTGGTGTTAGTACAAGTTCTGCTCCGTATGCTTTTAATAACATTCGGCGTTCGATACTCATTGATTCGGGCATTGTTAAAATAATTTTGTAACCTCTGACAGCACAAATCATAGCAAGTCCTATTCCCGTATTTCCGCTGGTTGGTTCTATTATTAGGGTGTCTTTATTAATTCTTCCGTCTTGTTCCGCATCAATTATCATCTGAAGTGCTGCTCGGTCTTTTACCGAATTTGCAGGGTTAAAATATTCTAATTTAGCAACGATTTCAGCTTTCCCTGAGTTTAATTTGTTAATTTTTACCATTGGAGTGTGTCCGACAAGTTCTGTCAAATTGTTTGCAATTTCCATTTTTATCTTTCCTTTCAAATGTGTTAATTTATGTTGTCTTTTGTAATGTTCCATGCCTTTAGAAATCTTGACGAAACTATTTTAGCAAGTTACAATTTACTTGTATATAAGGTGAAGGGAGTAGAAAATGACTAATATACAAGTTTCACAAGAAATTCAAGAAAAATGCTGCGTTGCTCGCGGTGTAAAAGGAGTACCCGCTCCGATTCCTCAAGAAGGACAATGGACAAAGTGTAAAGAAATCAAAGATATTTCAGGTCTTACACACGGTTGTGGTTGCTGTGCACCTCAACAAGGTACTTGTAAATTAACTCTTAACGTTAAAGAAGGTATTATCCAAGAAGCCTTGGTAGAAACAATCGGCTGTTCAGGTATGACACACTCTGCTGCTATGGCAGGTGAAATCCTTCCGGGTAAAACACTTTTGGAAGCTTTGAATACTGACCTTGTTTGTGATGCTATTAACGTTGCAATGAGAGAATTATTCTTGCAAATCGTTTATGGTAGAACTCAAACTGCTTTCTCTGAAAACGGATTGCCTGTAGGTGCAGGTCTTGAAGATTTGGGTAAAGGTTTGTGCTCTATGTGTGGTACAATCCACTCAACAAAACAAAAAGGTGTTAGATATCTTTCATTGACTGAAGGTTATATCTTGGAACTTGGTCTTGATAAAAATGACGAAGTTATCGGTTACAAATTTGTTAACCTTGGTAAAGTTATGGATGCTATCAAGAGCGGTGTTGATCCTAAAGAAGCTTATGAAAAGAATATCGGTACTTACGGCAGATTTGCTGATGCGGTTAAAACTATCGACCCTCGTAAAGAGTAGTATCGAACCTCTGAATTTTCGATTTTTGAAGGTTCAAATTATGCAAGGGGCATAGTTGCCCGTTTAATGACAGTAATAAGAAAAGGAAAATAATTATGGCAAATTTTGAAGGAAAAGATAGACGTGAAGCTACTTTAGCTAAAGTTCTACCTGAATATGGATTCAAAACTTTAGATGAAGCTCGTGAATTATGTTTATCAAAAGGCATTGACGTCGATGCTATCGTTAAAGGTATTCAACCTATCGCTTTTGATAACGCTTCTTGGGCTTACACTTTGGGTTGTGCGATTGCAATCAAAAAAGGAATTAAAAATGCCGCTGATGCTGCTGAAGCAATCGGTCTAGGTTTGCAAGCATTTGCAGTTCCTGGTTCAGTTGGTGATACAAGAAAAGTTGGTATCGGTCACGGTAATTTGGGTGCAATGTTGTTAAGAGAAGAAACAAAATGTTTCTGTTTCTTGGCCGGTCACGAATCTTTCGCAGCTGCCGAAGGTGCAATCGGTATTGCAAGAAATGCTAACAAAGTTAGAAAAGAACCTCTAAGAGTTATCTTGAACGGTTTGGGTAAAGATGCTGCTTATGTAATCGCAAGAATTAACGGTTTTACTGCTGTTGAAACTGAATACGATTACAAAACAGGCGAATTGAAAATCGTTAAAGAAACTCCATTCTCAGACGGAGAAAGAGCAAAAGTTAAATGCTACGGTGCAGATGATGTATCAGAAGGTGTTGCTATCATGATTAAAGAAGGTGTTGACGTTTCTATTACAGGTAACTCAACTAACCCAACTCGTTTCCAACACCCAGTAGCAGGTACTTACAAAAAATGGTGCTGGGAAAACGGTAGAAAATACTTCTCAGTTGCTTCAGGTGGTGGTACAGGTCGTACATTACACCCTGATAACGTTGCAGCAGGTCCTGCTTCTTACGGTATGACAGATACAATGGGTAGAATGCACGGTGATGCTCAATTCGCAGGTTCTTCTTCAGTTCCTGCTCACGTTGAAATGATGGGCGTAATCGGTATGGGTAACAACCCAATGGTAGGTGCTACTGTTGCATGTGCCGTTGCAGTTGCCGAAGCAATGAACAAATAGTTTTTGTTTGAAAACTTATGAGAAAAACAGGAGTGGAAACACTCCTGTTTTTGTTTGTTTTGCACAGATTGTTACAAAGCGAACCAACGAACCTGTGGTGAGATGTTTTACACAGATTCTGAATAACAAGAAAATTAAATGCTCATTGCATTCGCAAAATTTTCTAAGTTTTCAGAATGACGTGTTTTTTCTGGTAAGTTGACAGTCCTTTTTTTCACAATCTTAACAATGTTACAAAATATTAAGTTAAGTTTTAAAACCCTGAAACCCTTGCTATAATTCCTTTATGGTATGGTATGGTATGGTGTGGCGGGGCGGAGCAACTATTAGCTTTCGATTGTTTTTATATCTGTGTAGGGAAAATCGATTTACACCAAAATGAAAAAGTATTAGTAAAAACAAAAAGAAAGTAGGAAAAGTATGAC
>SFZC01000077.1 GCA_004558955.1 bacterium | reverse complement strand
GGATTGAATTTCGAAGTTCCAGAGGATATTCGACAACCCCAAAATTTAAAGCTTGATAAAAACGGCAAGCCTAATAAAATGAATGCAACTTATAGACAAATGGCGAAATTAAGATCGATTTATCCTAAAAATCAGGTTAAAGTGTTAAACATTATCGGTGATATTGGCGGTAAAACTGATGGGACAGTGCCTAACGTTTCATCATTATCTTTGAAATATATTATTGGCAATCGTGCTAAGAGTTATCGCGTGATGAAATTTACAGGTAAGAATGCGCGGCATTCGAGACTACATGAAAATGCTCAAGTTGATAAAGCGCTGATTATGTTTTTGTGGAATAAGTAGATAAAAAAGCATCCCTGGATGAGAATGAATCTTATTCAAGGATGCTTTTAATAATTTCTATTATTAAAATTCAATATCTAAATGCCAACTATGCAATAGGACATGACTTTTTCTTTCTCAGCAGTTGTAATTTTGCGTGAAAACTGAACTTCAAATACCGTTCTTTGATTCAATCTAGCAAGACTTGCTTTAACATTGCCTGAGAAAACAAGCTGACCATGATTGATTAGAAGAATTTTATTAGCTACTTTTTGTGCAAAATCTAACTGGTGAGTGGTAACTAAAATACCAATTCCATGAGAAGCTAATTGCTTTAACATATTAGTCATAAATAAACACTGTTGCATTACAAGTAAATTAAATCTTTTTAATAAAAACAAGCCTTTTTCTGTCGCTTCTTTCTTGTTAAGACCTCTTTGACCACCCCAATAAATAAAGTTTTCTATGGGTGATAGGGACCAAAACATGTTTTTGGAGCCTTCTAGTAGGACACCGGTATTTTTAAGAAGAGGCAGATTTTTATGGGTAACATCTTGACCTTGAAAGAATATTTGTCCCTGATCTGGAATAATTAAATTTAAAATCATTTTTAGAGTTGAAGTTTTACCAGCACCATTTGGACCTAAAAAGGCAACAATATCGCCACTGTTCACTTCGAAAGAAACATTAGAAACTGCTTTTTGGTATGTTTTGAAAATGTTTTTAACTGTTAAAAGATTAGACATATTGATCATCCTTTCTTTTTCAACTGCTCGTTGATATGTTTAATGTCAAGCCATAAGTTGTAAAGGTATCTTCCATAAGCAATTACATATACAACAACGAAATTAAGTACTGCTATTCCAAAGGACTGCCATGTGTAACTGAGATCATTAAGTAAGAAATAAAATAGAATCCAAGCGACAAAACAGACAAAGAAGTTAATTATAATTTGTTCTCTTAATGACCACTTATCATTATCAAAAATCCAACTACTCAGATTGAAAGAAAGTCCAATTAAGAATGAAACAACAAGCCAAATAAGAAAAGATATAAATGATAACTGGGCTTTCTCTATGCCAATACGTTGATTATTAAGTGAAAGCAATACATTTACAGCCAAACAAATCATGCCAATACTAATACCAATTAGTCCACTGTGTAAGAGAGTTTTTAAACGTTTCATAAGCCTAGTTTCTCCTTTAAGCTTTTTATTTTTCTGCGAGAGATTTGAACATCAATCTTATTCTCTAGAATTGCATCAATGTTGCCGTTTTCTAACATTTTTAGATGATCTAATTTACGATAATTAATAATGGCGCTTCTGGAAGCCATAATAAAATCGCTGGGTAAATTCTTCTCAATCTGATATAAGCGTTCCTTAAAGATATACTTATCAGATTGGGTGTAAATTTGTGTTTTTTCATTTTCCACTTGAATTAAGAAAATATCACTATACTTGACTTGAAAGGCATCCCTATCTTGATAACACCAAAGAAAATCTTGTTTAGAATTTAACTCTTTGGTAATTTGTTCAATTTTGGTAGTCATCTTTTTTATCCAAAATTCAGCTTTTTCTTCGTTTAAATTTGAATTAATATTTAGCTTAACTTTCATTAATTTTCCTCCTCGTTGTTTAACAGTATACATGTTTATTGTTACCATCTAGCTAATTTCGGTAAACGGTAGTAATAACTCGGTGAATGGTTTATTTTCATTGTTCCAATAGAAAAAAGAGATTGACAATCTCCAATTAGGGATGCATCAATCTCTTTTATTATCTTAAGTATATTAAATAAAATATAGCTGTGAGTACCTCGGCTAAGCCTTGTAAGAGGATCGCAATACCGGCTCCAAAATATTGGACGATCAATCCACCTAGAAAAGAGCCAATAGGAATCATACAGTTAATAATACTGCTATTAATTGTTTCAATTCGGCCTAGTATATGGGGACTAAAGTTGCGTTGAATTAATACTTCAAAGTTGATATTCATGATACTGATCCAAAAAGCGCTGCTTAAAGCAAAAAATAGGATCAAAAATGGATAAATTTAAGCCAAGACGAGTTAGGTTATATTGCTCAAGATGGGACTTTGTTTCCAGATACGATTGAAAATAATATTACAATGTTCAACTCAAGTTTAAACAGTCAAGTTAAATCTGCTGTAGTCGCCGTTAATTTTGCTCAGGATTTAGCTAAAATGCCGCAAGGGCTTGAACAACAGGTAAATTTAGATAGTGAAAATCTATCAGGTGGATAAAAACAAAAGATCATCTTAGCAAGAGCGATAGTTCATCATCGTAAGTGGATTTTAATTGATGAAGGAACGAGTGCGATTGATCAGAATGCAACGATGGATATTCTTAAGAACCTAGTTAAGAGTAAAGCGACAATCGTCTTTATTGCGCATAATTTCAATGAAGGGATGCGCAGGTTGTTTGATCGGGAGATTCACTTGGTGAAAGGATAGATTTAATGAAGAAAAGCATTAAATACTTTAGGCCGTTATATGTTCTTCTATTGTTACTAGTTGCTTTTACTGTTTTAGCGATCGGTTTAATTCTTTCTTCTTCTTTTCATTCAAGCAGTAATACACCAATTCTTATGCTTAAGTTGAACACTGCTAATGATGAAAAAACTCTGTATCGGAAACTATTAGTTAATGGTGAATTAGATAAAGGAAAGAAATTTAAAGTAAAGAATGAGGAGATTGTTGATGCAAGTGATATCTTTATAGATCATGTTAATCGAAAATCAAATTCAATTTATTTGACCGTTAAGAAACATGTTTTAAAAGATCAATTTAAAAAGCAGGTTCATAATCCAATTTATGATCGAATGATCAAGCAAGTGGTAAAAGAACAGCAACATCCGATTTTTGTCTTTACCATGTTTAAAACAAAGAATCATTACTATGCTTATCTGGCGTTAAATGCAGGGATTGATGATACGGGTACGATTTATCGTTATTCTAAGAAAGATAAAAAGATGAGTGGCATAGGTCAAACAAGTAATGATGAGCACGTTGTAGCTATAAGAGAAATAACAAGATAATACAGAAAGATCCTTATGTTTGAAAGACATGAGGATCTTTTTACTTTCTATAATGGGTTTATAGAAAGCGTGGAAACATGGACAAAAAAGAAAAATTGAAAATAGATGATCAGACACAAATAATTCAGGGAATAAGGATATCAGATCCAGATTTGTATAAGAAGATCCGCTTTATCGTGCAAAATAATCATCTAGAGGGCTGGCAGCTAACAGAACAAGAGATCAATGATCTTGTTCATGACGAAACGGATTTAAGCGAGGATTATTATCAAATTTTGGAGAAAAACGATGAGTGACTGGATTCAAGAGACTTTGTATGCTAATGGTACGTTGATTAATAAGTTGGGGATTAGGGATGCACAAGATTTAGCCAAAAAGGAGTTTGAAATTACTGCTCAAAGAGAACTCTTCTTGCTGAATCAAGGAATTAAGATAAAAGATATTAGTGCCTTTGCCAAAATAAATGCCTTTTTGTTTAGTCCTCTATATGATTAGGCAGGTAAATATCGTCAGGGCAATTTTTACAAGGGTAATACTACCTTCTTAGACTACAATCGCTTCAACTATGCAGAAGAAGATATTAACCATGTTATGTCATTGCAGCAAAAGCAACATCACTTGACCGCTGAAGATTATGCTCAATTGATGGATCTGATTAATTATATGCATCCCTTCAGAGAAGGTAACGGTCGCAGCACACGTTTATTTTTGCAATGCTGATAAGTTGTATCATCAAGACTTAAATGCGGCTCTTCAAATGATGTGCGACCATTATCAAGATCATATTATTACAGAATTTGATCAGAAAATCGTTGTTCAAGTTTTGCAAATTCTAGCAGAAACTAAAGATGGTCCTGTAATTTACCATTGTACTGAGGGCAAAGATCGTACCGGATTTTTTAATTTCTTCGTTTTATATATTTTAGGAGTTGATTTAGAAATAATTAGGCAAGACTATTTAGCCTCTAATTTTATTCTTAATGAGTATCGGGCTAAACGAGATGAGAAGCTTAAACAAGCAGGAGAAAACTTGATTTTTAGAAGTAATATGCGTGTTTTGAGTTCAGTTTCAGATACTCTTTTTGATATTATTCTTCTGACAATTGAAGAAAAATTTGACGGAATTGAAAACTATTTAAGCAAATAGCTTGGCGTAATTATGGAATTAAGACAAAAGTTACGTGAGCTGTATTTAGAAAGGTGATGAGTAAAATGATTGATCAAACTTGGAAAGAAATGTATAAGGCCGCTAAAGAAGTTCAGAATTCCTGCAAGATTTCAAATCATATGGAAGCTGGTGGGATAGCCGCTACAGTTTTATCAGCATCAAATAGAATTTATGTTGGAGTTTGTGTAGATACAGCATGTACGTTAGGAATCTGCGCTGAACGTAATGCACTATTTAATATGATTACTAACGGAGAAAAAGAAATTAAACGTGTTTTAACTATTATGCCCAATGGCAAGAATGGTGCGCCATGTGGAGCATGCCGTGAATTTATGGTTCAGCTGATGGAGAAAAATTATCGGAATATCGAGATAATGATGGACTATGAACACGGGAAAGTTGTGACACTAGGTGAATTAACACCAAATTGGTGGTTATAGAGGGTAAATAGATACTTACAGATATTAATTCTACTGGAGGAAGAACATGAATGAACAATCATACATTTTAGATTTTGATGACAACCCACATGCAGTAATAGAACCACGTCATGATGATCGTCCCTTTCAGTTTCATGATAAACTTTTATATGCATTTGTTCCTGAAGAAGAGATCAAAGCCTTTTTGGACCAACACTTGCATCGGACGATTGGTGAGTTTCATAGTGTCTCTTTTACACCAAAAATTTATGAAGTTCAGTTAGGTAATGAATTAGTTACTCTTTGTCAGGCTCCATTAGGTGCCTCAGCTGCAGTTCAGTTGCTTGACTGGTTAATTGGATATGGAGTTAAAGAAGTCTTAACTGTAGGTACTGCAGGCGTACTAGTGGATTTACCAGAGAACGTTATGCTTTTACCCAAACGAGCAATCCGTGATGAAGGTACATCATTTCATTATATGGAGCCAGGTCGCTTTGTAGACTTAAACTCCGACTTTTTAGATAAAGTTGAAAGGGCTATGAAAAAGTTAGATTTGAGTTACAAAGAAGTGATTACTTGGACAACGGATGGATTTTTCAGAGAAACACCTAAGAAGGTAAATCAATTCAAAGAATTAGGTGTAACTACTATTGAAATGGAATGTGCAGCTTTAGCAGCTTGTGCGCAATTTAGAAAAATAGATTTTGCTCAAATTCTGTTTACCGCGGATTCGTTGGCAGATATAAATAAGCATGATAATCGAAATTGGGGAAAAGAATCGCATAGAACTTCTCTTGAAGTTGGTATGAAGATTTTGACAGAGTTTTAAAAAAGGGTCGGGAAAATAAAAAAGAAGCTGAAATAGCTTCTTCCAGTTTTGTTAATAATATCTGTCATTAATTTTTATTAAGCTCCTTAAATAGCTCATTTACAGAATGTGTAGTTTGATAATTTCCAGCCTTATATTCAGCTAATGATTTCTCAATATTGTCTTTAAGCGTTGAAGAAATATCAGCAGCTTTCTTTTTCGGGTCTTCCGACAATTTTAGACTTATAGTAATTGTTATAATCTTCACCTTAGCAATGTAATTTATCTGATTAAACCGTAATACATATTAACACAGCCTAATACCATCTTGCTTAAACGTCCAACTATTAATAAATATAAGATACTAATCTTATTAGTAGGCTTTAGTAGAAGCTTGAAGGAGGTAATCTTAATGGATAAAAGTAAAAAGGAAGAATTTATGAAATCTTGGCAATTATTTAAATCTATTGGTCCGACTATTCTAAGTAAAATTGAAGAAGGACAAAATGGATACTATATTGAACTCGTTAGTTTTCAAGATTTCATGACAGTCTTGAATTTTTTAGGTCAGATGGCTGCCCAATTTAATGTGGATTACTGTTATGAAGAAGGCAATGAATATAAGATTGAAACTTATGATTATCAGATAACAGTGATCGATTTTGATATTAATTGGAAAAACAGATCAACACAATATATTTAGAATAAAAAATATTAGTTAGGATATTAGAACAATGAAAGTTGAATTAACACGTTTTAGAATTAAAAAAGGTAAAGAAACTAAAGCTCAAGAATGGATGGATTTCTTGAATAGTCATCATGAAGATACAGTAGCAACCATGGCAGGTGAGCGTATGTATGTTGAAAATGTGTTTAAAGAGAAAAATTCAGATGGTTATACTTATTTTTATTGGTACTCTCTACAAGGTGAAGGCGGACAAACGGTAGAAGAATCAGAGAGTTACATTGATAAAAAACACACTTAGAATATTGGGATGAATGTATTGATGAAAGCTATCATCCTGTAGATATGGATTTAGAAGAGAATTTGATTGCACCAATAATAGATAAAGTAATCCAGAAGAAATGAAGTTTATGAATTAAAGCAATTGTTAGGAGATAAAAATGACCTTTCAAATTTTTCTATATCAACAAAAATACTTTAACCAGCTTTGTCAGGTAATGGACAAAGGTAGAATGCAGGAGTTAAAAAATGAGAATTTAGAAGCTGTTTTTGTTTCTTTAAGGAATGCACCATATCTAGATTATTTCTTATCTTGTAGAATTTACATTGCTGTAGAGCGTCAAAAATTAGTTGGTTTTGTAGGAGCCAAACCTCATCATTTAGAATTTTTGTATGTTGACCCAGACAAACAAGGTCAGGGAATTGGTACAGCATTGATGAAAAGAGTGTTGTTAGATCTAAATCGTCCAGTACAGTTAGATGTGTTCACGCATAATCTAAAAGCAAAAAGACTCTATCAAAAATTTGGCTTCCAAGTGATTGATTCGGTTACTGAAAAATGGTCTGATGCTTATCCCGTGGATTTTTCTCAAGATAAAATGAAGCTGAACTAAGAAGAAAGTGTTGACTCTGACTAAACTAATCATTTTACGTGGTAATTCAGGCAGAAGATTTATTAATTTATGGCTATAAAAATTGTGATTATGTTATCCTTGAAGGAATTTTGAATGCAAAATGGTATGCATCTTTGTTCAAAAAAGCGCAGGAACTATTTGATCAACAGATTTATGCTTATTACTTTGATATACCTTTCGAAGAAATAATGAAACGTCATCAAGAACGACATGAAGCATCTTTTGGTGAAAAAAGTGCACTCGTGGTGGAATGAAAAAGATTATATTGGGTTCTTACCAGAAAAGATCTTCAGGCGTAATCTGAGTTTAGATGATGAAATAAATACTATAATGAAGACATAAAACTGAAAGGGAAAAGTTAATATCAAATGCAAATTCAAAAAGAAAATACCGAGCTGGGACAAATTGAGTATACTTTTAGAACTGGAGAACCATTAATTGTACTTTTAAACTGTTTCGGCAGCTTTGATACAGTTCAGAACTTCTCCCAAGTACTTAAATATTTACCAAAAGACTTTGAAATTTTTGCACCTGATTTTTTAAACACTTGGCTATAGTGGTAAATCAATAAAATCGTATTCTATTACTGATGAAGCTAATGCGATAGCTAAAATAATAAATAAATTGAATGCAAAGAATGTTATTATCTTAGCTCATAGTATTGGCGGAGTATATGCATTTCAAGTGAGAGATAAAGTTAAAAATTTGAAAGCCTTTGTAGGTATAGAGCCAACTGATCGAGAAATTATTCTAAATCCACCACAAGAAAAAGCTTATTTGGAAAGAAATAAAAATGAAACTATTTCTGAAAAGTTTATTCATCAAAAAATATTTGATCTATTTCCAGAAACAGAAGCAAAGACTTTTTGGCAAACAACAGAAAAGAATAAAGCTCATTTCAATGATCAAGATGACCAACATTTAATGAATGCTATGAAAAAAGATGTCTTTTGGTTTAATCAAGATAAATGGAATGACTCTATTCCAACGATAATCATTACTGAGAAGTATCGAATGAGCGAATATGAAAGATCTGAATACTTTAACCAAAATTCTGAATCCAAAATTATACCAATGGGGACTTTTCATTACATTCAGTGGGAGTATCCTCATGAAATTGCTGATATTTTGTGATTAGTTTAAGCAAATAATCTTTGAAAATGAAGATCAATTTTAATGTCCAAAAGCTAAAGAAAAACATAAGACTAATAGTTTTGTAGAATACAATTAGTGACAAAAGCTATAGCGTTTTATAAAATATAAATAATTAAGAATAAGCGCTTAACTTAATTAAATTATTTATAAATATAGATGTTGCAAGAAAGCAAAGGTGATCAAAATGCTACATTGGATTTGGGTATTGATTGTCGGCGGTGTAATTGGTCTGATTGCTGGGGCTTTAACAGGTCACGGCAGATCAATGAATTGGATTGCTAATATTTTAGCTGGCTTGATTGGTTCTTCATTGGGACAAGCCCTTCTGGGTGAATGGGGACCACAGGTAGCAGGTATGGCAATTGTTCCATCTATTTTAGGTGCAGTAATTTTGGTAATCATTGTGGCCTTCGTTGTCAGCAAATTCCATACTGCATAAGAGAATAATTTCATCTGAATAAATTTGCTAGTACTAGTAAGAAAAGCCTGAATTTGACTGCTTTATTGTCATTTCGGGCTTTTTATTTATGTTTTCCCTGCTCCCTAGTCAATGGAGGAGGGGAGATACAAATAAAAGTACTCTATAAAAGCTATCAAGTTGAGTTTTTAGCCTTAAAAAGTTGGTGATTTGCCTACAGATTCTTATTTTTAAATAAACTTTTGCTGAAATAGTCAAAAATTGTAGTATTTTGGATATAAATAGCTTCAAAAAGACTATAAAAATGTGTTTAAAAACATTAAATTTATGCATAATTGATATTAGCTAGATAAATTACCAGTAAGTCTAGTCATTATGTTATATAGAAGAACAATTTAGTATGAAATTTACTCAAAATAAAAGGAGTAGAAAAAATAATTTAAACATGAGCATCATAGAAAATAATAAGGGCAGCAAATCTAAATTTAAAATCTTCCTAAGTACTGAAAAGTAGTTGTGAAAAACATAGGTATAAAAGAAAATATTTTTTTACTTATTAACAATAATTTTGATGTTTAACAATAAAAATCTTTATTTCGGAGAGAGGTTTATCTTGCTATCATTAAAATTATTGTTTTATGTAGTGCTAGAAATCATTTTAAATTTTATACAAAAATCTTTTACTTTGATAAGTAGGTGTGTTTTAAAAAATATTACAATCTCTTTGAAAGAGACCGTAAAATAGTTTGTGTAAGGATGAATAATTCCTTAAATTAATTTCTTAAAACATTAGAAAAAGGAGTTCCTTTCTCGTATGATTGGTTTG
>SFZC01000275.1 GCA_004558955.1 bacterium | reverse complement strand
CCGTCAACTAACTTAACGATACGATTCAATGATTTAGCACGTTCATTTGTAGAAGCTCCCAATCTTGAGTCTCCGAGATTTACATCATTAAATACACCTTTGAAATCTTTTTCTGCTTCTTTATTAAGTTTTGCATGTTCATCAAAATTTGCAAAAATAGTTTGATAATCACTTGGGATAACTTCACTGTTATCAATTTTATCCATAAGTGAAGCCCAAGTATCATCAGGAGAAATCGCATAACCCAATGCATATGAAATATCTTCAATGTAATCATCTAGGTCATCACCACTCGCCTGCTCTTTGTATGCTTCGTTTACAGATTGGCCTTCTTCAACATCAATAACCCCATTAGAAACTAAATATTGCTCTTGATGTTCTGAAAGATATCTATAAAACATAAATGACAAAATATAATTTTTATATTCTGAAGCATCCATGTTTCCTCGTAGTTCATTTGCCATAGCCCATAACTGGGATGTAATTGTAGTAATATTATTCATATTGTTTCTCCTTTGTTATACAAACATTTGCTGTAATAAGCCTTTTTTAAGCAATTTGAGATGTTCTAACTCACGCTGATGAAGAGTGATGAGGTTATCGAGACTCTTAAAGTATTCAGCAATTTTTTCCTGCTCTTTTACGCTTGGTACCATAAAAGGTATTGTTGAGAGAACAGGATATTTTAAATTCCATGTATCAGAGGTGAGACCTTGAGACCATCTTTTAAAGATTTCAAGTGTTGGTTGCTTTTTAAATAATTCCATAAAGAATTTGCCATTGCAGTTATTTTTAGGAATTAGAACCGTATAGGCAGGACTTACAATACCGTCATAATCAGAAGTTCCAACAGCACCCTGCCACATTCTCATAGAGTTATATGGAACATCACCTTTTTTTACAACTTTATAATTACTTTTATCTTCTGATGCAATATTTCTCTTTTCAGAATCAATTTGCCTAATTACTCCATTTGAAATAGTAACAGACAATAATTCTTCGTTTCCTGATGCTCTTTCAGAACGCTCATCAAAGACATCCCCCAACTTACGCTGTTCCCAATCGTCAGTAAATCCTGGAAAACGAATTTCTGGATTTTTCTCACCTTTTTTCGGAAACATTTTTTGAAGCATTGATTTTTTCAAATCTTTTGTATGTTCCAACTTACGCTGATGAAGAGCGATAGTGTCATCTAGTTGTTTGAAGAATGAGCCTATTTTTTGCTGTTCTCTTTCAGAAGGACAATAGAATTCGAAATTTTCAACATTGGGTTTTGAAATATTTTGAACCTTAGTTCCGGCACCTCTTTTGCTAAAATATACTTGTGATCTATTTATAGACATAGATAAAAAATAGCTGTCTATATTTGTATTGGGTTTTATTTCTGCGACACGTTGATTGAGAACATACTTGTTGTTTTCTGGTATTTGAGCTGTCATTCCTAATAGTCCAGGAGCTTGTTCGCTTAAAATCATAACTAGAGTATCTTTTTCTAAAGTTTTAGTTTCTCTATTTATAAATTTTCCAGAACTTACTAGTTTTCCTGACATATTTACTGATTTTAAAGTAATTAATTCATAAGTCCCGTTTTCTACAACATCGTTTTCATAACTTCCACCATTTGCATCAGTAAATCCTGGAAACCTTAGTTTCGGTGCTTTTTTCTTTTCAATCAACCTTTTTCCTCCTTGAATTGTTAATTTTGTCCATTCTCTCACCTTTCTGACATTTTGTCTGCAAGTTTATAGATAGCTTCTCGTAAGCTATTACGATACTTGATTTTTGAAAGACATTGGACCTCTTCATCAAGTGACATTATTTTGTATTCACCACTTGCTTTTTTTATGATTTCCATTATCTCTCCAGCATCATCTAAATCCTGTTTTCCATAATGGTGACGACTAAATAACTCACGCATTTCAGCACTTGTAATTATATCGGTAATTCCCCATTTTCCACGGAATTTTAAGAGGACTCGTTCAATACTAACAATATTAGCTTCCTGAATAACAATTTCACAGTCTTTAAGATTAGCTGGATATGTGAAATTAGAGTCTTTTGGTGGATATTCCCCCTCTCTAATCGCTTCTGCTGCGTTCTTAATTTTAGCAGCATAGGCACGATCGTCTAAACCATTTGCAAACTGATTAATTTTTTCTTTAGTTAAATTAGCA
>SFZC01000274.1 GCA_004558955.1 bacterium | reverse complement strand
TATTTTATTGCGTCAATATGTAAAGGAACTCGCCGGCAAAGATAATGTGTCGGGTGACGGGAGGCAAGACCAAAATGGAATGTCCCGGTTTTGGATACACCGGTTTCACGAATTTCGGTTATTGTCAAGAATTATGCTAATTTTTTGGGATTGCCACGACCGACCCTCCGAGGCTCTTTTTCTCGGCTTACGCTGTCTCCAAGCTGCGCATCGGGCTTCGCCTTCGCTTGCTTGGAGTTGTCCACAATATGCCGTCTCCGACGGCGGGTTTGGTGATTGCAAAAGAACCGTCCCTTTGCAATCAAATCACGCATAAGCCATTCATTTCCAAAATTTTAATACGATTTTCCGCAACCAAAAATTTCGAAGAAAAAACCTTCCCAAATCACCCGTCAACACCCTAAAAAAACAACTAACTACACCATTTTTGATTGCAAAAGGCCTCGCTTGCATGGAGAAATCTAGGACTTTTTCCTTATGGGAAGTGTTAATTTTTTGTAATTGTCAGTGTTAAAAGTTTTAACAGTTTGGTTTGGACGTTCTTAGGGGCTGCGAGCCCCTGCCACTGGGGCATACCCTCGGTGTTTTTCATAGTTTTTTTTTAGACCGAATTTTTGTTGCCATTATTGTCGATATTTTTCAAAATCCACATAGGGGCTTTGACGGATTATGACTGCGAACATTCGGCATACAAGTTTGAATTTGATGGCGTTCATTACGCATCCATGACTTTTGCCTTGGGCTCTTTTTCTTTGATAATAGGCTTTCATTTGGCTGTTATGAATGATGGTGCTTCTTGCGGCTTCTGTTAAATCTGTTTTTAGTTCATTATGTCCTTTCTTTGAGATGTGATCTCCTCCTCTTACTGATATGCCGGATTCGTTGGATAGGGGGCATATGCAGCAGAACTTGGCATATTGCCTGGCTGTTTGGAATTTTGTGAAATTGCAAGTGGCTATAATTGTGTTGATTGCGTTGACGAGGCCTATTCCGGGAATTGTGGTAATCAAGTTATAGTTTTGCTTAATCTTTTCGTTGGAGTTGATAGCTTCCATGATGCTTTTTTCTATGGCTTTCACTTGCGTGTTTAGCTCGTTGATAATCGTCTGCATTCGTTTGATTGATGCCGGTTCATCAATGTTTTTTAGCAGATTTAGGAATGCAGTTCTACTCTTTATAATAAGAGCTCGTTCATTTCGCAATGCGCGCAGTTGTTTGATTTCCGAAGGCTCCGGTGTGGATGGAGTGAGTTTCTCTCTCATCGTGTATAGGTAGTCGGCAATCATGCAGGCGTCTTCCGAGTCGTTTTTATTGCGTGCGCTGCTGATGTAGTTTTTCACATCAAGGGGATGTAGGTAGCAGAATGTGATTTTTTTTCGAAATAGCCATTCCGCTAGTGCGTTGGAATAGTATCCGGTGTGCTCGATGCCAACAACGAGATCTTTGTGCTTTTTTACCCCGTTGCTTTTAAGCCATTTAAGCAGTTCTTTAAAGCCGGCTTCGTCGTTGCTTACCTGGTAGTGTTTAAACTTGCGGTAGTCCATACCGCGTTGATAAATCGCAAAATCAAGTGTGTATTTTGACACATCACACCCAATAAAAATTTGCTTTTCTGCAATTAATTGTTTATCTTCGCTCATAATTTATGAGATTTTTAAAAAATGTTGAATCATCCAAAACTTTTAGTAGACATAAAGGTCTAAAAATCTAGCTTGATGTGTTCAACAAATAAGACTTGGGCGGACTTAAACTCCATGTAGTCCTTTTTGACTAATAGCCACAAAAGTTCACCGCCCAGTCTTTATTTATTTACAAAATTAAACATTTTCTGTTAATCTCTAAATCCACTGCAAAGGTAAAAGTTGCCCACAATACGCCATCTCCGATGGCGACTTGCTCGCCCTCACATTCCAGCCACCCGACTTTTTGTTCTCTTCCATCTCACTCAAGCCACCATCCATCCAAACCTTACAAAATCAAGCAGCCGCTATCAAAAAGAGGCGTAAATGCAAGATCCGTGAAGTATTATCCAAAATAGATGGTCAGGATACTTACTATATTGCAAATTATTATTATATTTGTAACGTGGGTTGGCAACATTCCGCACCGACAAGGGGCGACCCGACATCGCATTTAGCGGACAGTATACAATCCG
>SFZC01000273.1 GCA_004558955.1 bacterium | reverse complement strand
ACGGCTTATAAATTTGAAAAGCTTGAAACCTGTATTGACAACGACATTTCACTTCCGCTTTCTGCGCTGAACTCACTGCGGCGTGAGGTGCTTGCAGAGCTTGATGAAAAGCGGAGTAAAGTGCATAACTATACTATTAATAATGTAGAAATTTTTAAAGATATACAGCCGTTTGAGGGCAAAAAAAGAGCCGTTCGGGCAAGAACGGCAGGTACGAAAATCGGTAACGGCATTAAGGAATGTGAGCTTGTTTTTGTTCCTCTGTTTTCCGATATAAGGGAAATTGAGCGTCTTAAAAACGAGGGCTTTAAAATCGGCGTTGAAATTCCACGTGGAATGTTCGGACGTGAAAAGCAGATTGAAACTGCGCTTAATAATGTAAAAGCAATCGGAATTAATGATGTTTTGTGCCATAATATCGGCGCACTTTATCAAGCGAAAGCTCTCGGAATGACTCTTCACGGCGGATTCGGACTGAATCTTGTCAACACCTATGATTTACTCTGGGCGCAGGAGTACGGACTGAAAAGCGTTGAGTTGAGCTTTGAGCTTACATTTGAGCGCATTAACCGCCTCGGCGCAACGATTGACAGGGGAATAATCAGCTACGGCTATCTTCCGCTTATGCTCTGCCGCAACTGCCCGAACAAGAGCGGCGGAATTGACTGTAAAACTTGCAAAAATCAGTCAAAAATGCAGGATAGAAAAGGCAAGCGTTTTTATCTGAAATGCAATGGTTGCTGCACCGAAGTGCTCAATTGCGTGCCCCTTTTTATTGCTGATGAAGAAATTTCAAAACTTTCAACATCTTTTAACGTTTTGCGTTTCACTGTTGAAAACTATGTGGAAAACGTGGAAAACATTAAAGATTTCAATGGGTTTTCGATGTTAAAAGACAAATTCACACGTGGTTTATATAAAAGAGGTGTTGAATAAAATGTTGAAAGTGTTAAAAGACATTAATTTTGAAAAAGGAATTATAAAAAATTCTTTTGCCGAAAATTAAAAAAATTAAATTTCCGAAAGATAATTTCAATTTGGAAAAATAAAAAATCCTGTGAAAGAAAAATTCAAAAATTGCAGGAAATGAAGGATGATAAAAATGGAAATCAAGATAAAAAAACTCAGAGAAAACGCAAAAATCCCCAAAAGAGCCACAAACGGCTCGGCAGGAATGGACTTGTACGCCTGCATTGACGAGCCGATTACGCTTGCTCCCGGTCAGCTTGCAGTCGTGCCGACAGGCATTGCAATCGCTCTGCCCGACAACAGCTGTGCGGCGTTCCTCTACGCTCGGAGCGGTCTTGGCGTTAAGCACGGAATCTGCCTTTCAAACGGCGTCGGCGTAATCGACAGCGATTACAGGGGCGAAATCTGCGCCGGTCTTTGCAATGTGTCCGACAAACCCTACACAATCGAGCCTGACGAGCGTGTGTGCCAGATGGTAATTGCGCCCGTACTCACCCCCGATGTTGTCGAAGTGAGCGAGCTTGACGACACCGACAGAGGCGAGGGCGGCTTCGGTTCAACAGGGAAACACTAATTCGGAATTCGTAATGCATAATGCGGAATTATTTGTAATGTTGCGTGTTGTTCGGAAATATTTGATAATTACTGCGGACACGGTACGCTGTGTCCCTACGACTGTAACTGAAACGTTTGTTATTGCCAACGGGCAGCCACATAGGGCTGCCCCTACAGATTATTTTATATCATTCATTTAATTTATTCCGTAGGGGCGACCCTGTGTGGTCGCCCGAAACGTTTCCGTTATATCATTATATATCAGGGTAATAAACCTTTCCGAACAACATTGCAAAATTCTTTCATACAGCAATTTTCGCATTTAGGACTGCGTGCTGTGCACACTGCTCTGCCGTGAAGTACAAGCCTGTGGCAAAAATCGTTGCTCTCCTCGGGCGGCAGTAAATCACGCAAAGCAAACTCAATCTTTTTCTGGTCCTTCAGGTTATGCAGTCCGAGCCTTTGCGTAATGCGTATGCAATGCGTGTCAACAACTACGGCAGGCTTGCCGAAAATATCGCCGCACACAAGGTTTGCGGTCTTTCTGCCGATTCCAGGCAGCTTAATCAAATCGTCAATATTATCGGGCACAACTCCCCCGAAATCGTCACGCAGCATTTTTGCAAGCTCAACAATATCCCTTGACTTCGTCTTGTAAAGTCCGCAGCTTTTGATATACTCTGCAACCTCGTCGGCTGTCGAATTTGCAAAATCGTCAACCGTCTTAAACCTCTCAAACAACGCAGGCGTTACCATATTAACCCTTGCGTCTGTGCATTGAGCGGCAAGGCGAGTTGCAATTAAGAGCTGGAGAGGGTCTGTGTACACAAGCGAGCAGATTGCTTCGGGATATTCCTTTTTCAAGGCGTTTACAGCGTTTATCGCAATTTGTTTTTTAGTCAAAAAATCACCCACTTAATTTAATTCGGAATGCGTAATGCGTAATTCGGAATTGTTTTATATTTTAATCTGAAAATATTTTATCATATACTGTTTTTTATTGCAATCAGATTGGAAAAATGGTAGAATAAAATCGAACACAAATTACGGACGGTGACTTCACTATGTATAAAAATTATATTTTTGACCTCTACGGAACTCTTAT
>SFZC01000272.1 GCA_004558955.1 bacterium | reverse complement strand
CAACTATCCCAATCAAACAGTTCTTTTTTCTCTTCAATCTCTGCAATATCTCCCAGATGTTGCTCATGGGTGATGGATAATAAGAGATTATCCGTTGATTACATAAGGAGGAGTATCATGGAAAGAATATACTGGGTTGGACCACGCCAATCAGATATCAATAATGCAGGTATTAAATTTGCAGGATCCATTACAATATATGGAGATAATACAAATGGTAATGTTGCATATTGTCAAAATTCCAATATACGTATAAATCATAATATTATTAATAGCGATTTGGTTCATTTTATTGCCACAAATGTAAAAGAAATTTGCAATAAATATCCACATTCACAATTTTTATTTTATAACCCTATCTCTGCATACCAATATGACGATACAGTATTAAAACATGTTATTGGACTAAATTCGTACGAATTGCTTGACATGTTGTCCGATAAAATTCGATGCAAAATGAATCTTGCTGGTATTGTAGAAACCACACCATATATTACTTTAAATGGAAGCAAATGTTCCTTTTCTACTATCCGCAAATATTTTCCGGATAGTAAAGAATATGTCCTTCAAAAAAAATACTCCTCAGGTGGAGAAGGAACTTTCCTCATTCGCGGAGATAATGATATTTCTGCATCAATTAACAACAATGATGAGTATTTAATTTCGCCTTATTATAGAGAATCTATCCCTATAAATATACATATTGCTATTTTGGGAAATCAAATTGTTACTTTCCCTCCGTCCATCCAAATCATTACAAATCGTCAAAATCACATATTATATCAGGGAGCTGATTTTATATGTTATGACCTTTTGTCTCATGAATTAAAAACGAAGGTAAGAAACATATCCTTAAAAATTGGAAATTATTGTAAACAACAGGGGTTCAAAGGCATTTTGGGTATAGATTATTTATACCATGATAAACAATTGTATTTTATGGAAATTAATCCCCGTTTCCAAGCATCAAGTCATTTATTGAACAAAGGTTTGCAAGAATCCAATCAAAATTCGTTGTTTTCAATCCAATTGCAAGCATTTGGATTAATGCCTTTATGTAAGATTAAATCGTTTAAGGTTCCATACAGTAATTATACCTTTACATCAAGCAATATTTCGACAATTAGATTACAAAAGGTTCTTAAATCTGTAAAATCAGAAAATATACAAATGGATGGATACAGTTTTCAAAAAAATGTAACATATGAGGAAAATGCATACTTATGTAGATGTATTTTTGACGAAAACATATGCGCGCCAAATAGAAATTCTATTGTTTTACATCCTAATTTTTACACGGAAGACAGTTTTCAAAAATTATTTTGGCAATATAAAAATCAAAAAGAATATATTAAATTTGCACTTTTAAATCATGGAGTAACATTTAGTGACGAAGCACTTATATTTGCAAAAGAACAAGGAACTATACGCGACGCTGTATTTGATGCAATAGATATAGTTATTTTTGACAATATTTCTGTCAACGTTCCATATAAATGTAAATTTGTATCGTTCAGTCCTTTTGAAATTAAAGTACATGACAGAAAATTTATCCTATTTTGGGATGCAAATAAAATTTGTGATATCGAAATTTCTTTTATGCCAACATCTTTGTTAAATAGAACCACAAAATCTGGAATTCCGTATGATGCAATTATAAATTTAGCAAATGATCGAATACGAATAAATCCTGCGCCAATTTGTGTTTATAAAAAAGAGGGTAAAGCTTGTAAATTTTGCAATCTTCCACTTGAGAACGCTGTCTATGATATCAACGACATAATCGAAACTATAGACTATTGTCTTGAAAAAGTTGAATTTCGACACTTCCTAATTGGGGGTGGAACCTACTCCTTAGCTGGAGGGTGGGATATTATTTTAAAGATTGCAACTTATATCCGCTCAAGATCAAACAAAGACATTTATTTAATGTCAATTCCACCCCAAGACATCTCAATTCTTGATAAACTAAAAAAAGCTGGAATTACAGAAGTCTTGGGGTG
>SFZC01000076.1 GCA_004558955.1 bacterium | reverse complement strand
ATAACATAATCAATCTGTCGATACCTAAGCCCAAACCGCCCATTGGAGGTACACCGTGTTCTAAAGCACAGATGTAATCTTCATCAATCGGCATTGCTTCTTCATCGCCTGCTGCTTTTGCTGCCATTTGAGCCTCAAATCTTGCTCTTTGGTCAAGCGGGTCAGTCAATTCGGAAAAGGCGTTACAGATTTCCCAGCCGTTTACACGAGTTTCAAAACGTTCCGTCAATCTAGGGTTGTCTCTGTGAACTTTTGAAAGCGGTGAAATATCTTTCGGGTAATCGTAAATGTGGATAGGTTGAATCAATGACGGTTCAATTTTTTCCTCAAATACTCTTTCTACAACTTGCCCCCATTTGTCGCAATCATCAGCATCAACGTGAACGGAATGTGCTTTTTCTTTTGCTTCTTCAACTGTTTCAATCTTGCCAAAGTCGATACCTGTTGCTTCTTCGATAGCACCAAGCATGGTTTTTCTGTCCCAAGGCGGAGTCAAATCAATTTCGTTTTCCCCGTATTGGATTTTTGTAGTTCCTAAAACTTCTTTTGCAACGTAGGCTACCAAGTTTTCGGTCAATTCCATCATATCATTGTAATCAACATAGGCCTGATACAATTCCATCATTGTAAATTCAGGGTTGTGACGAGTGTCGATACCTTCGTTTCTGAAACTTCTGTTAATTTCAAAAATCTTTTCGCTTACACCGCCAACCATAAGTCTTTTTAAGTACAATTCAGGAGCGATTCTCAAATACATGTCCATATCAAGTGTGTTGTGGTGAGTGATGAACGGTCTTGCGTTTGCTCCACCTGCTTGCGGGTGAAGCATAGGTGTTTCAACTTCCATAAATCCACGACCGATTAGGTATTCTCTAACTTTTTGGATAATCAAACTTCTTTGTTGGAAAGTTTTTTTAACGTCTTCATTCACAATCATGTCAACGTATCTTTGACGATATTTTGTTTCAACATCTGTTAAACCGTGGAATTTTTCAGGTAGCGGCAACAAAGATTTTGACAAAATTTTCAATGATTGAGATTTAATTGTCAATTCTCCACGAGGAGTTCTTCTAACAGAACCGTAAAAACCAACGATATCACCGATATCAATACTTTTTAAGGTTTTCATATCTTCTTCCGATAAGTTTTCTTTATGTGAAAATACTTGAATTTTTCCTGAAGCGTCAACAAGGTCAATAAACATACCTGTGTTACGGTTTGCCATCACTCTGCCTGCAACATGGTAGCAATCTTCAGTTTCTTCACCTGCCGGCAAATCTTTGTATTTATCTTGCAAATCTTCTGCCATTATATCTTTATCGTAACCGTACGGATAAGGGTTCAAACCTCTTTCTCTCAAATTATTCATCTTTTGGATTCTGACTTGTCTGATTTGGTTTTGAGAAGAATTAGATTCTTGAGTTTTTTCTTTTTGAGTCATTTTTTTCTCCTTTTTGTTAGTCAATTTAACAATATGCTTGATTGTAACATAAAAATTTTTAACTTTATATATTAATATTAGGAAAAGTTAAGCCTAAGGTTAAGATTTTTCAAATATTGTTGACAAAAAATTATGAGCGAATAAAATTAGAATATCGTAGAATACTAAATTAATAGTAGTATATAGTAAGACAAAAAAGAAGGAGATTAATCTCATGGCACGTGAAAAGTATGAACGTACGAAACCGCACGTTAACGTAGGTACAATCGGCCACGTTGACCACGGTAAAACTACATTGACAGCAGCTATTACCGGTACATTGGCTGCAGCAGGTCAAGCAGCAGCTAAAAAATTCGATGAAATCGATGCTGCTCCTGAAGAAAAAGCAAGAGGTATAACCATTTCAACAGCACACGTTGAATACGAAACAGAAAAAAGACACTATGCTCACGTTGACTGCCCAGGTCACGCTGACTATGTTAAAAACATGATTACAGGTGCGGCTCAAATGGACGGTGCAATTCTTGTAGTTGCAGCAACTGACGGTGCTATGCCTCAAACTCGTGAACACATTTTGCTTGCTCGCCAAGTTGGTGTTCCTAACCTAGTTGTATTCTTGAACAAATGCGATATGGTTGATGATCCTGAATTGTTAGAATTGGTTGAAATGGAAGTTAGAGAATTGCTTTCTTCTTACGATTTCGACGGTGACAACATTCCGTTCATCCACGGTTCTGCATTGAAAGCTTTAGAAGCAGTTCAAGCTAACCCATCTATCAAACGTGGTGAAAACGAATGGACAGATAAGATTTGGGAATTGATGGATGCTTTGGATTCTTACTTCCCGGATCCTGTTAGAGATTTGGATAAACCATTCTTGATGCCAATCGAAGATATCTTCTCTATCACAGGTCGTGGTACAGTTGCTACAGGCCGTGTAGAACGTGGTATCGTTAAAGTTGGTGACGAAGTTGAATTAGTTGGTATCAAACCTACTAAGAAAACAACAGTTACAGGTGTTGAAATGTTCAGAAAATCTCTTGATCAAGGTCAAGCTGGTGACAACATCGGTGCATTGCTTCGTGGTGTTGATAAAACTGAAATCGAACGTGGTCAAGTTTTGGCTAAACCTGGTTCAATTCACCCACACACTAAATTCACAGCTAACGTTTACGTTTTAACTAAAGAAGAAGGCGGACGTCACACTCCATTCTTCCCAGGTTACAGACCTCAATTCTATATCAGAACAACTGACGTTACAGGTTCAATCCAATTTGAAGGTCAAATGGTAATGCCTGGTGATAACGTTGTAATGAACGTTGAATTGATCGCTCCGGTAGCAATCGAAAAAGGTATGAGATTCGCTATCCGTGAAGGCGGACGTACTGTTGGTGCTGGTGTTGTAGATACAATTATCGAATAATAACGGCAAATAACAATATGAAAAAAGACTTGATAGAAATATCAAGTCTTTTTTTGTTTTTACCTTACTTAATCTTTACGAATTGTATTTTCCCCAACGAAACTTTTTCATTTCATTTTTAATCTTCTAATAAACTTTCTAAAAGTTTAGCATTAGATTGTGCTCTGCGATGATGCAACATATATTGATTAATACTTGATTTGATGGCATCCGTATTATTCTCCATTTTTGCATCTTCTTTGTCCAGCAATTTTATGTACTCGTACACGGACGATGTTTGATAACTGCTATTTGGCATTTTCCACCTTCTTCCTTTTCTTTAATTTTATTTCCCCTAAATAGTTTTTGCTTACCCTAACAGTGTATCAAGAAGTTCCGCATTTGTCACGGCTTTTTTGCTATTTCTTAATTGACTTCTATACATATAAGTTCTTAATGCTTCTCTGATTAGTTCAGATCTTGTGCGATTTTCTGAATTTGCCACTGTGTCAATTTCGTCTAGAAATTTCTCAGGCATTGAAATAAGTACTCTTGCCATTTTAACTCCTTTATTTTTCCTTTTGTAATCCCCTTACATATTTATAAAGTATTTTGATATTAAAAAATTGCTCTTTTTTTATTCATTTTGTATATAATCGTAATATATCGTAATAATTAATAAACCTTTACATAAAAGAAAAAGGCTATATTAAAGAATTGGTTTGAAGTACAATAGATTTATAAGTATAGTAAAAGAAGGAAATATAAATGTTAAAAACAGGAATAGTAGGGCTTCCAAATGTTGGAAAATCGACTTTATTTAATGCGTTGACAAATGCAAGAAATGCTCAGAGTGCGAATTATCCGTTTTGTACAATCGAGCCGAATATCGGAGTTGTAGATGTTCCGGACGAAAGATTGCCGATTTTAGCAAAACTTTGTAAAACAGATGTAATCATACCGACAGCGATTGAATTTGTTGATATTGCTGGTTTGGTAAAAGGAGCGAGCAAGGGTGAAGGATTAGGAAACCAATTTTTGCAAAATATCAGAGAAGTTGATGCAATTATTCAGGTGGTAAGATGTTTTGATGACGAAAACACCATTCATGTCGAGGGTAAAGTTGACCCGATTAGTGACATTGAAACGATTAACACGGAACTTGCACTTGCGGATATGGCATCTGTTGAAAAACGTCAGGCAAGAATTTCTAAAGTTGTTAAATCAGGGGATAAAGAGGCAGTTTTAGAGGATAAGGTTTTAACAAAACTTGCTAAATTATTATCTGATTGTACGTTCATTGATATCAAAAAACACTTTGATGAAGATGAATTGCCTGTTGTTAAAATGTTGAATTTGTTGTCAACAAAACCTGTAATTTACTGTGCGAATGTTTCTGAATTTGATTTGAAAAACGGCAACGATTATACACAAAAAGTTGCGGAATATGCTAAAACACACGGTGCTGAAATGGTTGTAATTACTGCAAAAATTGAAGAAGAACTTGCCGATTTAGGTAAAGAAGAGGCAGAAGAATACCTGAAAGAACTTGGAATCGAGGATAGCGGAATTAACAGAATGATTAAATCAGTTTATAATCTTTTGAATTTGAGAACTTTTATCACCGCAGGGGAAAAAGAAGTTCGTGCTTGGACTATTACTGCAGGAACTAAGGCTCCGCAAGCGGCAGGTGTTATCCACACTGATTTTGAAAAAGGCTTTATTCGTGCAGAAATCACTCCTTATAAAGACTTTGTTGAACTTGGTTCTTATGTTGCATGCAAAGATAAAGGTGTTACAAGACTTGAAGGTAAAGATTATGTTGTTCAAGACGGAGATTTGGTTCACTTCAGATTTGCCGTATAAAATATATTTTGAATTTTAATACATAAATACTAAAAGCAGTCATTTTTCATTGACTGCTTTTTTAATACAAATTTATTTGTAAAATATGATTATAAACTAATTGGTTCAACCGCATATTTTGCACGGAAGGCTTCGACTTGAGCCTTAAAATCACCCGTATCCGCTTCTTTTAGTTTGTTTTTTAAAATATGTTTTGGAAGTGAGGAATTTGTTGACTGAATAATATTTGTAGCAATATTAGAACAGTGGTCTGAAATTCTTTCCAAATCGTTCAATATCTCAGCATAGGCAAAGCTTCGTTTGATGTGAGATTTGTCTTTTTTAACACGCTTGATGTGATTTTTCTTTGCGAAATACGCAATATCATCGACCACCTGTTCAAGCGGTTCTACATGGTATGCCATTGTCAAATCGTGTCCGACAAAGGCGTTTACAGTGACATCGAAAACCTCTTTTACCGCGTTAACTACACGTTTTAATTCGTCAATGGTTTCTGGTGAGAAACTCCATTCTTTGCGGTGAATTTTGGTTGCGATACTCAAAATGTGAATTGCGTGATCTGCAATTTTTTCGTAATCAGAAATTGATAAGAACAGTTGTGAAATCTTGTTACTGTCTTCGTCTGACAATTCACGACCTGAAAGTTTTTGCAAGAAAGATTCCAAAGTATCTTGATATTTGTCGATTCTAACTTCGTTTTTGTTGATAATTTCAGAAACCTTCGGATTATATTGTTTCAACATTCTAACAGACATAACCAATGTATCTCTTGTTATTTTTGCCATTGTTGCCGTTACTTTGTAGCATTGTGTGATTGCAAAAGACGGAGTTAGCAACAGTCTTTCGTCCAAAATAACTTCTGATTCGTTTTTCTCGTCTTTTATAACGCGTAGTGCTAATTTTTCCAAGGCTTTTGCAAACGGGAATAAAATTACAGTTGTAGCAACGTTAAAAATCGAATGAACAACCGCTATTCCAAATGGGCTAACTGCTTCCGAGAACGGGTAGTTTATAAAATAGTGACCTAGTTCGTATAACGGTAAAAAGATTAAAGCACCGAGAACGTTAAATGCAACGTGAACCACAGAAACTCGTTTTGCATTTGTTGTTACTCCGATACTTGAAAGTACGGCAGTTATACAAGTTCCGATGTTTTGACCGATTATAATCGGCACTGCCATTGCATAAGTAACTCCGCCAGTCATAGAAAGTGCCTGCAACATACCGACTGAAGCGGCAGAGCTTTGGATAACAGCAGTAACAACAAGTCCGACAAACAAACCGAAGATTGGATTTGCAAAGGCTGTTAAGATATGAGCAAATCTTGGGTCATCCGCCAACGGGCTCATTGAGGATGACATCAATCCCATACCAAACATTAAGACGGCAAAACCGACAAAGAATGTGCCAAAGTTTTTCCGTCTTGAAGTGCTTTTAGGTGATGTCATAATCATTATTACACCGATTAGGGCAAGGATTGGAGTAAAAGATTCAGGTTTTAACATTCTTATAAAGAAGTTATTACTTTGAATACCTGACAAACTTAAAATCCATGAAGTTATTGTCGTTCCAACGTTTGAACCCATGATAACTCCGATAGCCTGCGACAATTTCATAATTCCTGAGTTTACAAACCCTACGAGCATAACCGTTACGGCTGAGGAGCTCTGTACTGCCATCGTAATTCCTGCACCTAATAAAAGACTTTTTAACGGATTAGATGTCATTTTTTCGAGCATCTTTTCCATCTTTCCGCCGGCAATTTTTTCAAGTCCTGCGGACATGACCATCATTCCGTATAGGAAAAATGCCAAACCTCCGCATAGTGTAAAGATAGAAAAAATATCCATTATCTAATCCCCCATAAATTTTTCATGTTTAAAATAAAATAGCTAGTCATATTTTTATTCCAAAAACTACACAGGGGCATTATCTTATAAATTATTTTTTTTTTCAAGAAAATAGTTTCGTGTTTTTTAATAAGCTATACAATTCTTAAAATTTATTATTTAAGAATTTCCGCAAAAATCAAACCGTTTTCAACTTTTGTAATTTTGACGTTTTGAATAGTGTTGTATAAATTTTCCTCATCTGAAACGACTTGCACCGACAGGTAATTTCTCGTTAATCCTTTTAGGTTCCCTGTGTGTTTGTCACGGTGTTTTTCTATGATTATTTCTTGAACTTTGCCGATATTTTTTTCTACAAATTTGTTATATTTATTTTTAGAAATCGCTTTTACAAGGTTTGCACGAGATGTTTTTACATTTTCCTCAACCTGATTTGGCAAATTTTCACCGATTGAACCTTTTCTTATTGAATAAGGGAATGTGTGAATTTGTGTCAGACCTGATTTTTGAAGATTGTTTTTTGTGATTTCAAAATCTTCTTCAGTTTCGCCTGCAAACCCTACAATAATGTCACTTCCCAAGAACGGCAAATCAAAAGCTTCATTGATTTTATCAATCAAAGACAGGTAAAAATCCGTTTTGTAAAATCTGTTCATCGATTTTAAAGTCTTGTCGTTTGCGGATTGGAGCGACAAATGAAAATGCGGACAGAATTTCTTTGAGTTTTTCAGAAATTCCAACAATTCGGGAGTGATTTCTGGCGGATTGAGCGAACCCAGTCGGTAACGTTCGATTGTCGTTTTTTCTTCAATTTCTTTTAATAAATCAATTAGCGACAGGTCAAATTCCTTTCCCCATTGTCCTATGTGAATTCCTGTTATCATCACTTCTTTGAAGCCGTTTTTTGAAAAATTATTGATTTGATTTATTATAAAATCAGGTTTTGCACTTCGGCTTTTTCCTCTTGCTTTCCAAATTATGCAGTATGTACAGCGGTTATCGCAACCGTCTTGAATTTTCACGGCTGCTCGGGTTTTTGTCGTGTCGTGAAGTTCTACGGCATTAAATTCCGACATTTCCAAAACATCTTGTGCCGAAAATTTTGTTTTGCTGATTAAATATTCATACATGTTCAATTTTTCGTTATTTCCTAAAACATAGTCGATGAAATCGTATTTTAGCAATTCGTCTTTTTCGATTTGTGCAAAACAACCTGTCAAAACGTTGATGATAGAAGGATTTTTATGTTTTGCGGCTCTTAATAAATATAGTGCTTCGTTATCACTTTTATGCGTAACAGAACACGAATTTAGCACATAAATGTCAGCCTCTTGGATTTTGTCAACTTTTATTAATCCCTTATCTATGAGTTTTTCTTCAATTATTGCACTTTCAAATTGGTTGGCTCGACAGCCCATTGTATGAATATAAAAAGTTTTCATTCCACAATAGTATTAGAAATATAAATATTTGTAAACATTTTAGTAAAAATTTTTCATAAAATAACAAAAAAATTTACTTTTAGCTTTTAAATATATATAATAAAAGTGTAGAAAGTGTAGGTGTAATTATGCAAGTAAATGCGGTTTCTTTAAATAACGTTGAATCCTTTGGTTCAAGAAAAAAACGTGATTTCGGTTATAATGATGTTCCTAAAGGTGGTTTTATTCCTGCAGCAACAAATGTTCTTGATGATTTGCCTAACGCAAGTGATGAAGATTTAGCAAGATTAGCAAAATTACAAGCTTCTTATGATGTTAATGACAGAAAACATAAAAGAATTAATAATGCTTTATATTGGAGCTTGCCTGTAGTAGGCGGTTTGGCAACGGTTGTAAGAAATCCGGTAAAAGGACGTTTAGGTAATTTGGCAAAATTCTCAGGTGCTAATGCAAGTTGGTTAGGAACTTTCTTATTGATAGACGGAATTTTTGCAGTTAAAAATAAAGTAAGTAAAAACAGTGACACAGTGAGAAAATTTGACCAAAATCACCCGTTCTTATCCTTAGGTTTGACAATCGGTGCATCAATCGGTGCGGTTGCTCTTGCATTAACCGGAGCTTCTAAACTTGCTCCAAAAGTTCTTAATGCAATAAAACCTGAAACTGCTGCAAAATTTACCGAAGTTGTTTCAAGATTAGACAAAGTTCTTGAAAACAGTAAAGTTTTGAATAAAATTTCAAAAGGCATGGACAAAGTTCCGTCAGCATTGAAAGGCTTTGCAAAAGGTCTTATTGATTGGGCTCCAATGATGATGATAGTAACCCAAGTTGCTCATTCTTGCAAGCACGCCGCAGTTAAAGATAATGTTGCCGCTCAGCATTATGCAGAACTGAGAGAATTGCGTGATGAAGCAAGGGCTGAAGTAGAATTGGCAGAAAGAGTTGCCGAAGAACAACAACCTGTGGAAGAAGAAGTATAAACATTATCCAAAATGTAAATAAATCTTAAAAAGTATGTTTTGTAATTGCGAAACATACTTTTTAGTTTATAATTCAAATATGAAGGTTGTGATTATCGGAAAAGGGTTAATGCTTTCTAATATGATACTCGGGGCGGTGGATTCGGGTGCGAAAATCGTTGGAGCGTTGCGTTACGAAACCACAACTTCAAACAGAATTTTGCAAAATTTGTGGGATTTGTTAAATCCGTCTTATGAGTACACTTTGATGAAGCAGTTAAAACTCAAAAAAAATGCCATTAAAAATGAC
>SFZC01000271.1 GCA_004558955.1 bacterium | reverse complement strand
TGGCAGCCCTTTCCTGCCAAATGATGCTCACGGGTGTGGCGGCCTTCTTAAAATGATCCGCCTTCTTCAGTTTCAACGTCTCCTTTGTCCGCTGGCTGATTAAGTTGCGCTCGATTTCCGCACTCAGACCGAAGGCAAATGCCAGCACTTTGCTTTGAATGTCATCGCCAAGACGGAAGTTGTCTTTTATTGTCCAAACCTTGCAGTCTTTTTTCATGCAGATTGAAAGAATTTCCATAATCATGAACAGGCTTCGTCCAAGCCTGCTAAGCTCCGCACATATTATCAGATCGCCGCTCTGAACATGATTCAGCAGGTCTCCGAGTTTTCGCTTGTCATAGTTTTTTGTTCCGCTGATTGTCTCTTCTATCCAGCCGTCAATCTCAAGATTTTCTTTTTTGCAGAAATCGCAGATTTCAAACCGCTGATTTTCAACCGTCTGCTTGTCCGTGCTTACGCGGATATATCCATAAGTCATTTTACACCTCTGCGGATATTTTAAATGAAAGCTATAATCTGTTTCTGAGAGTATCTACAGCCGACTGAAAAAAGACCTGAAAAGAGGCATCATAGAGAAAATAAAAAAATAAAAAAAATAATTGAAGAGATTTTATTGCAAAATTTAGCAAAGAGATAAAATTCCTTGTTTGAATACTAAATTCAAAATAATCCAACAAACAATTCTTACAACAGAATCAATTTCTTTTTGAGTGTTCATGTATCTCATTCTTTAATTCAAATTTTCTTCTTTATATCCTTTTTTGAAATGATGCATTCGAAATGTCAAGCCTATCTGAATGTTTTTAATTTCTCATAATTTTTCATAAATAAATTAAAATTTTAATTGATACAGATAAAATTAGTTATAGAAATATATTTCTAATAAGGAATATTTTTTATGGAACAAAAACTTTCAGAAACTGACAGAAAATTATTTTATGTAAAGCTTCCTTTTCTGCTACTTTTATCTTCGTTTTCACCATTCTTGCTGGCTCCACTTTACCTATGTATTACTGGAATTGCCACAATTGATGAATTTATTACCATCCTGCTTTCTCCTTACACTATTCTTGCATACGTGATTGCGGTTTTGTGCCCGTTTGCTTTTTACAGGTTTCTTCGGAAAAATATAGAAACTTATGACGGAACAGATGAAGTCATTAGGAAAATAAATCTTCTATTGAAATATTCCGGAAAAATAATTTTTGCAATAAATTTAGTTTTGGGAATTGCAATACCTTTTCTTGCCTGCTTTGTGATTCATTTAAAAGACACGCAGTTTGCAGCATTTGAAGGAAGTTCTCCGTATCTTTCAATCATTCTTATCTGCACAGGCTTTATGCTTCTCTACGGAATCAGCTTTTACACAGTTTTCAACAGCCGCTTCGAGCACTTCCTGCACTGGCTTCCGTTTGATAAATCCGTTGTAACTTCATCAAACCGCGAGCGAATCATCTTGATGACGCTTGTAAATCTTTTGGGCTGCTTTCTAATTATCACGGCATCTTTTTTGGTTCCCAGTGTTGCATCCGACTCTTCGGTTTCCGGCGTTCTGAAAGTTATTTTCCCAGCGGCGGTATTCAGTTTTATTTCAGTAGGATTTACAACTTCAGTTACCGCTTACGACATAAAGAACAACCTTCAGCAGGAAAAAGCTATTTTGGGTGCGCTTGCTGAAAAAAACTACGCGATAAAACGTGCGCAGGTTGTCACGCGCAACGACTTCGGAATCATCATAAACGACTTGAACAACGCATACAAAATCATAAGAACGATTTTTCAGGAAATCAGCAAGGACGTAAATTCCACGCTGTCTGTTTCATCTGAAGTTTCTGAGCACGTTGACCAGTCAATTTCAGAAATCGCAAACGTAAAGAGCATCTCAAATTCTGTAAAAAATGAAATGATAAATAACTTTCAGAACGCCGGAAACCGAAGAGTTGGATGCAACACTGGGAACCAAAACAGAAGCCGTGATGATAAGGAAGCAGCCTAAAAGATTTGCAAGTGTCAGCAGT
>SFZC01000001.1 GCA_004558955.1 bacterium | reverse complement strand
TCTCATTTTTTAAGATTAAATTTCTATGAGTGTTTCCATTTTATCTTGTTCGACATTGACTAAGCATTTGAATTTGCCAAGTCTGACGATATAAATATTACCGTCATCACGGCGAACTTGAATTGTTCCGTTCACAACATGGTCAAATTTTTTCAGGATAAAGATGTTATCTTTTGCTTTGCCGACAATAGCCGAAACGCCGTCCATGTTTACAACGTAAAAACCTCTTTCAGGGTCAATGCTATAGCCTGATTTTACCGCTAAGTCGTGTTCTTGATGTTTTTCAAGTTGAGCAGCAACTTTCGGTGCTTTTGAAGCTATCGGGTTAGAAACACCTGAGCGTTTCATCGCAACTGAGGTTGGAGTTTTAACTTTTGCGGTCGGCATTGGTTGAAGATTTGGAGTTTCAGTATCCAAAATTGACAAATATTCATCAACCGAAGACAAAACATAGTCTGCTTTTGGGTTGTTATTACTTATAGTATTGATATCTTGAAGATATTTATTGCCCGTATTGATTAAATCATTTGTTCCCAAATTCTTTTGTGAGTGAAGTGTTTTAGCAGAATTTTTAAGCTTGATGAATTTACCTTCTTTGTAAGAGGTATTTCTTGAAGGTTTTTCTTCGTTGCTAATCAATGTTCTGTTAGTTTCCTTTAATGACATAGGTTTTGAGAAAGATTTTAGCTTGATTTCGCTAAAGTTCTTCATAATTACATTATCCTCGGATTGAACCTCAGAAACTTCTGCAGATTTTTCAATAGCAGGTCTGTTGTAAGATTTTTCAAGTTCAAGCATTTTTGCTTTCATTTTCTCGTTAATTACCTGTTCGTGAGATTCAGCAATTTTTGGTTCTGATATTTGAATATCTTTTGGTTGGGTTTCAGCTTTTTTAAGTCCTGAAATGTCTGTTACATAAGACATTGCGGCAACATGTTTTTCAGGAACGTTTGCATTACCTTTTTCATTGTATAATTTGTATTTTTCTTGCCAAGAATATTCTTCGTTGTTGATAATATCGTAATATTCTTTTTTACGTCTTTTTGCCTGATTTTGGGCTGAAATGTCGTAGAAAGAATCCAATCTTGACTTACTCTTTTCTGCCGAATGTTTCATTGCATCATGAACTAAATATATTATGCAAAGAAGTACAACTGCTCCGCCTGCATATAAAATCCAATAAGGGAAGCTTGAGCTGTTATCTTCAACGGGTGTAGGTTCTGCTGTTTGGTCAACATTGTTCACCGAATTGTCAACAATCGGTGTTGAAGGTTGAATATCAGTAATCTGTTCAGGAACAGCGGTTTGAGCAGGTGTTGTTTCAGGTGTAATTGAATGATTTATTCTTGGTTCAAGGTCAATTACACGTTTGCCGTTGCTGTCAACTTTTACTTTTGGCACATAAGTGCTTTCATTAGTTGTTTGTTTCGGGGCAACAGAAGCGGTCGTTTGTGTTTTAGGGGTAACCTTCGGTTGTTCTTTTTTAGATGTGTTAGTGTTTGTGTTTGCCACTTTTTGGGGTGGTTCAAAAGTTATAAGTTTCAGACCCGGAATAGAATTAGTTACTTTTATCGGAGTTGTAGGGTGTTGGGCTTGTGCCGGTTTCGCCGCAGGTTTCGCTGTAGGTGTTGCAGTTGCTTTTGCTTGTGCAGGTTTTGAAACCATTGCGTTATTTTTTGCAACAAGAGCTCTTGCCTCTTTTTGTTCTTGAGATAGCGGAGCAGTTTTTGCCATGTGTGTTTTGATGTTAATAGGTTTTGTCGTTCCGAAGGTAACTTTTGTATATCCGCCCATGCCGTCATTGACGTGTTTAACGTCAACGTCTGTAATTAAATCTCGGACACCGCCAAAATTCGGAGTTGCAGAAGAGGAACTCATTGTATTTGGCAAAAGTACAACGTAACGGTTGCTTGATTTTCTCGTAACTACAGAATTTCCAGAATCCGCAGTCGTGTAAAAGGTTACATCAACCGTATCGGTTACGGATGACCTTTTAATGTCCATTTGAATTAAATTGTTAGTATCTGCGAATGCAGAATTTACACTAATGCCTAAAATTGCCAATGTTGCAGCAATTATAATATTTTTTTTATTCTTCATAGTTCCCTGTTATTTTAACAACTACACACATCTATTATATATAATACTCTAGAGTATTTTTTTTTGCTACTATATAAAATTTATGTTACAATATGTGTATGAAAAGTGGATTTGTTGCAATAATAGGACGCCCAAATGTTGGTAAATCAACGCTTTTGAATCAAATATTAGGTCAAAAGATAGTCATAGCAACCGATAAGGCTCAAACAACAAGAAAAAGAATAAAAGGAATCCTTACCAATCCTGAGGGACAAATCGTTTTTGTCGATACTCCGGGGGTTCACAAACCGTTGAATAAGTTGGGTGAATTTTTGCTGGATGAGGCAAAAGTTGCAGTTCCCGATGCTGATGTGATATTGTTTTTGGTTGACGGTTCCGAGCCAGCAGGAAAAGGTGACGGTTGGATTGTTAAAAATATTTTGCAAACAGAAATCCCTGTAATTATTGTCATGAACAAGGTTGATAAGGTTAAAAAAACAGAAAAAATTGAACAAAATCTGCTTTCTTACAAAACTTTGTTTGAGAAAAATTTGCCAATCGTGAGGATTTCCGCCAAAACAGGTAGAAATATCGATACATTAATAAAAAATATTTATAAAAAGCTTCCTGAAGGCGAACCGCTTTATCCTGAAGATATCGTAACAGAAGAAACGATGCGTGATGTTACGGAGGAAATTATCAGAGAAAAGATTTTGTTGAATACTTCTGAGGAAATTCCGCATTCGGTTGCGGTCAAAGTTGAAAAGTATCAGGAAAAAGAAGATATTGATAAAATTTATGCCAATATTTATTGTGAACATAAAAGTCAAAAAGGTATTTTAATCGGCAAGGGCGGAAGTTTGCTTAAAAAAATCGGTACGGAAGCAAGGTTGGAACTTGAAAAAATTACCGAGAAAAAAGTGTATTTGGAACTTCAGGTCAAAGTCGAAAAAGATTGGCGTAAAAAGCAAAATATATTAAAGAATTTCGGTTATCAACAAGAAAAGGAATAAGATTAACTTATTCCTTTTCTTGTGTTGTTGTATGTATGTTTATTAATTAAAAACTAAGTGTTCTCAATCCTTGAACTGTTTGAAATTTACTGATTTCTTTCAAATACTGTTCGAGTGCTTTATAGCCGTTATAGATTTCGTTGGAGATTGTTGCATATCTGCTTGCTTCCAAGAATTTCAATTCTTTTACTCGAATCTCCAAAATTGCATCGGCAGTATTTTTCAATCCTTCTTCATTAGAAGAGGACCATTTTTGTAGCAAACCTAATTCATCATACATTTGCTTCATTGTTGTGTATTCCAAAGTGTTGAAGTCGTATTTTTCAAGTAATGCTCTTTCAACGTTGGTAATTCTGCTCATGCAGGCTTGGAATTTGAAAACTTTTTTAATGATAAGGTAGTTGTCGGCAATTCTTTTGTGTGAAGCCGGAACCACATTTTTGGCAAGTAATGCGGCATAAGAACGTGATGTAAATGTATTACTGTCACCGCTTAGGGTGCTTTTAGAAGTTACGTCAAAATCAGATTGATTACCTATCATTTCGTTCAACATTTTTCCTCCAAATTATATAAAAATGATAGAATAATCACATCGGTTTGTCATGATGTTTTGTCAAATTTTTTACATTTCGTAAGAAAAATTATGCCAGATTTTTGAGCATGCTGCTTGACTTTTCTTTCTAAAAACTTAAATAAATCATGGCAGAAATCCTACAAAAGTATGACCTATTTTTGTGGAAATTATGTTAAAAATATAGTGGTAAGATGCAGTTAAAAGGTGTAAAAAACAGGCATGGGGCTTAGTTTAAATAATATATATCAAAGACCTTATGTGCAACCTGACAAGCGAAATGCGGTCAGGAAACGTGAAGATGACGAAAAATCTTCCGCAACGGGGCAAGCCCAAAAAGAACAGGCTTCCGACCAAAACAGTCGGAGTAAAGGGCTGCAAAATGTCGAGCAACAAAAGCCGACTTACATAAGAGCGTCCGAACAAAATTTCGCACTACCGTCACAAAATGCTTACTCAAATGTTAATATAAATTATGCCAAACCCGCAAACACTCAAGCAAATCTTGGCACAACCGACATCAAACCGCAAGGACTTGGTGCTAAGACTGTTGATAACCAAATTAATATTGCACAAATTCTAAAAGATTTCAGAAATACCGCAAAAGCTATCGGAACACCTGATGACTTAAATTCAATCGTTGACGGGTATTTGGAAGTCGTTGAAAAACAGGTTCGCACAAATAATGCCGATAAAAAATTAATAAAAAATACCCTAAATTCTGCCGCTTCTGTTTTGGATAATTATATCTCCGAAACTTTGAATAAAGATTCTCAGGTTGTGGAAAAATGGGTCGATGCACTTTTCTTGCAAAATATCGACTTGCAATATAATGAAGAAGATATTAATGAAAGATTTTTGGTAAAATTTCCTGACGGTTCGACAAGTCAAACCAAAGCACAGGAGGAAACCAAACCTGTAAAAACTGAGGCTCAAACTCAGGAAATACCGCAAGGTACAACTTTTGATAATCAGCCTGTTTCAACGGTTTCTAATTCAAAAGTTCCAACGGATAAGCAGTTAAAGAGCTTGTTTGTTCAGGCAAAAAAATGTACTTATGCAAATAAACCTGAAGAAGCAATAAAATTGTTTGAAAAAGCCTTAAATCGAGCTCTTGAAATGGATGATACCGAAACTTCGGGAAAAATTTATTACGAGGTTGGAAAGATTTATGATGACCATGATTATGTGGCACAGGCTTTGAAAAGTTATCATCAGTCTATCCAACTTTCAACAGATGAAAATGTAAAATCAAAAGCCCATTATTCAATGGCTCAAATTTATGATGAAGTAAATCAGATTTCGCCTGCGATTGAACATTATTTCAGTTCTGTTTCGCATGCGGGTGAGGCTGAAAATTTGCCTGCACAAACCGCATCGCTTACCAAAATCGGTAATATTTACACCGATATGTACGAAAAAGATGCGTTTGATTACTATGATGTGGCGAAGGATTTGGCGGAAGAAACTTCTAATGATAATTTGAAAGGATATGTGGCTTCAAATATCGGCAAGGCCTATGTAAAATTTGAAGAACCTGAAAAGGCATTGAAATCATATTCAAAGGCGGCAAAGAGTTATTCTGATGCAGAAACTCCGCAAAAAACCGCACAAAATTACCTTGCGGCGGCTGATATTATGGTGGAATTTAATAACTTGGGCAAGGCTACAAACTTGTTGAAAAAAGCGAGAGGCTTTGCAAAACAAGCAGATGATAGGGACTTGATGCAGGAGATTAATACAAAGATTTCTCAGTTGCAGTTTATAATGTAGGTTTTGAATTTTGTGAGTTTGCTATGCCTTTTGTGGGAGTTAAAACCATTAAAATGTTGATTGGGCATACTTGCCCAACAGGTGAAATGCAGACAATACTAGTAATACAGCCACTTGAAAAGTATGTTGGCATTGCTATGCCGACAACATGATTTTAATTGTCAAACAGATTCTGAATAACAAGAAAATTTATTTGCTCATTGTATTCGCAAGATTTTCTAAGTTTTCAGAATGACGAAAGCTTTGGTAGCGTGATTTCAAGTGTCGGAATAGCAATTCCGACATACGTTTGGGCTTAGCAATTAGTGTTCAATGTTGACTATATAAGTTTACTCTTCGGTTTGGGCTTCCGGGGTTTGTTCTTCAGGTTTTTTGTAGCCGCATTTTATGTTTGAGCAAGAAATTACCGTTCCTTTTTTCAGAACTTTTTTGACCAAAAGACTGCCGCAATCAGGGCATTTTTCGCCTGTCGGTTCATTCCACAATACAAAATCGCAATTTGGGTATTTGTCGCATCCGTAAAATATTGTTCCACGTTTTGATTTTCTTTCCACAATCGTGCCTTCGCCGCATTTTGGGCAAGTTACGCCTGTTGATTTTCGGTAAGGTTTGCGGAAACCGCATTCAGAATTTGTGCATTCCATATATTTGCCGTAAGGTCCCATTTTGAAAATCATTTCAGAACCGCATTTTTCGCATTTTTCTTCGCAAACTTCTTTGGGTTTAGGTGTTCCGTCACCCTCACCTTGTTCTTCTTCCATTTCCTGCATAACATTGATTGACATTGCTGTTTTGCAATCAGGATATCCCGAGCAACCCAAGAACTGTGAGCCTGTTTTGCTGGTTCTCAAAACCATTGGTTTACCGCAATTCGGACATTTCACGTTTGTTTCAATCGTTACACGCTGAACGGTTTTCATCACTGAGTTAACTTCGTCCATAAACGGAGTGTAAAAGTCTTGCAAAACCTTGACCCAAACCGCTTCTTTTTCGGCGATTTTATCAAGTTTTGCTTCCATTCCTGCCGTAAACTTATAGTCCATAATGTCTGCAAACTGGCTTACCAACTGTTTTGACACCGTTCTTCCAAGTAATGTCGGGCGAAGTGCTTTGTCTTTTTTTTCAACGTATTTTCTTGTTTGAATTACGGTGATAATCGTTGCGTAAGTTGACGGACGACCGATTCCGTATTCCTCCAACGCTTTTACAAGTGAGGCTTCGTTATATCTTGGCGGCGGTTGAGTGAAGTGTTGTTTAGGGTTAATTTTCTTACAAACAACTTTGTCACCTTTATCCAAGTCAGGAATTTTAGCATCTGAAGAGTTGTTATCATCGTCTTCGGAATCGTCATTATAAAGTGTCAAAAAGCCGTCAAATGTAACTTTGCTTGTGCCTGCTCTCAAGGTGTAATCGCCTGAGGTAATTTCGATTGTTTTATTCGCAATTTCGGCAGGTGCCATTTGAGAAGACATGAATTTTTCCCAAATAAGTTTGTATAATTTATACTGGTCATTATCAAGGTATTTTTTAATACTTTCAGGTGTTCTTTCAGGATATGACGGACGTATGGATTCGTGTGCATCTTGAACGTTTTGTTTGCCTTTTGCGTAAATATTAGGTTTTTCAGGATAATATTTTTCGCCGTAATTTTGCATAATAAAATCGTGAGCCATATTTTGAGCATCATCAGAAACTCTGACACTATCGGTTCTCATATAGGTGATTAAACCGACCGGAGTTCCGTCAATTTCAATACCTTCATACAATTTTTGAGCAACCTGCATTGTTTTTGAAACCCCAAAGCCGAGTTTTGAACTTGCCGCACGTTGCATTGTCGAAGTGATAAACGGTGCGGTAGGTTTTCTTTTGGTGGATTTTTTCGTAACTTTTGAAACTTCATATTGAGTTTGCGGGTTTGTCAAATAGTCAACAATTTTTTGAGCATCTTCTTTTGATTTAATTGTTTTTTCTACTGATTTACCTTTAATTTTTGACAATTCGGCTTCAAATTCTTTTCCGTCTTTGTCCAAATTGGCGTGAATTGACCAATATTCTTGCGGAACGAATGCTTCGATTTCGTCTTCTCTTTCGCAAATCATACGCAAGGCAACCGATTGAACACGTCCTGCCGACAAATTTCTGTTCCCGATTTGTTTCCAAAGTACGGGACTTAATTTGAAACCTACGAGTTTGTCCAAAATTTGTCTTGTTTGTTGGGCTTGCACCATATCCATATCTATTGAACGTGGGTTTTCAACGGAGTGTTTAACTGCTTTTGGTGTAATTTCGTTAAATACAATTCTGCAAATTTTTTCATCAGGCACTTTCAAAACCTGACGTACATGCCATGCAATAGCTTCTCCCTCACGGTCGGGGTCGGAAGCCAGATAAACTTTGTCAACTTTTTTCGCTAAGTCGTTCAGTTTTTTTACAACCTGTTGTTTTCCGGGGATAATTTCAAATTTCGGTTCAAAATTATTATTAACATCAAACCCCAAGTTCTGTGTCGCAGAATCCTTTGTCGGCAAATTCCTTATGTGACCGTAACTTGCTTCAATTTGGAAATCATTTCCCAAAATCTTTTTGATAGTTTTTGATTTTGCAGGTGATTCGACTATTACCAATGATTTTTCTTTAGTTTTTGATTTTGTTTTAGTTTCAGCCATTTACTCTTCTACACTCTCTTGTATCTGTCCCCGTCACATTGTTTTATTATGCCCTTAAGCTCCATTGTTGTCAAGTTCATCAACAAATCGTCAAAACGTAATCCTGTCAAAGTCAGCAATTCATCAACGCATTTTTCTTCTATTTCTAAATTTTTAAATATTAAATCCTCTTCGCTCGTCAACATCGGCAAAACCAACTGGCCTGACGGCATACTGTCTTTGATTTCCCAATTTAGGGCGTTCAAAATATCATCACTTTCGGTGACCAAAGTTGCACCGTTTTTCAAAAGTTTGTAGATTCCTTGCGTATTAGGGTTAGAAATCAGCCCCGGAACGCACATCAATTCTCTGCCCTGTTCCAAAGTTAAATTTGCCGTAATCAATGCCCCGCTTTTTAGTGACGCTTCGACCACCAAAGTTCCGTAAGATAGACCTGACACAATTCGGTTTCTTTGCGGGAATCTGAATTTTACCGGTCCAAAAGTCGGATAGTATTCGGAAATTACCGCACCGTAACCATTTTCGATATTTTGGTATAAGGTTTTGTTACTGGCAGGATAAGTGTAGTCAAAACCGCTTGCGATTACGCCGATTGTTTTTAAGTTGTTTTCTATTGCCGAAGTATGAGCGACTGTGTCAATTCCTGCGGCAAGTCCTGAAATAATACATATATCGGTGTTTGAAAGTCCTGAGATAATTTTTCTCAAATCTTCTCTTCCGTTTGTGCTTGCTCGTCTTGAACCCACAACCGCCAAAGTTTTATCAAGATTGCAATCAAATAATTTACCCTTGTAATACAAAACAGCAGGCGGGTTAGTAATTTGTTTCAACATTTGCGGGTATCTGTCGTCCGTATATGTCAGGAAATTTATCCCTCTTGTTTCAACTTCGGTAAAGGTGTTATCAATATCGACTTTGTCACGATATCTCAAAAAGTTTTCGGCTTTTTTAACGCTCAAGCCGTCAATGTTTTTTAAGTCGTTCAAAGAGGCTTGAAAGGCTTGCTCAATGTCGCCAAAATATTCATACAGTTTCAAAATAAAACTGCTGTCAATTTGTTCTATTGAGGAGAATGCAATCCAATATTTCTTCTTCATTAACAATCCTTAACTGCTGATTTTTGACTTGATTTTGTCGATAAGTTTTTGAGTATTTTCTTTTTCCTCAGGTAGAATGTCAAAATTCATGTAGTCTTCCAAATATTCGACCGCATCTTCATAATCACCTCGAGCCATAAATAAAATAGCAACTTTTTTATACGGTAGCGGGAATTTATTATTTGTTGCGATTGCCTTCAAAAAGTTTGAAATTGCTTTGTCGATTTCGTCATTTGCTTGATATGCTTCTGCCAAATAGAAATAAATTAATTCATTATCCTGTTTATATTCCAAAACATTTTCCAAGTTTTCAATAGCGGAATCGTAATTCCCGAACTCAAAATAAATTTTTGCCAAATCGTAATAAGCATCGTAATTATCGGGTTGTTTTTCCAAGATATAAACGAGTTCATCAACAGCCAAGTCTTGTTTTGCATCTTCCATATAAAATCTTGCAAGGTAATGGCGGAATAACAAGTTATCCTCTAGTGAATCAATCGCATAAGATAAAATATTTATGCCTTCGCTCATTCTTTTTTGTTTGTAATAAATGTCAACCAAATTGATGTAACATTGCGGAATTGACGGATTTAATTCAATACATTTGAGATAATTTTTTTCGGCTTTTTCTTCGTCACCCAAATTTGCATAACAAAGTCCCAAATTGTTATAAATTTCCGCATTGTTTGGTTCAATTTCAAGAATAGAGGTGAATAAATTTATCGCACCGTTCCAATCTTTTTTCTTAAAACATTCTAACGCTTTATCTAATTTTTCTTTCATCATTTTATAATCCTAATGTCATATTTTCATCTGAGCCGGAGCCGATATTCTTGATAACGGTTCTTGTATTGCCTTGAGCATTAAAGCTTTTCGGACTCATTGTCATTTTAATTCTGTCTGCAAAAATAGTTCTTACACCTTGAGTAATGCTTGAACGTCCCGTGAAGTATGCTTCGTTAGGCTTTTCTGAACCTTGTCCCGGGTATAGCGTAACTTTCGGACCTACGGCATAATAATCCTGATACCAAATTCTAACGTTTCCGCTTGCGTTGAAGATTGAACGTTTTTGATTATATTCTTGGTAAGTTGATTTTAGGGTTAATTTTGAACCGTCATCCATTGTGGTGTTTGAAGTTGTGTTTCCGTTAGCGGTCAAAACCCCTGTTTTGGCATCATATACAAATCTGTCTGCGAAAGATTCGTTATTTTCTTGTTTAACGCTTGCATTACCGATTAAGACAAGTTTTTTCAAATCACCGTTTTTCTCGGTTGTAATTTCTGCACGGTTTGAGAAGGTTTCAATTTCTTTGTATCGCATTGTAACAGTTCCTGTTGCAGTCATAACGCCTGTTTTTGTGTCGTATTCCTGAACATCTGCGTTAATTACGACAACCGGTGTTTTGCCTTCAAAAACGATTGATTGAGTATCGCCTTCCGCTCTTATGACTTTTGACAACAGAGAAACTTTCAAAATGTTTGCTTTAACTTCTCTTTTTTTATTCTTTTTAATTTCAAAAGCATAAGGTTTGTCGTAAAAAGTTGCGGTATCAAGTCTTTGGTCGTTTGTAACGTTGACATCGGCACTATCTCCGACTACCTTCAAGTCGTCAATCGAAACCTTTACGTTTCCGTTAAATTTAATTTTATTGTCACTTTCGTTATAGGTCTGGTTTTTGGATTCGATAACCAAATCAGATGCGTAAACTCCGGTTCCCGCAAGTATTAATAACGCAAATATCGCTGTTAATATTTTCTTCATACTATTTTTTATCCTCATAAACTTTTGAAACTGTGTTTCCCATAATTTTAAAACTGTCATAGTTCGGACTGATTTCTATTTTGTTCGCAGTGGAATGCAGGCTGTTATCCTTCAAAATCTCAATGTGACCGTCCGCAACAATCGGAGATTGGGAATTTAGCCAGTGTAATTTGTCGGCTTTTAGGATAATTCCGTTTTTCAAGGCTATGACGGTATGGTCATATAAAGTAATGTCGCCTTTTTCTGAATTGTAAGTTCCTTTTGAAGACTTAAAACTCATTGAAACTTCGTTATCTTTATAAAAATTTCCGATTACGTTGTTTAGTTGGGCAATACTTTTGTTACTGTTCCATTCGCCCGTATCGCCATAGATTTCCCAGTATTTCTTTTCATCTTTGGTTTCTGTCAGAATAATTCCGCTAACTTCCGCCTGCTGACTTTCACCTGTTGCTGCTTGTTGCTGTCTGTTGAAATCACGGGTAATTATTCTCGCCGTGACAAATGCCCAAGCCAAAACTCCAACTATAGCAAGCCCTGCAATGAAATACAGTTTATTTTTCTTTGATATTTTAATCCCTTTCATATCCTAAATTTTATCACAAAAGAAAAGAAAACCAAACTCAACCCCATATTAATAAAATATCTTAATATTTCGACATTATTATTATAATTTGTAATATAATTATCCCGTATAACAGATGAGGGAAAGTAGAGGATTAGCATTATGGCTTTAAGATACGATTGTGGAGAAGTTGTAACGGCAATGATTACGCCGATGACGGAATCAGGTGCGATTGATTATGATAGAGTGGAATCACTTGCTGCACATTTGGTAGATTCAGGTAGTGAAGCAATACTTGTTGCAGGCACAACAGGCGAATCTCCGACATTGACTAACGAGGAAGAAATTGAATTAGTTAATTCCGTAAAACGTGCAGTTCAAAACAGAGTAAAAATCATTTTGGGTGCAGGTTCAAATTCAACAGCATCTGCGATTTCTTATTCGAAATTTGCACAGAAAGAGGAAGTAGATGCGATTTTATCGGTCGTTCCTTATTACAACAAGCCAAATCAAAGAGGTATGATTGAACATTTTTCTGCAGTTGCGGAAGCCACTGATTTGCCTATTATAATGTACAATATTCCGTCAAGAACAGGTGTTAATATGTTACCTGAAACGGTTGCATATTTGGCGGAAAAATACGATAATATCGTAGGTTTGAAACAAAGTTTCGGCGATATGGACAAAATCAGTGAATTGAAAATCCTTTGTCCCGAAAATTTTGCGATTTACTCGGGTGATGACAGTTTGACATTGCCGATGTTATCTCTTGGTGCTCACGGTGTAATTTCGGTTGCTTCTCACTTGTTCGGAACTGAAATTAAGTCTATGATTAGAAATTTCAAGACAGGTCAACTTGCTGTTGCCAAAAATATGCACAGAACTTTGTATCCTGCCTTCAAGAAATTATTTATGGCTCCGAATCCTGTTCCCGTTAAAGCGGCATTGGCTCACAGAGGTTTGATTAACGAACATGTAAGAAAACCTTTAGCAGTCTTAAATGAAGCCGAAAAAGAAGAACTATTTGCAGTAATAGACAGTATTAAAGCCGAATTAGGGAACTAGGCTAATATTATTTTGTAATAAACAGTTGTATTAGAAATAAAAGAGGGTAAAAAATTGAAAAACAAAATTATTTGGTTTTGGGTTATTGTATGCCTTGTAATTGCAAGTATTTTTGTAATTTACAAAAAACCTACAAAACTCGGACTGGACTTGGTCGGTGGAACAAGAATTATTCTTGAAGCCAAGACTACTGATTCTGTGACAGAAATCACTCCGTCAGTTATGAGCAATTTGAAGTACGCTATTGAACACCGTGTAAATAATATGGGTGTTGAAGAAATCAGTGTTGCTCAAGTTGGTGACAAAAGACTTGTCGTAGAAATTCCGGGTGAAACCGATACTAAAAAAGCGGAAGAAATTCTTGGTAAAACCGCTCAATTAGATTTCAGAGCTCCAAAACTTGATGACAAAGGTGAAATCGTAAGAGATAATACTACAGGTCAAATCGTTTGGGAACAACCTGCAATCACGGGTGAAGATTTGAAATCTGCGTCAATCGGTTCCGATCAAAGCGGGCAATGGGTTGTATCGTTAGAATTTAACGCAAAAGGTGCAACAAAATTTGCTCAATTAACCCAAAAGCTTGTTGGTAAACCAATGGCAATCTTCTATGAAGGTGAAATGAGAACCGCTCCGAACATTAACGAACCTATTTTGGGCGGTAAAGCTCAAATTTCAGGCGGTGATGGCGGATTTGATATCAAAGAAGCTCAAGAAATGGTTAACTACTTGAATGCCGGTGCATTGCCTGTTCCTTCAGATATCATTGAAGAAAGTCAGGTTGGTCCTACGTTGGGTGCCGACAGTATCGCAAAATCTCAAAAAGCAGGTATTATCGGTGTTGGTTTGGTAATGATATTTATGTTACTTTACTACAGATTACCGGGGCTTATTGCTGACTTGGCATTGATTGTTTACGGCTTGATTATGTTCTCTTTGTTCAAGATGATTCCTGTAACTCTTACACTTGCAGGTATTGCCGCATTTATCCTGTCAATAGGTATGGCGGTTGATGCGAACATTCTTATCTTTGAAAGAACTAAGGAAGAATTGAGAGCGGGCAGAAACCTTTACACTGCGATTTCTACAGGTTTTGACAGAGCGTGGACAAGTATTTTCGATTCAAATATGACAACAATTTTGACCAGTGTTATTTTGTATTACTTGGGAAGCAGTTTTGTTAAAGGTTTTGCTTTAACATTGGTAATCGGTGTTCTTGTTTCAATGTTCACCGCTATTACGGTTACCAGAAACTTTATGCACATCGTATTTGGTACAGGCGAATTGAAATACCCTGCATTGTTCGGGTTGTCTAAAGACGAAATCGGACAAGGTTATGAAGCGACTGAAACCAAACGTGAAAAAGCCCGTTTTGGAATTTTGGACTAGGAAAGTTGAGGTAAATATAAAATGTTTGATATAGGAAAAAAGAAAATTCATGTAGTAAAATACAGAGTTCTATGGGTATGCTTATCAGCATTGCTGTTGTTGCCATGTATCGGTGCAATGGTTTATTCAATGATTACATATCCTACTCACACTCCTGTTAAAGTCGGTATTGACTATACAGGCGGTACAATTATGCAATACGGTACTTCTGATAAAGTTACAACAAAACAAATTGAAGTTACTCGTGAAAAACTTGAAAAAATCGGCGTTAAATCACCTTACGTTCAGGTGCTGAACAATAATGCCACAACAAGAGAAGATAACGGTATTAATTCTGTTATTTCTATCAGAACTCCTTTCTTGAAAGAGGGTTCTAAATTATCTGATGAAGTTACTGGAGTTGTTTCTGCTCAATATCATAATACTACCTTGTTGCAATTTACATCAATCGGTGCAACTTTGGGTAAAGAATTGTTGAACAAATCCTTGATTGCTCTTGGTTTGGCAATTCTCGGAATTGTTGTTTATGTATCTTTTAGATTTAAACTTGATTACGGTATTGCTGCAATTTTAGGTTTGTTACACGACTGTATATTTGTTGTCGGTGCGTTCTCGTTGATGGGTATTTTCTGGAATGTTCAAATTGACGGCTTGTTCATCACTGCAATTTTGACAATTATTGGTTTTTCAATCAACGATACAATCGTAACCTTCGATAGAATTAGAGAAAACTTGAGATATTATGGTAAGAAAATGTCATTTGGTGAAATCGTTGACGCATCTGTAAATCAAACTCTTGCAAGAAGTATCAATACTTCATTGACAGCGTTTTTAACCTTGTTGGCATTGTACTTGTTCGGTGGCTCTACAACGAAAGATTTCGTATTGGCAATGATGCTTGGTATCGTTGTAGGTGTTTACTCAAGTATCTTCTTCTGCTGTATGCTTGTTGATTTTTGGGAAGAAAGAAAATCAGTTAAAAAAGAAAAAGCAGTTGAAGTTGTTGAAAACAAAAACGCAACAGCTTAATAAACACAATTTAAAAACTGATAAAAAATACCTTGTGGAAAATTTCTACAAGGTGTTTTTTTATGCTAAAATGGAAACAATACAAGGATTATATTAACTAAAGGGTTTAAAAATGTTTGACAATTTAAGCGAAAAATTACAAAATATTATTTCAAAAACTCACAGTCAGGAATTGACGCAGGACAATATGCAAGATGCTTTGAGAGAAATCAGACGTGCGTTGTTGGAGGCTGACGTTAATTTGCGAGTGGTTAAGTCTTTTATTTCTTCAATAAAAGATAAAGCCGAAGGTGAAAATATTTTGCAAGGCGTAAATCCTTCTCAACAGTTGGTCAAAATTGTAAATGACGAACTTGTAGAACTTTTGGGAAAAGAGTTAAAACCGCTTGATTTGTCCGGACACCCAAGTTTGATTATGATGTTGGGACTTCAGGGTTCGGGTAAAACTACCTCTTCAGCAAAACTCGCCGTAAAATTGAAAAAAGAAGGCAAAAATCCTTTGCTTGTTGCGTGTGACGTTTATAGACCCGCTGCGATTTCTCAGTTGAAAACTTTGGGGCAGGAAATCAGCTGTGAAGTTTTTACCGTGCCTGATTCAACAGATGTTCAGGATATTGTTAAAAAAGCGATTGACTATTCAAAAGAAAACGGCTTTAATGTTTTAATCCTTGATACCGCAGGGCGTTTGCAGATTGATACCGAGATGATGGCGGAATTGCTTATTATTGACAGAGTTTTCAGGCCTAATGAAAAACTTTTGGTAATTGATGCTATGACGGGTCAAGAGGCGGTTAATGTTGCGGAAAATTTTGATGCACAGATTGGATTGACGGGGCTTGTGCTTACAAAATTGGACGGTGATTCTCGCGGCGGTGCGGCGTTGTCTGTTGTTCATTGTACGGGAAAACCTATTAAATTGACGGGTACGGGTGAAAAATTGAATGCGTTAGAGGATTTTTATCCTGAACGTATGGTTACAAGAATTTTGGGTATGGGTGATATTGTTTCGCTTGTTGAGCGTGCTCAAGAGGTTTTTGACGAAAAAGAAGCGTTGAAAATGCAAGAGAAAATTCAAAAAGAACAGTTTTCTTATAATGACTTTTTGAATATGCAAAAGCAGATGAAAATGTTTGGCTCAGTGGATCAACTTTTGGGGATGCTACCCGGGGTTAATCTGAAACAGGCGGATAGAGAAAAGATTTCTCATGCAAGTGAAACCGAGTTCAAAAAAATAGAAGTGTTTATCCAAAGTATGACGGAAGAAGAACGTGAACACCCCGAGATTATGAATACCAGTCGTAAAAAACGTATTGCAAAGGGTTGTGGTATGGATATGCACACCATAAATATTTATATCAAACAGTTTGAGCAAATGCGTATGATGATGGGTGGAATGAATAAAATGCAAAAAATGTTTGGTGGCTTTGGCAAAAAGAACGAGAAAAAGGCAATGGTTCAAGCAATGAAAATGATGGGCAAAATGAAACATCGTTTTTAGGGGTTACGTTTGTTTGATGAGTTTTGCAATATTGCGAGGAAATATTAAGTGTTAGATAGTGCCGTGACCTATTGTGGTAATTCCCAAAAAGTCATGCTGAACAGTTTAATTTAACCTAATTTTTTTTTCAGATATTTAGTAATAGGAATTTCAACTTTGTAGTGAGCAAATATTCCAAAAGCAATAATTATTGAAAATAATAAAAATAGGCTTGAGAAAGGGTGCTTTATTACTAAATTAGGATGCCATTGGCAAATTATCACGTTCCAAATTCTGATAATAAACTGATGTGTTAAAAATATTCCAAATGTAGATTTTCCGAGTATTGTTGAAAAATTATTATCTAAAATTCTTGATAAATGTCCTTTTTTTATTAAAAATAACAAAAATAAACCTATAAAATTAAGGACTAATATAAATCTATTTCCATAGTGCATTTTGTGTAGGCAGGTGTTGAATATCAAATGAAAGAGTAAAAAATATTCTGTGGCTGAGATGATAAGTGTTTGGAGCTTATTTGTGTGAAAATCTTTTATTTTATCTTGGTATGCCATAGATATAAAGTAGCCTAATCCGATGCCTGCAAGTGCTCTAATTGCTCCGATATTGAATACATAGGCGATATTATCTGTATTTGTTCCTGATGTATGAAGCCAAAAAGAGTAGCAAAAAAGAACTATACAGGCAGTAATCATGTTAAACCATTCTTTTGTTGTGATTTTATACAAGTAAAAATAAAAACACATGGTCCAAAATAGTGCGGAAATAAACCAAGAAGCAGGTACGTTTCCATTGCTAAAAGTTAATCCTATATTTTGAATGCAAAGTATTGTGAAAATATTTTCGTGTCCTGCATAACCAATGGGAAGAAAAATGTTGGCTACAAACCAACAACCCATTGAAAATAAAATCAATGGCATAAATCTGATTAGTTTATTTTTGGCAAAAGTAATAAATTTTTGATTAAAATCAGTTTTTAAAAATAAAAAGAAGCCTGATATGATAAAGAAAAATTCGACGGGCAACCAAGAATAGGTGAACCAATCTTGTAATGTCTTGTAAAAATGTATTTTGTCATAAAAAGGATTAATTGCCCCGTGTTGTAGATGACAACATACAATAATTAGGATAAATACAAAACGTAAAAAGTCTAAATTTTTAAAATAAGTTGAGTTTTTCATAAATTTTCATTTGCTCCAGTTAATTATAATTCATTAATAAGTAATAATATTTAATAAAATATGAAATATAGTTCTATAAAATTAGAGTATCATGGATAATTTTATTTTGCAAATAAGTATAAAATACCAATATGACAGATGAGGAAATATTAAAAACAATAGCAGATAATATCCGTATAGAGCGATTAAGAAAACGCTTGTCCCAAGAAAAGTTAGCCGAATATGTCGGTATTTCTACAAAATACCTAAATATGATAGAAAATAATAAAACAAATCCTACGATTTTAATTGTTACCAAAATTTGTGCTGTGTTACAAATTGATTTAAATACGCTATACAAGGCTAAATAAAATTGTTTTACTTTCGTTATGCTTATCAAGTTGTAAAAATATTGGTTGGATGAACTTGTCTAACAGGTTAGAACGCAGACAATACCTGTAATACAACCGTATAGCTAGTAGATTGATATTGCTGCTATGCCGACAGAAAAATTTTCTAAGTTTTCATAAGGACATATTTCTTGCTAATTTCCCTCAATAGTCCTGCTGAATTGACTAAAATTTACATTACTAGAACGAACACAAGACAACAAGGTCGTTGTTGTTTACTTTGGCATCGTTAATTGCGGCAGAAGATGACATTTCTTCCATTCCACGACTGCTCAAGGTGCCTGCAATTCTGCATTTTAATTCTGTAGAACTTGCCCTGTTATTACTGTTGTTGTAAACTTTTTCGCTTAATTCATCAACTTTTCTGTTCAAGTTTTCGATTGCGGCATTGGTTGAATCTATGGAAGCGTTTTCGTGACGGAAATCTTCTCTTTCCTGATAATATTCCGATTCGGTTCTATCACCTGCTTTTTCTTCGGTTACGTCTTTAGTATTTGTATAAATTGCTGCGATTGCGAATAAAAATGTACAAATTATTGCAATAGTAAATACTTTGAACTTGTTAACGTTTTCCATAAAACTCTCCTTTGTAGTGGTATTTATAATAATTAGTTTAGCATAAATTCAGAGTTTTGCCCGTTTGTTAAGTATTATAAATAAGTTAAATTTGTCAAAGCTTAGCATTATTGCACTATGTGAATTGTTCGCTTATAATTTTGGTATGAAGAAGTTTGATATTTTTAATCAATTTCACGATCCGATTATTATCGTTAGGGGATATGAGCAGGTTGTTTTTAAAAATAATGCGTTTTGCAGAATTTTTAACCCGTTTGGCGATATAAGAAAATTCGCACATCGCATGAATTTTGACATGTGTCCGATGGATAGTGAGAATGTCGATTTGTATTCTCCGATTTTTCAGGCGATTGTGTCGAAGGAGTCTTTTTCTGCGAGGGTTTCGTATTCAACGGGTGACGGGAATATTTCTTATTACGATTTGACGGCATCAAAACGTGGGTTATATACGATTATCCGCTTGCTTGACGTTAGTGCTGATGTTTTGTTGGAAGATAATTTGCGTGAAAAAAACGAGGTTAAAAATAAATTAAACCAACTGGAAGAAGAAAATGACGAGCTTCAAAAAATCAGATTAAAAGCACAATCTCAGGCTATTAAGATTGCGTTGATTAACAAGGTGTCAAATATTATAAGAGAATCCGTTGATATTTCCGTAATTTTGAACTCCGCCTTGAAGGAACTTGCGATTATGTTCGGGTGTTTTAAGACGTACTATGCTTCTTATGCGGGGGCGAATTTCAAGGTTGAAGAGGTTTATGGCGAAAATGCCGTCAAGGTGCAAGAGATTTCTTTTGATGCCTATACGATGAATAAGTTGAAAGCGGGCAAAATTGCGGTTAGTTATTCGTTGCTTGAATATGTCGATGCAATGCCTTTTAAACAGTCGGTTTTGAGGGTAATTGTTCCTGTATTTTATACTCAAAAAATGATTGGGGTTTTGGTGTTGTTGAGTTACCAAAAACGAGAATTGAACGAGGAAATCGAAATTTTGGATGCGGTATCTTCTCAACTTGGTAGTGCGATTATCAGGGCGGAGCTTTATCAAAAAAACGTTGTGAATGTCAAAAATTTGAAAAGAACGCTTGCAGAGTTGAAGGAAACTCAGTTGCAGCTGATTAATGCTGAAAAAATGGCATCACTTGGTCAACTTGTTGCGGGGGTTGCACATGAAATAAATACTCCGGTTGCCTCGATAAAGTCGAATAATTCTTTGATGATGAAACTCATTCCGCAGATTGAACAGGTGGACGTGCGTGACATGCTTTTAGAGATTAATAATATTGATAGTGAGGCAATTCAGCGAATTAATAATATTGTGATTTCGTTGAAAAAGTTTGTGCGACTGGATGAAGCGGATTTGCAAGAGGCAAATATTAACAAAGAAATTGACTTAACTTTGGATTTAATCAGGCATGAAACAAAAAATAAAATTGAGGTTGTGAAAAATTACGGTGAATTGCCACCGGTTAAATGCTATCCGAATATGCTAAATCAAGTGTTTACTAATATTTTGGTGAATGCGTGTCAGGCGATTGAGGGCAAAGGGCAAATTGTTATCACGACTTTGTATCGTGACAAAAAATTGATTGTAACGATAAAAGATAACGGTAAAGGTATTCCGAAAGAGGCTTTGGACAAAATTTTTACGGCAGGTTATACGACTAAAGGTGTGGGGGTTGGAACAGGCTTGGGACTTGCGATTAGCCAAAAAATTATTGCCAAACACGGCGGTGAAATAAAAGTTTTGAGCGAGGTCGGAAAGGGTACGGAATTTGTTATTACTATCAAATGTGAGTAGTAAAAGTTTAAGAAATGTTAATTTTTTTTTGTTGATATAGTTGAATTTGAACCGAGATTGTAAAAATAATTATAAAATTTTTATAAAATTAGTAACACTATTGAGGTGGAAATCTGAAAAATGTGTTATATTAGTAGTACGAAATGAATAAGTGTCAGATTTACCCTTAATCGTCTGGCAGTTAGAAAGATAAATTACTAAAGAAACAACTATGAATTGTAAACAAAAATTAACAAATAGATGATAAAATAGCAATAATTTCTTCTAAAAAAACTTTATAAAGTAGTAGGTGTAAATTATTGTAGTAATGTCGGAGGAAAGTAATGACAATTAGTGTAAGTAGTAAGAAAAAACAAGTGAAGAAATCGTTTGATGAATTATTGAGTGACCTTAGAACAAGTAATTCTGAAAAAGTCAGATATAACGCAGCCAGAGTGTTGGGTGAAATGGGTGATTCAAAAGCAGTTGAACCTTTGATTGATGTTTTGAAACACGATAAAAACGGATCAGTCAGATTATATGCCGCTCGTGCATTGGGCGAATTGGGCGATTCTGCAGCAACTGTTCACTTGATTGAATCTCTACGAGAAGACCGTAACGTTGATGTTAGAGTTCGTGCAGCTCGTGCGTTAGGTCGTTTGGGCGGTGCCATTGTAGTTGAACCGCTTGTTGAATCTTTGAACGATGAAAATCCTCAAGTTTGTATTACAGCAACAGATGCTTTGATTGAAATCGGTGATGTTGCAACAGATGCTTTGATTGCTTCATTGGATCACGAAAAAGTTAACGTAAGATGCGATGCAACAAGAGCGTTGGGCGAAATCGGTAACAAAAAAGCAGTTGATAAAATTATTAACATGTTATATGACGAATGGGTAAACGTTAGAATTTATGCGGTAACTTCTTTGGGTAAATTGAATGATACAAAAGCAGTTCCTGCCTTGATTGACGTTATGAAAAACCGTTCAGAAAACGAATTGGTTAGAGCGGGTGCAGCAGCAGCATTGGGTGTTCTTAGAGACCAAAGAGCTTTGATGCCGTTGAGAGAATTGATTATGGAAGCTGAAGAATTAGGCGAATTGGAAGACACAGCATTAAAATCTTTCAAAAAGATTATGGCTGCAAATTGGCAATCAATTCCTGGAGCAACTCCTCAAAAGAAACCGGCAGGTACTTTTTAATAGATAACTAATGGTTGTTTATTATATATCAAAGCGACTCTATATAGGGTCGCTTTTTAACATGAAATGATTAAATTGTTGTAAAAATTTTTTTAGTTTTTAGAATTATGAAATCTTTGATAGTCCCACCAAATAGTCACTCTGAACTGACTAGAAAATGAGTTGAGATGAAATCGAAACGTAATTTTCTGTTCCTACTCGGTGATTCAGAGTCTGTTTTTGTGAGGGAATAGAGCAAAATTTGTAACAGATTCTGAATAGGCTAAAAATCACTTTTTGTAAACTCAAAGGATTTTTTAAGCCTTTCAGAATGACGAGCGCTTTGTTATGAAGTGCTCCCCAAAAACAGGACGCTAAGTGTAGGCAAAAAAGAAGCAAAATAAACATGACCTGAACCCTAAAAACCAGACGAAGTAAAAAGCCGGTTTTAGGGTTTATGTTCCGTAATTTTTATTTTCTGAACCTGTCTGATAAGTAACTCAGGATTGCTCCGCCGATTTCTTCGTTTGGGTCGAAGGTTTGATTTGCGGGTTGAGGTTCAAGTGAATTTTGTATAAGCATTTTTACTAACGGGCCAAACGCATCTGGAACTTGGGTTTTGCGATAAATTCCTGCCAAAAAAGTTTGAATATTAGGTGATCTAGTATTGTTAAATTTTGCAAAAACAGGATACATTTTATCTATTCCTTTTGTTCCGTTATCAAGCATTCTGTCCAAAATATAGAGCGTTTCCGTTACTTGGGCTTCGTTCTCGGAGTGGGTCAAAATGTCTGTCAAATATGGCAAGGCATTTTCTTTTTGTTTAACAAAATAATCAACTTCATTTTTATCAAAAATGCAATAATTTCTGCCGTTTTCGGGCAACTTACAGGAAGTACAAGCATAATAGGGCTGTGCGTTTTGATATGGTAAAATTTGTTGAATCATAAATTTTGCTCCTAAAATTTTTATGAATACACAAACGGTGGTCCGTTTTTGATTTCAAACAAGACATTTTCCGCCATTGTTTTAAGTTCGTCTTTGCTGCGTTTCCCACTATCGACCTGTTTGTAAAATTCATCAACTAGTGGTTTTACTGCGGCATCTTTTTTTGATTTGAAGTTTCTCAATTCTGTTGATACGAGGCGTTTTTGGAGTGAAAGTTCGGTTTCTGCGTTGATTTTTTTGACTTGAACCTCTTTTAGTGCGTCACCTGCAAGTTTTCCGCCATAGCAAACCGCTGTCAAACCTGTAATTCCCAAGAACAGATGCCTGAATTGAGGGTTTGAAGTATCCAGCAACCAGTTGTAGAAAAATGCGAGATACTCATTGACAAAGGAGTTGAACGCAGGTTTTGGAATACCGTCCCCCGCATAATTCGGATTGGCTTTTGTTGTAGAGGTTCGCATTTGGGTTAAAATATTGTTCAAAAATTCCGTTTTTTCATCTTTATTTTCCCATTTTAATTTTTTAATTTCTTTTTCGATAAAGTTTTCAACCCCGTCAGAGCCTTCTATTGAACGGAACATTGCTTCCAAATTTCCTTTGTCGATTTCTTTTGTTTTTTCCGTTGAAGATTCGACGATTTTTGAAATTGTATCTTTTGCAATATTAAGTCCTTCTTTTAGGTGGGCTTTGCTTTTTGACAGGTTTTTTAAGGCTAAAAATCCCAAACTGACAATGCCCGCAAAGGTTCCAAGTCCGAGCATAATGTTACCAAGATTTTGTGAAACTGTTTTTTTCTTGTCTTTTTTATCTGAAGTAAACGGGATTGCGAATTTAGTTTTTCCGAAATTCGGTGTGGTTTCTTTGGGGTCATTTTTTAAATATTTTTCAAAATTGGTCGAATATTTTGAGAGCATGCTTCTTATAATTTGCATTTTGCCTGAAAACGCTTCGGTTTCGACCGCAATAAGGTTTTCTTGCAAGTTCTTTTGAATATTCGTCTCTTTTCTTTTTACCCAAACTTCTTTATATCCGTCAAAGAAAGTTTGTCCCATAAATGCCATAGCCCCGAGCGTCAACGTTCCGACACCCGCCAAAAAGGTCTTTTTGTTAGGGCTTTGTACCATTTGATACATAACTTGACTAAATTCGCTATTGAGGTTTACGTTTCTTGTCAGTGGCGGAAGGCATTTTTCTTTTGCAAGATTTTTGCTGATTTTTGCACTGCGTTTTACAAATTCCGTTACAATGGCAAGCGAACTCATTACGCCAAGTGCAATTCCGCTTAGCGGGAGAAGTTTTTTGTCAACAATATTTGAATCTTCGTACAAATTTTTTGGCAAGGGAACATTGTCCGAAATTACAAAAGAATCTTTTGTTTCTGACAAATTTAAGTCCTGTATGTTTTCGTTTTCCTTAACTAAACTGTTTACTACAACGCCTTCTTTTGTCGAAATATTTTTTTTACGTTGAGAGTTAGTTAAGTTGCGGTGTTCTCGTATGTTTCCCGAATCATTCAGCGGATTCATGTACATCTTTTTCGTTATCCTTTTCTGTTTTGTGTTTTATATTTTTGTATAGTTTGTGAATGAAAGTTTTTAGTTCAAAAGTTCGTTTTTCTTCTTCGATTTTCTTTTCTTCGTCTTCGGTTTCCGTCGTTCCGAAAACAAAAAATTTGAACTTGAATTTCTTTTTTAAATTAGAGAAAAAGTTTGCTAATTTTTCTTGAGTTGCTACCTCTATTTCGCCATATATTGCTGCGATTTTGTCTGAAATATCTACAAATTTTTGTGAAACATTTTGGAAAAAATTTCCCAAAAATACAGGCATATTTTTGACAAAATTTAGGACATTTCCTGCTATATTTACTGCTAAAAAATTGATTGGAGTTGAGATGATTTTAGGAAAATTTTTGTCCATAAAGGCTGCAAAATTTATCAATTTTTGGTGAGTATTTGCGATATTCTTTTGAAAATCAATCAAAGCCTGTTCATGATTTTGTTGAGCAAGTTTTGCGGATTGCCTTGCGGCTTTTTGGGCTTTTAGCATTGCACCGATTGCGGCACATTGGTTGTAAGTCATTTCGCCGGCATTACGGGGGATATCTCTTTTTGTGGTGGAGTTTCCGCCTGCCATTCCGTTACAAATCGGACACGCACCGAGTGGCATTCCGTGCGGGCAAGTTCCAGCCTTTGTGGCTTGCGGTCTTACCGGTGAAGATTGTAATGTCATAAAAAATCCTCTTTTTTATGAGAGGACACTGCAAAAATACCTGCTATCTCCAAATTGCTCGTGGAGATAGTTATTTTTGAGCATTCCGGCTATTACGGCTGCGGCTTCAGCTGGAGATATTCACTCCATTTCCTCTTTAAACGCATGGTAAATTAAGCATGCAAAGATGTCAAACTTTCGCCGCTTAAAGATGTATAAATATTTACGAATTAAATTCCCGCATCAATTCATTTACCCATTTTATAAGTTGGGTGATTTCGTACGGTTTGGGCAAATACAAGTCCGCACCTGTGTTTAGGACTAATTCTTTGTCGTGGATAATTGAAGTTACGATAATTTTTGAATTTTTATAACGTTCTTCCTGTTTCAATTTGTAACACAGATTTAAACCGTTTTTCTTTTCCAAATTGCCCGCATCAACAATAATCAACGCAGGAATTTCATCGGTTTGCGGAATTGTGTATTCGTTGATAATTTCTGTTTTGTAACCCTGCAAATTCAAAATCGTGTTTAACAAAACGCATAACGCCTCATCAGTTTCAAAAATCATAATTTTGTTATTAATTTCTGATTCTAATACGGAATTTTCACCTGAAATTTTTGGACGTTCAATCAGATAATTTGAACGGGTCGGAACATCTGCCAAGTCGTGAATTTGAATTAATGTGTTCAAGACTTGTGTTGTGTCTTTGTATTTCGCAAATTCGTTTGTAATTACGCTGATTGTCGAGTGAACAAAGTTTGCACGTTTGCCTGCATATTCATCACCTTGCAAAATCATATAACCTCGGTCAAGGTCGTGTTCTGCGTAGAATTTTTCAGCAACGGAGTCAAATGCAAAGATTAGAAATCTTGCCAAACGTTCGGCTTTTATTGTGTCTGTTATTACGACAAAAATATTTTCGGAAATTTCACCGAGATAATCGTGTTCGTTTAGAGATGCCTGAATAATTGCCGCATAAGTTTGAAGTAATTTGTCAGAAGCAAGCGTGGTGTAGGCTTGCTTGTAACTTTCAAAATTCTCAATACTTATGTATAAAACTGCCCATTTGCTGTTGTCTGAAAGTTTCCTTTTTATTGCTCGAAGAGAGTAATTTTTGTTTGGCAAAAGGTGTTTTGTATCAAGGTTTGATTCAAATTCTCGTCTTAAATGTGCTGTCATTCTTACTTTAAATTCGTCAGCGTTGACTGGTTCTGAAAGAAAATCGTCCGCTCCACTTTCCAAAACCTTGATTCTATCCGAAAAATCCGCAGATTTTGACATTGCAACGATAATCGGTCGCATATTGTAGGTTAATGCTCGAACTTGCTTGCAAAAATCTGACAAATCATCGTCAAAACTGTCTGAAATGATGATTAAATCAGGCTCTTGGTCTTGAATGATTTTTAGTGCCGTAATTAAATCTTTTGAAATTATTACCTTGTTTGTCGGCAATTCCAACAATTTTTTGTACTTTGTCGAAAGTTCAAGTCTTCTGTCAATGATTAAAGTTACTGATTGCATTTCAACCTCGCTTGTTCTTCTATCATAACAATCGGAAGTAGCACGGTAAATGTAATTTCGCTTAATTCTGCGTTGTCTTTTTTCGGCACGGAATTTACCGAGATTTTTCCGTGCATTTTTTCAACAAGATTTTTCGTTATGTATAAACCGAGTCCGCTACCTTGAACCCGTCTTGTTAAAGGATTGTCAATTCTTGAAAACTTTGTGAAAATGTTGTCATAATCGGCTTCTTCAAGTTTTAATCCTGTGTTTGAAACTTTTATGTAAATATTATCGTTGTCAATTCCCGTTGATATCACGGTTTTGTTGTCGCCGTAAGAATATTTTGCACTGTTTTCGATTAAATTTGTCATAATTTGTTGGAATTTGTCTTTGTCCGCAAAAATACATGGCAAATCTTTTCTATAATTGAACTCGAATTTTTGGTTCGGGTATTGGTTTTTGACAATCGAAATAATTTGTTCGATAGGAGCTTTTATATTAACCTCGCTCATGACTATTTTTTGCGAAGATGATTGAATACGAGTAACCGAGAGCATATTTTCAACAAGATGAATGAGCCTGTTTGATTGCTCTTCCATAATTTTTATAAATTTTTTTTTGCTGTCATCATCGAGTTTGTCCCACGAAGCCAACAAGGTTTGCGAAAACCCTCGAATAGAGGTCAACGGCGTTCTCAGTTCGTGACTGACAGTTGATATAAAATCTTCGTATTTCTTTTCAATTTCGTCCATGATTTTATTATACCATGTGATTTGGTGTGTAGTAATATTTTAATTTTTTGTTAGGGCATCGATTGTTGTGTTTAAAATAAGTGAAATTTTATAGAGTGTGTAAATTGTTGGAGATTTTTCGCCTCGTTCGATACAACCGATAAAATTTCTTGCAGAATTTATCTTGAAGGCTAACTCTTCTTGTGAAATGTTTAATGATTTGCGTATTTCACCTATAGGTGGTAAACATGAAAGGAATTATATGGGAATGAGAAAATCAAGAAAAGCTTTTACACTTGCAGAAGTCCTGATAACACTGGGAAAAATCGGTGTTGCTATGCCGACAACACGATTTTAATTGTCAAACAGATTCTGAATAACAAGAAAATTAAATGCTCATTGCATTCGCATAAATTTTCTAAGTTTTCAGAATGACTAGAGCGTTGCGGTGTCTTGGTTGGATTGCTTCATTGTTTTATTCCTTCTCCAACAACACAACGGCATTGGCTTCGATTGCGAGTTTTTGACCGACTGAATCCAAGTTTTCTTTGGTTTTGGCTTTGATTGAAAGTTGATGATTTTCTATGCCGAGCATTTCGCAAAGTCTTGTTTTCATTTTTGGAATATACGGCATCATTTTGGGAGCCTGTGCAATAATATTACTGTCAATATTTACAATGGAATATCCTTTGCTTTTAATCAGGTCATAAACGTGTTTTAGCAGCACCGTGCTGTCAATATCTTTATATTTCGGGTCGGTATCTGGAAAAATTGTTCCGATATCGTCCAGAGCCAACGCTCCAAGCATTCCGTCTATTATTGCGTGAATTAAAACATCTGCATCGGAATGTCCGAGCAAGCCTTTTTCGTGAGTAATTTTGACTCCGCCGATTATGAGTTCTCTCCCTTCAACAAGTTTATGTATGTCATAGCCAAGTCCGATTCTGTACATTTTTTCTCCGCCTTCTTGTAATAATTTTTATTAACATGATATATTAAATATGATGAATAGTAAAATTTTGAGTTTGAATAACGATTTACTTGTCGCAAATGCAATGCCTGTTGTGACACGCAGAACTACGACCTCTCAACCGGCTTACTATTCCGCAGAAGCGTATGATGATTACGGTGTTTCGCCACTTTATTATTCAAGTGTGTTTAGCTCTTTGTTTTTATTCATTTTCTTTATTGGAGTTTGTTGGTTGGTGGTAACATCTCTTTTGGGAATTCTTATTGCTTTTCTATTGCGTGACAAAAACAAGACCTGTAAATTTTGTGGAGCAAAAATTCCTGCAAAAGACGGAGCTCTTCCAAAAAATTGTCCAAAATGCGGTGCTAAATTATAAGAATTATTTTAGCTTCCAAAATAATTCATCAAGCCGTCATGGAGTTTTTCGTTTTTGCAAAGTTTTTTAAGTTTTGCGATTGCACGGTTTTCGATTTGGCGGATTCTTTCTCTTGAAACTCCGTATTGTGAGCCGATTTCATCAAGAGTTTTCTTCACTCCGTTATTGTCCAATCCGTAACGCAAAATCAAAACGTCACGTTCTTTTTGGCTTAATTGGTTCAAAATTTGTCTGATATCTTGCAACAAGTTCTCGTGTGTAACCTTGCCGTCAGGTGTGATTGTAGATTTATCAATAATGAAATCCGCAATTTTTGAAGAATCTTCATCACTTGAGGTTGGGGTGTCCATGCTCACTGTTGATTGTGCAGATTTTATGATTGAGGTTAATTTTGAGACAGGCAAGCCCAAACGGTATGCAATTTCTTGTTTTGTCGGGGTGTGTCCGAGTTCTGTTGTCAAATCAAGTGTTGCACGTCTGATTTTTCCGATTGAGTCAATCATGTGGATAGGAAGTCTTATAATTCTTGCTTTGTCTGCGATTGCACGGGTTATTGATTGTTGAATCCACCAAGTTGCATAGGTTGAAAATTTGTAGCCTTTTTTGTAGTCAAATCTTCCCGCAGCCTTGATTAACCCGACATTTCCTTCTTGAATAAGGTCTAAAAAGGACAAGCCTCTGCCGATATATTTTTTTGCAATACTTACGACAAGTCTTAAATTGGCATTAACCAAAACATTTTTGGCGAAATCGTCATGTTTGTCTTGGATTTTTTTTGCCAAATCAAGTTCTTCCGCAGAAGACAATAGCGGAATTTTACCGATTTGTCGCAGGTAAATTTTCACGCTGTCATCTGAACTAACAGTCATTATATTTTCTTGAACGCTTGGAACTTCAACGGATTTTAGTACGTCTTCGCCGTCTTCGGCTTCTTCCTCGTTTTCAAGTTCTTGTAATTTTTTAAAATCTACGTTCTCATCTGAAATATCATCTGTCAGTATTCCAAAAGATTCAAATTCTTTTTTCACAAAGCTCTCCTATCTTACTTATTATGATATTACCAAACAATGATTTTGGGTTCATCTAATCAGATTATTTATTTTTGTTATTGGAAAGTTTTTGTCTTAGTGTTTCAAAAATTATTGCACTGAGTGCATTTGAAACGTTAAGTGAGTTGAAATTGTTTTGCATTGGAATTTTTACCACAAAATCGGACGCTTTCAATAACGATTTTGAAACTCCGGCATGCTCGGCACCCATAATGATTGCAAAGTTCATATCATTGTATTTAACATCATAATAATTATCTTTTGCTGATGCGTCCGTTGCAATTATCCACCAGTTATTATCCTTTAGTTTTTGAACTGCGTTAACAAGGCTATTTACTTTTATTATGGGAATGTGATTTATCGCCCCCGCACTGATTTTTTCGACTGTCGAATTTACTTGAACATTTCTGCGGGAAGGTATTATAATCCCGTCAACTCCCGCACAAACGCAGGTTCTGATTATTGCCCCTAAATTGTGAGAATCTTCCACCCCGTCAAGAATTACGAGTGAAGAATTTGTATGGTCTTTGCTTTCCATAAAGTCTTCTAATTCTGTGTATTTTATCGGCGAAATTTGTGCAATAATTCCCTGATGATTAAATTCTGCATAAGGTTGGAATTTCTCTTTTGCCACAAATTGAAAAATTATCCCTTTGGCTTGTGCCAATTCTTTAATTTTGCTGATTTTTGCGTCAGTGTGAATATTTTTTGAGATAATTATTTTATTAATTTCACGAGTACCCGCCGTTAAGGCTTCCATTACCGAGTTTTTACCGTAAATTATATCTGTGGTTTCAGATTTGTTTTCCATTTTTATTTTGAAGCCTCCATCATTCTGTCAATACATCTTACCGCTTTTTTAGCAATGTCTTCTTTTACGAAAATTTCATTTGTTTCGTTTGTCAAAACTTCTTTGATATCTTCAAGTGAAGTCATTTTCATGTTCGGACAGATTAAACTGTTTTTAATCGGAATGATTGTTTTTTCAGGATAATCTCGTCTGAGTCTGTCGGTAACACCTTGTTCGGTTGCGATGACAAATTCGTTATGAGAACTGTTCTGAACATAATTCATGATTCCAGTCGTGCTGCCTACAAAATCTGCCGCTTCTGATACTGCGGTGTGGCATTCAGGGTGGGCAAGAATTAGTGCATTTGGGTGTTCTCGTCGCATTTTTTCGATATCTGTCGGTCTGATTTGCAAGTGGGTCGGACAAAATCCGGGGTAGGTAATAATTTCTACATTTCCGAGTTGCTTTTCCACCCATTTCCCTAAATATGTGTCAGGAAGGAACAAAATTTTGTCTGCGTTCATGCTTTTTACGATATTTACAGCATTTGAACTCGTACAGCACATGTCGCATTCTGATTTTACTTCCGCTGTTGAATTTACATAACATACGGTCGGCAGGTTTGGGTGTTTTGATTTGAACTCGATTAACTGGTTGTAGGAAATCATGTCTGCCATTCTACAACCTGCATCAATTTGAGGTAATAAAACTTTTTTGTTTGGAGAAAGCAGTTTTGCCGTTTGAGCCATGAAAAATACTCCCGCAAAAACGATAATGTCTGCTTCTGTTTTTGCCGCCATTTGGCTTAAAAACAGTGAATCTCCGACATAATCCGCAACTAAATCAATTTCGGGCGGTTGGTAACAATGTGCTAAAATTACTGCATTCTTTTCTCTCTTTAACCTATTTATGCTCTCGACTAAATTTTGCATCTGATATTATTATCCTCCATTTGGTGTAAATTTATGTTAAGATTTTTTTATTTATAGAAAATATTGTATAATAAAAAAAGATAATAGTAAAAAAAACGAAAAGGTAGATATGTCATTAAACAGTTTATTGGGCGGCGGGAAAAGAAGAGATGTGTATGTATCAGTGTCCACAGCTTGCGGTTTAGAGATATTGGAAGTCGATAATTCCGGTGTAATCAGGACTTATGCTCAGGCACCGTTGGATTATAATGATGCGGCAAGAGAAATTGCAAGTTATGACACATTTAAAAGTTCTTTAATTGAACTTTTGCAAAGCAGAAATATTGATTCTTCAAAAATCAATGTGCATTTGAATTTGCCAACAGTTTGGTTTGGTTTGAAAGAGGGGATTCAATTACTTCTTGATGATAATGCGATTACAAACATTGTAACGGGTGAATTGGAACAATCTTATATTTTCAAAAGAAAAACTCCGGTGCCATATTGGTTTGATGCTCAAATTTCTACAAATTCGGATTCAAGAAATGTTTTCTATACTGCGGTTCAACAGGAAGTTGTTGCTGAAATCAGTGCAATCTTAACTTCAATCGGTGCGGTTTTGGTTAGTGTCGGTTGTTCAATGTTTGCAGATTTGAAAGGCTTGTATGTAACGGGTCTAGCAAGAGAACAAATGGAAGATGAAGGTTGTTCTTGGACTTTGATGATTATCAACAACAGCGGTTTTCAACTTTTGAGCTTGCAAGGCAAAAGATTGTTGGAATACTATGAAGAACCAATGCCGTTGAAATCTTTTGAAGGTGAAGAAGCTTATACTGAAATTGAAAATGCGGCACAAATCGCTTTGATGAATTCTCCGTCAACTTCATTTGTTATCGTTTCCGAAACAAATTTGGTTTCTGCCGAATTATTAAAAGAAAGATTACAATTTGGCGGTCAATCTGTTGCGATTGAAGACAACCAATACAGAAAAGAACCTTTGGCAGACTTCGGTTTGAACGTTCTTCCTGATGATCAGGTTAAAGTTTCGTTGAGTGCTTACGGTTCGACCGCACCTTCAGGTTTGATTAACCAAGACGTAAACTTCTTGGGGGCAACCGAAAAAACTGCTGAAGTTGCTACAATCGGCGGAATTACTCCACAAATTGCGACTGTTATTTCTTTGATATTGCTTGTTGTAATCGGTGGTATTTTGTATTTCAGTGCAGGTCAAACAGAAAAAATGTTTAATGATGTTCAAGCAAAAAGTGCCGATATCGATACTCAAGTTGCTCAAATAGATGAACAAATTGCTCAAAAACAATCAGGTTCCGAAGGAAAAACAGCATTTGATCCTGTCGAAGAAATCGGAAAAACTTTGAAAAACAACAGAACAAAGATTATGGCTTACGCAGCATTGGGTGAGTCAGTTCCGAAAAGTCTTTATTTGACTTATTTCATCACGGGAGATGACGGATTAATTGATATCAAAGGTTGTGCAAATACAGTTGAAGATGTTTATGTATTCTTCAAGAATTTGAAAGATTCTTTGGTGGATTCAAATCTTCGTGTCAGCAATTTGGGCTTGAGATCAGGTTCTTTGGATAAGGTTGTAAATGATACAATTTCGCCTTACGATTCAGCACCGTATATTTTTGAAATCACTAATATGACTGATTCTCAAATGCAAACCTTTATGAATAGGTTGACAAATACAACACCGGCAACGAATGAAAACGGTGACCAAAATAATGGTGACAATGCTCAACAACAGGAAGAGCAAAATACAAATCAATAATTTATATAGATAATGTGTAAATATTAAAAGGATACAATATGGATAATAAACAACTTCAACAATTTATGCTGCCGATAGGTATTTTATTCATTCTCATTGTGGTGATTGGATTATTTTTACCAAAAGTTTTCGGTAACTTGAATAATTACAGAATTGTGAATAATGATATCAAAATGAAGACTGAGCAACTGAAACAGAAGCAAGAACAACTTGACCAGTTGAACGCTTCTGCTGCAGAAATTGCTCAAAAGGAAAATGACGCATCAAATGCTGACAAACCTTTCTACAAGCCGATTATGGCAGGTTTTGATTCGGAAGCGGCTATTGCCGGTGAATTTTCTGAAATCTTGCAGTTGGTTAGAGCAAATCAAATCAAAATTCGTTCAATCAAATACGAATATGACAAAGATGTTACGGATGATGCTTTTGCTCAAAACGCTTCAGACCAATACAATGTTGCTCGTCTGAACATTGAAATGATTGCAAATTATTCAAATTACGATAATTTCTTGAAAGAAATGTACAAACACGACCACTTTTTAGATATTCAACAGATTGAAATCGTACCTTACAAAAAGAATAAAAAAGTTTTGTTAATCAACTGTAAGGTTAAACTATACGCTAAAAAGTAATTAATTCAGTTGTGAATAATCAATAGAAAATATTGTATTTTTAGAATTTACACAAAGATTACAAAAGTTCGTTTCAAGCGAACTTTTTTTATTGTAATCGTTAAAAGTGCTTCCGCTGCGACCTCTGTAATCGTTCGCAAGAAATGGGCAGGTGTAAATTCCTGTTGTAGTCAAGGTTCTACCGTTTATGCAGTCGAGTTTGTCTTTGTTTTTGCAGGGTTTAACTTCTTCAAGCGGTGAATTTTTGTCATAATACGGAATAATCTGAATATTACTTTCGTTCAGGTTGAAATTATTTTTCTTGAAAAGTTTTGAATATTCTGCGTAAATTTCGCTTTCCGAAAGTTTAAAATAATTTGTTACTGTAATTATCGGAGTAAAGTCATATTTTAGTAAATGTTTCAGTGCAAAAACCGCATGGCGAAATGCTCCACGATATCTTATCGTGTCATTTTGCATTTCATTGTAGTGGTCAAGACTGATTTTGAAAAATATTTGATAATCCGATTCGTTTTCAACTTTTTTCAAAAATCTTGCCTTCTTTTCATTGATAAATGAGCCGTTTGTGCAAATGCAAACATTTGTTTTTTCTAAACATAATCTCAAAATTGCGTTGAAATCAGGGTGGGTCATGGGTTCTGCACCTGTTAAATAAATGCAGTTTAATTCCTCATTTTGCAGGTCGTTTAATGCTGATTTTATTACGTCAATTTTTATAAAATCTTCAACTTTTTTATATTTTGGGAAGTCTATATAGCAGTGCTTGCAGTGCATATTGCAATATTTGGCGGTCATTTCTATGAACAGATTTTTCAGCTCCTTCATTGATACAACTTCGGCTTGATATGTGTTTAAACTCATTTTGATTGCTCTCCTTTCGATATAAACATGTTATATATTTGAAGGACAAAATAAATTATCCGACACGGTAATAATTTTGTGACAATTTGTAAAAAATATGGTAATATTCATATATGGTTAAAATTTTGGATTGTACAACAAGAGATGGCGGTTATGCCGATAATTGGGAATATTCTGATGAATATATTTTTTCTCATCTTGAGTTTTTGAAGGCTAATAAGGTTTCGTATTGTGAAATAGGTTATAGAAATTACTTGGAAACAGAAGGAAAAGGGCGATTTTATCGTTGTTTGTCTGAAGTTGCAAAACCTTTTGCAAATATAAAAAATGACTTGTTAATCGGAGTGATGACGGATGTCAAAAGGTATAATCCTGAAGATTTTGTGGGACGAAATGATGATTATATAGATTTTGTAAGAATTGCCGCTCATCCTGATAAAATTCAAGCGGCATTAGAGATTGCAGGAGATTTGTATGACAAAGGTTATAGAGTTTTTGTTCAGTTAATGGATGTTTCAAATATTGATGCGGACGGGTATTTGTACCTTTATATGTGGGAGCGAAAAGAAATTTTGGAAAGCCTGTATTTTGCAGACAGTTACAGTGTTTTGAAACCTTCTGAAATCGCACAGTATTATAACAAATTCAAAATTTTGGGGTATAAAAACATAAGTTTTCATGCTCATAATAATCAGGGCTATGCGTTAGAAAACTCTTTAGCCGCAATAAATTTAGGTGCTTATTCGGTTGATGTTACCCGTAACGGTGTCGGTCGTAACGGCGGAAACCTCGACATTTCAGACCTTTTGAAAAGTTTAAATTAAGTCCTTTTATGAAATTAAAAAATCAGTTGAGAAATTTTTTGTAAATGCTACAGTCAGCATTTCTGATTGTAGGTTTTGGAATAAAATCAACATTGTATTGCTTTGCGATATGTTCGATTTGAGGAGACGCCGAAACTATGATGATTTTTGAATTTTTATATTCTTTGTAAGTTTTTATTTGATAGACAAGCCATTCCCCTGCGTATTTCGGTAAAAAATCGCTTTCCATTTGTAAATCCGTAAAAATGGCGGTAAACGGAGCATCAATGTTTGCTTCAATTTTCGCTAAACCTTCTTTTGCACTATATGCAGTGTCAATTTCGGTATTTGGGAGATTTAGGTATTCAAGGTTTGTTTTGTGAAATCGAACCCACCCCGGAACATCATCAACTAATAAAATTTTATTCATAATACTTTCAGTTTACACAAAAATTATAGTTTTTTCTACCGTGTCGGGGAAGTGTATATTTTTATAATATTGGCAAAACTTACTCAAGAGAGGTTTATCAGATGACTAGAATGAAAATATTAATTGCGATTTTTGGAGTAATGTTTGGAATTGTTGCGACATATTCCGAAACCCCGAAAGAGGCTATGGAGTTTTTTGTAAAATACACGGATTTTGCAAATTCTTATAATGACGACTTGCTTGAGATGTATTCTCCGAATGCGAAAATTATCCGAGAGGTTGTAAAACCTTCGGGGGAAGTCGTTGAGGTGGTTGTGCCGACAAAAAGATATTTTAAAGAATTGAAAATTGGACAAAAAACTGCTAAACTTAGAAGGTATAAGAACAAGTACAGGAATATTATTGCCCAAAAAACTTCGCAAGGGGTGAAAATTACGGCAGAAAGACAGCCATCAAAGGAAACTTATTGGCTTAAAATGTATCAAATTGTACAAGAAACCGATTCCGGTTTGAAAATTACCGAAGAAATGATGCAAACGAAAGTTCAAGCATTTTTAAGACGAAAGGAAAATAATTAAAGATGAAAAAAATTAGGTTTTTAACGGCAGGAGAAAGTCACGGCAAATGTTTAACTGCAATAATAGAAGGTTTGCCCGCAGGAATTAATATTGATGTTGATTTTATAAATAACGAACTTAAACGCCGTCAACAAGGCTATGGTCGTGGTGAGAGAATGAAAATTGAAACGGATACCGTTGAAATAACTTCAGGTGTCAGATTTGGCAAAACATTGGGTTCACCTGTTACTCTTGTTGTGAAAAATCGTGATTTTGAGTCTTGGCAAAAGATTATGAGTGTTGCCCCCGAAGATGTGACAGATGAAAAGAAATTTTCCACATATCGCCCCGGTCATGCGGATTATGCGGGGAGTGTTAAGTATGCCCAACAGGATTTGCGTAATATTTTGGAGCGTTCCAGTGCAAGAAAAACCGCCATTGAGGTTGCTGTCGGGGCGGTTGCAAAATTATTGTTAAAAGAGCTTGAGATTACAGGCAGTTCAAAGGTTCTTCAAATAGGTTCGGCGTGTTGTTCCGCAAATTTCAATGAAGAAGTCGATATTATGCGAGGAAAAGGCGATACAATCGGCGGAAAATTTGTTGTAACTTATACGAATTTACCTGTGGGTTTGGGTTCGCATGTTCATTGGGATAGAGGACTTGATGGACGTTTAGCACAGGCGGTTATGAGTATTCCTGCTGTTAAAGTGGTGGAAATCGGTGCAAATCCGCTCGGGTATCAGGGGTCGCAATATCATGATGAAATGTTTGTCGAAAATGGCGAGGTTAAGCGAAAAACCAATCACGCAGGTGGTATTGAAGGCGGAATGACAAATGGCGAAGATTTGGTGGTTTATGGTGTGATGAAACCGATTCCTACAATGCGAACTCCGTTAAAAACAGTTGATTCCGAAACTATGGAGCAAACAGAAGCTCATTTTGAAAGGTCTGATGTTTGTGCGGTTGAAGCGTGTTCGGTAGTTGCAGAGGCTCGTGTTGCGTGGATTTTGGCTGATGAAATTCTGCTAAAATACGGCGGTGATTGTGTTGATGAACTAAAACGACATTATTATTCGTAAATTTCAACCAAATAGTCATTATGAACTAGATTCAGAGTCTGTTTTTAAGACTGATATTGAACGAAATTTATCAGTTTGTTACAAAGCACGAATCTGCGAAGAATTCCCAAACTTATCAAAAATTTACATAACAACATTGAAAAAGCTCTAAGTCCTGAATTATAATAATTCTGTTATGGCAGATGCAATTGTTACGACTGAGGAGAAGAAGCCTGCACATAAAAAGTATGTGCTGAAAAAGAAAAATGTTGTCAAAACGGATTACAAAGTCGATTACGAAAACGACTTAAATCCTGCACAGTTGTCTGCCGTTACAACTAAAAAAGGTCCGGTTTTGGTTATTGCCGGTGCCGGTTCGGGAAAAACAAAAACACTTACTTACCGTGTAGCAAGGCTTATTGAGGACGGTGTCAATCCTGATAATATTTTGCTTTTGACTTTTACGAAAAAAGCCGCAGCCGAGATGTTATCTCGTGCTTCTTTGGTGCTCGATGAACGTTGTGAGAAGGTTGCGGGCGGAACTTTTCACTCTTTTGCAAACCTAATTTTGAGGAAATATTCAAAATTTTTGAAATTAAAAAATAATTTTACGATTATGGATAAGTCTGATTGTGAAGATATTATTTCTCACATTGTCGGACAGATGCTTCCAAAAAAGGAAAAAAGATTTCCGAAAAAAGGTACAATTTTAGAAATTTATTCAAAAAGTATTAATAAAGAAACGCCGACCAAACAAATTATTCAAGAGGAATTCCCGCAATTTGCACATTGTGAAGATAAAATTATAGAAATTCACAAGGCGTATGTTGCGTATAAACGTGAAAATTCCGTTTTGGATTATGATGATTTGCTTTTGTATGTCAAATTGCTTTTGGAAAATAACGAGAATTTGCGTAAAAATTTGTCCAACCAATATCAATATATTATGGTTGATGAGTATCAAGATACGAACACTTTACAAGCCGATGTAATAAAACTTTTGGCATCTGAACACAACAATATTATGGCTGTTGGAGATGATGCACAAAGTATTTATTCGTTTCGTGGAGCAAATTATCGCAATATTTTGGATTTTCCTAAACTTTTTGAAGGTACAACGATTATAAAATTGGAACAGAATTACAGAAGTACACAAAATATTTTGAAATTAACCAATACAATTATTTCAAAAGCAAAAGAAAAATATGCAAAAACCCTGTTTTCAAATATTGTATCGCCTATTGTGCCTGCTTTGATTTGTGCAAAGGATACCCAAATGGAAGCGGATTTTATTTGTCAAAGAATTTTGGAATTGTTGGACGAAGATATAAATTTGTCGGATATTTGCGTTTTGACAAGAAATGCACGAATGTCTTATGCTTTAGAAATTGAACTTTCAAAAAGAGCAATACCGTATCAAAAATTTGGCGGTCCAAAATTTATGGAAACTGCACACATAAAAGATATAGTTGCTCATTTGCGTGTTGTTATCAATCCCGATGATATTATCAGTTTGAACAGAATTTTGCTTTTATTAAGGGGTGTCGGGGCATCTACTGTAAATTCCGTTATTCCCGTGATAAAGGGGCAGTTGAAGCCTGATGTGAAACTTTTGCCTTCAAAAAAAGTTGATAGTATTGTGCCGATGTTGTCAGTGTTAGACAAAATGCGGAGTTTGGTTGCAACCAAAAAGCCTTCTGATATTGTGGAAGAGGTAATAGCATATTACCGCCCGATTTTGAAGGATAAATATGACGATTTTAACAAAAGAGAAAAGGATTTAGACCATTTCAGTTACTTGGCTACTCAGTATTCAAATTTGGAAGATTTTATAAGCGATTTGGCTTTAGAACCGCCTGATGCAAGTGTTGAAGGTATGTATAAAAAGAACAGTGATGATGAAGCTTTGACGATTTCGACAATTCATTCCGCAAAGGGTTTGGAATGGGACAGTGTTTTCATTATCGGGGCGGTTGACGGAAGATTTCCGAGTGTTTATTCGTTCAATTCCGAAGAGGAAATGGACGAGGAATTGCGTTTGATGTACGTTGCGACAACAAGGGCAAAAAATAATTTATATATTACATATCCTGTTGATATGTATGATTATTCAATGAATATGGTATTGTCAAAGCCGTCACGATTTTTGGACGGAATACCTGATGATATTTTGGAAGTTTGGGATATTACGGAAGAATAAAGGAAAATTATGCTAATAAAAATTTATACGGACGGGGCGTGTAGCGGTAATCCTGGGAAAGGCGGATACGGAACGATTTTGATTGCTGAAGATGAAAATGGAAGAGTTCATAAAAAAGAGATTACACAAGGGTTTGCGGTGACAACAAATAACAGAATGGAACTTTTGGCTGCGATTGTCGGACTTGAAGCCCTGAGAAGACCGTGTGATGTTGAATTGACTTCTGATTCAAAATATTTGGTTGATGCGTTCAATCAAAAATGGGTTGATGGTTGGGTAAAAAAAGGTTGGAAAGGTGCGAATAAACAACCTGTTAAAAATCAGGATTTGTGGAAACGTTTGCTTGAGGCTAAGAAAAATCATAATGTGAAATTTATTTGGGTTAAAGGTCACAACGGACATGAATTTAACGAAAGATGTGATGAAATGGCGGTTGCTTCTGCAAACGGTGAAAATCTTTTGACAGATACAGGTTTTACGGGGGCGTAAATTTTTGCGGATTTTTCTTGAGCGGAAAAATTTTTTATTGTAATCTGATTTCGGTAAACAAAGGATTTTTCAATGTTAAATCAATTTTCAAGAACAGAATTATTATTAGGTAAAGAAGGTATCGAAAAACTTGCAAAGTCACGAGTTGCAGTGTTCGGGATAGGCGGAGTCGGTGCGTATGCGGTGGAAGCCCTTATTCGTAGCGGACTTGGCACTATTGATATTATTGATGATGACAAAGTTTGCATTACAAACGTGAACAGACAACTCTATGCAACACGAAAAACTGTCGGCAAATACAAAGTTGACGTGGCAAAAGAGCGAATTTTGGAGATTAATCCGAATGCGGTTGTTAATACTTACCAAACTTTTTATACTCCGCAAACCGAGTCGGAGTTTGATTTTAGCCAGTATGATTATGTAATTGATGCGATTGATACGGTTGTCGGGAAGTTATCGTTGATTGAGAAGGCAAAAGCTGCGGGAACTCCTATAATTTGTGCAATGGGTGCAGGAAATAAACTTGACCCGACAAGGTTTGAGGTGGCGGATATTTCCAAAACTTCGGTTTGCCCTTTGGCAAGAGTAATTCGTACGGAGTTGAGAAAGCGTAAAATTACGGGAGTAAAGGTCGTTTATTCAAAAGAACCGCCTATCACACCAAAAGAAGATATGTCGATTAGTTGTAAGGCTCATTGTGTTTGTTCTCCGGGAACAAGAAAATGTACGGTAAAACACCAAATCCCGGGAAGTACGGCATTTGTTCCGCCTGTTGTGGGTTTGATTATCGCAGGTGAAGTTATTAAAGATTTGATTAAGTAGGATTTTTCGTAAACTCAAAGGATTTTTAAGCTTTTCAGAATGACGAGATGTTTGGTAAGCTATCCTATTCATCACTCTGAACTGACTAGAAAATGAGTTGAGAGGAACTCGAAACGTAATTTTCTGTTTCTACTCGGTGATTCAGAGTCTCTTTCGTAATCAAAATAAATCAAGGCTTAAGTCCCAAAAATCCTTGTTAAACAATCTACATTTTTTGAACTATTGCACTTTGTCAAATTGTGTAGTTTAATGAATATGCGAACGATAACAGGACTCAAAAATATGCTGGAAATTACTAAGACCACAGATGACGGAGAATTGGAAACTTTGAACCTAAACCAAGCGGTTTCGGGGTCTTGGTTTAATCTGATAAATCCGACACGAGAAGAAATACAAAAAGTTTCTTTGGTTTTAGGATTAGATGAAAGCTTTTTAAACAACTCTTTGGACGCTGATGAGTTATCTCGTATGGATTTTGAAGACGGCAATCTCTTAATCATTACCAACGTTCCTGTTATGGACGATGAGGGCAATTTTGATACTTTACCGTTAGGTTTGATTTTTACTCCTGAAAGTATTATTACCGTTTGTTCTCACGAAAATAAAATTATTAATTCTTTCAATGCTGATACGACAAAATTCTTCGACACAAGAAACAAAGCAAATTTCATGTTGAATATTTTGTTTCGTGCCGCAAAGTTTTATTTGAGATATTTGAATATTATTAACAAACAGACCGAAAATATTGAAAATTCCTTGAAAAAAACCACTCACAACAAGGCTCTTTTTCAGTTAATGGAAATCCAAAAATCCCTTGTTTATTTCACAACGGCATTGAAGGATAATCAGTTGGTGTTGCAAAAACTTTTGAGAATGGTTAATACTCAATCTTTGCAACGAATTTTGAAGTTTACCGAAGATGACATTGATATGTTGGAAGACGTTATCATTGAAAACAAACAGGCTGCCGAAATGGTTGAAATGCACAGAACAATTCTTGAAAGTATGATGGATTGCATGGCATCAATTATTAACAATAATTTGAACCTTGTAATGAAATTTTTGGCGGCAATTACAATTATTATGTCTATTCCGACAATGATTGGTAGTTTTTGGGGAATGAATGTTCCTATGCCGTTTGGAAACAATCCGCTCGGTTTTTTGATTGTCATCACAATTTCCGTTACGGCAACTTGCATTGTTGCGGTGTTCTTCAATAGAAAAGGAATGATGTAGGCAATGTTTGGTACAATTCTTGCTTTGCTTGTAAGAATTATTTCAAATCCCGTTGCTAATTTTGTGCAAAAATTGTTGTCCGTGAAACATTCGTCTGTTCTTATAAATGCTTATTCTTACGGATTTTTGACGTTGTTTTGTCTGTATCCCGCACTAAAAAACTATTCTTGGGGTTCTTACGGTGGGGAATATTGGTTGTTGGTATGTTTTGCGGGATTGTTGTGTACTTCGGGAACAATTTGCTTAATCAAAGCCCTCCAATACGGCGAAATGTCTATATTAGGACCTATTAATTCATATAAATGCATTGTGGGACTTGTGCTTGCAGCGGTGTTCTTGGGCGAAATTCCTACTGTAGTCGAACTTTTGGGTGTATTGTTAATTATTTACGGAAGTTGGTATATTTTTGATACTATAGAAAATGGCGGAATAATCAATGTTATCAAGCGAAAAGACATTTTGCTAAGATTTGTGGCATTAATACTCACGGGCGGAGAAGCGGTCGTGATTAAAAAGATAATTTTGATGTCTTCTGCTCCGCAAGCATTCATTTTGTGGTGCTTTACGGGATTTTTATTTTCGCTTTTTCTTTTGGGAGTGTTTAAAATTAAACCTGTGCGATTTTTGGGCAAAGATATTCTTTTAACTTTAGCCATTGCGGTTTGTCTTGGGGCGATGCAATTATCTACAAATATTGTGTTTCAGAGAATGAATGTGGGATTATCGCTTGCTTTGTTCCAACTTTCCGGGATAATTGCCGTGATTTTCGGTTGGAGAGTTTTTGGGGAAAGAAATATCAGGAAAAAATTACTCGGAGTTTTGATTATGCTTGTCGGCAGCAGTTTGATTCTTATCAAGTGATTTGTGTGGTAAATAATCGTCAAATTTTTTGATGTTTACCGTGTAACCGCAGCCTTCGTGGAGTCTTGCGGGGTAGGAAATGCGTTTGACGGGATATCTTCTGCACATTCTCGGGCGGTGCTTGTAGTCAGAGCATAAACCTTCAGGAGTTACCAATTTGCAGGCAAAAATAAGGTTTCCGAACTCGTCTTTGCCTTTTATGTAAAATCTTTTGTAGGTGGGGAAAAGTTTTTGCATAAATTTGAATTCGTCTTCCGTGTAGGTGTCAACGCTGTACATATAATTACAGCATTTTCCGCATTTTTTACATTTCCCCGTAATTTCGTAGGACATTTTTTCGGGTACGAAATACGATAAACCTTCATATATTATTGATTTTACAAAGTCTAAAATTTTCATTTACTCAAAATATATTAAATAAAATTTTACAATTATATTATACAAAAATTTTGTGTATAATAAAAGTATGAAAAAAAATACCAATATTAGAGTATATGCATGGGTTGAGTTTGGAATATGGCTTATCATTGTTGCAATGCTCGTTTTAGGTATAAGATATCATCAACAACAATCGTTGAAACAGTATAAACATTATCAAATCTTTATGAGTGACGTTGATGGGCTGATTGTGGGTTCTCCCGTGAAGTTTTTGGGGGTTCAAATCGGTTATATCAAACAAATTCAGATAATTTCCAATGAGGTTTATATAAGATTTGTGATTACACAAAAGGATTTGGTTTTGCCTGTCGGTTCGATTGCTACGGTTGAGTTTTCGGGGTTGGGTGGTTCAAAAGCTTTAGAAATTTATCCGCCTGATAAGGAAAATGTTACGGACAAAATCATTGCGGTAAAAGAACCTACAAGATTGAACAAGGTAATGGGCTTGTTTGATGAAATTTTCAGAGATTTGGATTCGATTTTTACGACTGTCGAGTATGCCTCAACTCAACTCGTAAAGGACCCGTCAGAATTTGCGATACCTGAAAACGTTATAACCCCTGTTGTTCCGATGGATAATTTGATGAAACTGGACAAATTCGTTGATTTGATAATGAAAACAAAACAAAAATTTACGAAACATTTGCAAACACCTCAACAGAAAAAACAAGAAAAAGAGGTTGAGGGAGAGGAGTAAGATATGGATATGAGTAAGATTAGGGTTATAAATAATCCTGTGGTTTTGTTAAATTTGTGTACAATGCGTGATAAAAATACCGATAGTCAGGGCGTGCGTATTGCAACCCGTAAGATTACACGTTGTCTTTTGTATGAGGCTGCAAAAAATTTACCGCTTGTTGAAAAAGAAGTTACAACACCTTTGACGACTTTTAAGGCAAAAACCGTTGCTCCTGATATAAATTTAATAATTTCGCCTATATTGAGGGCGGGTTTGATTTTTACTGATGAAGCGATTGATATTTTACCACAGGCGACAATTCGCCATATTGGAATGTACAGGGATGAAAAGACTTTGAAACCTGTTTGGTATTATAACAAGGTGCCAATGGAAGCTCCAAATCCTGAAAAGTTTTATATTTATATTACAGACCCGATGCTTGCGACAGGCAACTCTTTGCTTGCGGCGATTGATTTGTATGCTCAAAAAGGTATTCCGATTAAGAATATAAAGTGTATTTGCATAATTGCTGCACCTGAAGGTTTGGAAAATATTCAAAAACATTATCCAGATATTGAAATTATTACTGCGGCGATTGATGACCACTTGAACGAAAAGGGTTATATCGTACCGGGTATGGGCGATGCAGGCGATAGAATTTTTAACACTTAGTTATTAAAAGTTAAGAAATATAACATAAAATTCTCTCATGATTAAAGATTAATGACAAAATTGTCGTTAATCTTTTTTGTGAAGGATTAAATAAGGAGTGTAATATGCCGGCTCAAAAAATCAGAAATGTTGCTGCTACGACAACACAAAAAAAGACAAAACATGAAAAATTGACTCAAATAACGATAAAATCAGGCGATACCTTAACGGGAATTGCTAAAAAGTTTGGTATGACACCTGATGAATTTAAGGCGTGGACAGGGCTAAAGTCTTCTACTGTTAAGTCTGGACAAAAAATTTCTTTGCCGAATGACACAATTCCCGAAGGCAAAGGAATTTTTGCACTTGTGAGAAAATATAATATGACATTGGAAGAATTTGGTAAGTTGAATAATTTGCCAAAACCTTATAAAGATTATAATGCTTCAAAAGGTGAGCGTTTTTATGTTAAAAAGCACGGGGCTACAAATACTGCAAAAACCCAACCTCAAGCAAAAACTGCTGCAACGACAGCTTCAAAAAAACAACAACCTGTCAAAGCCGCAGTTCAAAAGCCGAAAACGACGGCCGTACCTGCCAAAATGACTCCTACTCAAATAAATAGGGCAAAATGGGGTTCTTCGTATTCTCCGAAAGAATTGGCACAGAAGATTTATAATGGTTCAAAGTCAATCGGAGCAGTCGGAAAACCTGATTTTGACGCACTTATAAATGAAATTAACCCCAAAAATGTTGATGCCGTATTAAAGGCATATAAAAATAATCCGCAAAACAAATCTCAAGAAGGATTAGTCGATACGATTACAAGTGAAATCAGCAGTAAAAAAGATAAAAGAAAAGCTGCAGTAATGAAAATTTATGATAATTTGGCGAAGGCTAAAGGGACACCTGCTGCTGTTCGTACGAATTTTGTTAAAGAACTGGATAGTCAATTTAGTTCATTTGGTATGGTTAATGCTTCAAAAATGGAAGAAACAATGGATAGAATGATGGCTACCCCGAGTGAACTTGCGGCTAAAATGAAAAAAGATATAGATACAAAATCTGCAGCGATTGGGAAATCTTCATTCCAAGAATTACTATCTTTTGTTAATTCCAAAAATGCTTCTCAGATTATTACTGCTTATAATAAAAGTGGCAAAAATTCCTTGATTAAAGATATTACTCATGAAATCGGAGATGATAAAAATGTGCGTAAAAATGCAGTAATGAAAATTTATGATGCACTGGCACAAGAGAAAAATATACCACCATCTAATCGTAATGCGTTTCAACAAGAATTGAATAAACAGTTTGATTCTTGGGGTATGGTAGATACTCAAAAGCTTGATACAATGATTTCAAGTATGTTAAAAACCTCAACGGCTTCAAAAGTTGTAAAAACTCAACAAGCTACCAAACCTAAAACCGTTGTTAAAACTGCACCAAATGAAAAGTACATTGAAAATGGTTTTGAAGTTGCTGTTGGCGGTAAACGTAGTGTTGCCAGTACAGGTGCTATTCCGCCTATTCCCGTAAACTCAAAAGGTGAGGTTATTGCGGAAGTTATAAAATTTAAGCCAAGTAACCCTAACGGTCCTCTAAAAGGAAAGACCATTATGGTCAATGCAGGACATGGGTGGAGTTTAGAGAAAAAATTTAAACCGGGAACTCATGCAAATGATTCAAATGGAAAAGAAATTCCTGAATGGTACAAAAATAGAAATTTTGCGGATAAATTAATAACTGAATTATCCGCTCAAGGAGCAACCGTTGTTTATACTACAGGTGATGCAAAACCTGTATGTAATGCAAAGCGAAAGTATAAGGCTGATATGTTAATCAGTTTACATTGTAATGCTCTGCAAGATACCACTACACGAGGGTTAGAGGTATTTTATCCGAAAGGTTCGCCGATTGGAGAAAAATTTGCTAATATAACCGAACGCCATTTAGATAAATTAGTTTCTTTTGGTAAACAGGGTGGAGCAAATGATCATTGTAAAACTCTTGACGATTCTAAAACTCAGCATAAATCAATCGGATTGTTGCAAATAAATAAAGAAAAAACTCCTTCAATTCTTATAGAAATGGGTTATCAATCAAATGCAGAAGATTTAAAAAATATAGACTCGGCTAATTTCCGTCAACAATCAATGGAACAAGTTACCTCTGCAGTCAAAGAGTATTTTCATATAAAAGGATAGAATAATCTATGGAATGGCTAACTAATCTGCTAAATGCAATAAAAACTAAAATTACGGGCGGTTCGGGTAATGTCGAAAGGTCGCAAGGTAAAAACTCCGTCAAAAAGCCCATTTTTAACAATGCAAAAAATAAACCTGCTAAAAATGAAATTTCGATGATATCAGATATTTCAGATGAACAAATTCAGGCACAAAAAAATCGTGCCAAATATATTAACACGGTTAAAAATCCTGATTACAAGGTTAAACCGAACGAAAGCCCCGACAAAATTGCTCAAAAGTTCGGTATAACAACGGCGGGCTTGCTTGCCGCTAACAGATTGAATGAACAAACCGCAAAAAATATTAAGGTGGGGCAGGTTCTGAAAATTCCGCCGACAAGAAAACTTAAAAATATAAATAATTTATCTGACATTGCAAAATCTATGGGCGTAAGTGTTGATTTTATCAAAAGGTTAAAATCGCTGGAAGATGACAAAAATTTACCTGAAAATAAATTCCACAACACTCCATATACCGATAACAGCGGTGTGAAAACTATCGGAATCGGTCACCGTTTGGTTGCGGGAGATAAAACAAAGTTGTCTAATGCTGAGGTTTGCACGCTTTGTGCAAAGGATTTGTTAAAAGCTGAAGAACATTTGGTGGCAAGGCTTGGCGGGCAGAAAATCTATGACAGAATCCCGCAACACTTAAAAGAAGCGGTTTTAGATTTGACCTTCAATAAAGGTATTGTTAATGATGAAACTTTTAACGGCTTGATGTACTGCCTCAAAACGGGAAAGTGGGAAGCCTCCGTTAACAAATTGACTTACAACAAATCAATCAAAACTCAAAAAGAGATGAGCGGATTGAGCAAAAGACGACTTTTTGATATCGCAACGGCAACAAAAATGTACGGCAAAAATATCCCACAAACCAACAAAAACACCGCACAAAATGTTTATAACAGAGGTGTTCAACTCTTGCGTGCCGAATGTAAAGCAAAAAATCTAAACTTTGCTAATCAAATTGCGGGGTATAACAAAGAGGTTCAAGGATATTTCGGTAACAGAATTAAGTTGAAACTTATAACAGCGTAATAACTTTGCCGATTTTGTCCCCGTGATTTGTGGTTATATCGTGAGATAAGTCGATTTTTGCCCAGTTCAAATTGTTAATCAGGTCGATTGTTACAAATTCTCTTGCTCGCATATCGGAATCACAGATTTTTACGATAAATCCTTCACCGAGTTTTGTATTAACAACGATACAAAGCCCTTCTGCTCCGACTTTTGCGATTAAGTTTTCGGATTTTTCAATAATTTTGGTATCCGTTCTGTTTTCGCCACCGATTATATAGGCATTATTCAAAAAGGCATTTTTGATTTTTGAATATTTTTCGTCCATAAACAGATTTAAGTAACCTTTCACCATGTTTTCAAGCGGCATTGAAAATATTGGAACTCCGCACCCGTCTTTTGTTGTCGGGTATTCGGTTTTGACCGCACAAAGTTCGTATATTTTTCGTTGAATTTCTTTTTGTAACGGGTGATTTGGGTTGTCGTAATTGTCCATATCCCAGTCGTTTAATTTGCACAAGCCGAGCATCATTGCGTGCTTACCTGAACAGTTGTTGTGAACGGAAGTCGGAGCTTTCCCGCTTTTTACCAATTCGTCATGTGCTGTCGGTGAAATCGGTTCATGAACTCCGCATTTTAGTTTACTTTCATCTATTTCAAATTTTTTCAATATATTTCGAACCAAGTCAACGTGTACTTTTTCGCCGGCATGAGAGGCACAACAAACCGCAATTTCTTCCTCTGTAAGGTTAAATTTTTTATCAAGTTCGTAATCGATAATCAAAGAGGCTTGCAAAGGTTTTGCACAAGACCTCATAAAAAACGGATAACGTTTGTCTTCGCCAATTTTTTCAAGAACACGCTGCTCGTCACATCTGACAACGTAGCCGAAGTGTTCACGCTCAATCAAGCCGTCACGATTGAAAATAACTAATTTTGTCGGTTCTGTATTTGCTTCAATATTCATTTGTTTTCACCATTGCTAATAATTGATTAAGTTTTGCTTTCAGGTTTTTGTTTTCTGTTTGCAAATCATCAATTTTCTTTTTGTACTCATCTGCCATATTTGCGTATGCAAATTCGCTTTTAGGGACTTCGTGATAGTCTAAAATAAATCTTTTTTTCGCTTCGTCTTTTAGTAAAATTATTGCTTTTAAGCTTTCTTCTTTTATAAATCCCAAATCCATGAGAATTTGTCCGAATTTACGATTATTTTTAGAATTTAGGTCAACTTCGATTGCTTTTTCAAGTTGTTTTTCCGAAATTACTTTTGTACTTACGAGATATTCTCCGATTTTGTATCTGCCTGACAGATAGTTTGCGACAGATAAAATTTTGGAATTTTCTGGTTGTTCAAGATATTTTTCCGAAATACACATCAAAAAGTATGAAGCAATTTCTTCCAACGTTAAATAAGTATCCAGTGAAATTTCCGCAATGCTGTAATCTTTTGCTACTAAATCAAGAATATTGTAAATATTTACATCAAAACCCGTGTTTCTCATTTTGAGTTCGCAACTGCCTTTGAATGTCAAAATCGGTCTGTATTCAGTGAAGGAATATACCGACTTGTCCGAAGTTGTGGCGGTTTTAGCCAGTTCGGCACGTACTAAAGATTTAATCCAATTTGGAAATCTTGATAATTCGTCTATAAAATGTTTATAATTCTTTCTGTTCACTTTTTTCTTCCCTAAGCACATGGCATAATACCATTAATTCGCATTTTCTTCAAGTAATTTAGTTGTTAAGTTTGTTGATTAATTTGCGTTAAAAATATAATATAGTTTTAGAAGAATAAGAAAGGGAATTATTATGGAAGAAGATAAATTACAACGACAGAAAACGATTTCAATCAGTATCATTGTTTTAATCGGCGTACTTGTAACGATTGACTTAGCGTTTATATATTATCAGGCAAACTTTAACAGATATGCAATGCCGAGTTTTTGTTCGGTTAGTGAATTGATTGACTGTGACGGAGTTGCAAGAACCACCGAATCTCAATTTTTAGGGATTCCGCTTGCTTATTGGGGCTTGTTTCTGTATTCGTTTATTACAATGCTTTTGAGTGTAGATTTCTTGAAGAAGATTCCGTTCTTGAAGTTTTTGGAAGTGTTTAAAAATAAATTCCATTATATTGCTTCATTGGGCTTGATTGCTTTTGTAATTTCTATGATATTGTTATGTGTAAGTTTGTTCGGCATTCATAAAATTTGTATTATGTGTGCGATTACATACTGTTTGGACTTGGCAATAGGACTTGTTGCGGTTCGTGGTATTGAAGGCGGATTTGTCGGTGCGATTAAACAAAGTTGGAAAGATTTTGTAGATGCTTTAAAACCTGTTCCGTACAGAATTGCATTTATTGTTGTTATGGTTTGTGCGGGAACATTTTTAGGTTGGGCATTTGATAGTGCAACTTTTTCTCCTTCTCTAAAAACACAACGTGCAATCGGTGAATTTCTGAATGCTAAAACCAACAAATATGCGGTAAAAGGTAATCTTTTGGGAACTAATGCTAAAGATGCGGTTGTAATCAAGGTATATTCTGATTATATGTGTCCGATGTGTAATATATTCAATATGATGATTCACAAAATGACAACAGAATTTGACAATATCAGAATTGAACATCACAGTTTGCCGTTAGACCAAGAATGTAACAAATATTTGTCACAACCTTTCCATATCGGTTCTTGTAATATGGCAAGATATGCCGAAGCGGCTTATGAACAGGGTAAATTCTGGGAAGTAAACTCCTTATTCTTTGAAAAGAAGCCTGAAACAGAAGATGCAATTATTGAACTTTTGTCAACTTCAGGATTCGGACTTGATATGGAAAAGCTTAAGAAAGATGCTCACAGTCAGGCTGTTGAAGACAAAATCCAAAAAGATATTAAATTTGCGGTGGCTAAAGACCAACTCGGCACACCGATTATGATTGTCGGAGAAGATTTTAGTATGGGTATTCCTCGTGGCGGATATCCGGCATTAAAAGAAATGGTAAGAAAAAATGGCGGAAATCCAAAACATAAATTCTTCTAAAAAAATATTACTGCACGCATGCTGTGCAATATGTTCAGGGTATCCCATATCTTTGCTCAAAGATATGGGGTATTCGGTTATTGTGTATTTTTACAACCCTAATATTTTCCCATATACCGAATATCAAAAACGTTTAGAGGCTGAAAAAACTCTGTGTGAACATTTCGGGGTAGAGTTGATTGTCGGAGAGTATAATCCGTCTGAATATTACGAGTATGTCAAAGGATTAGAAAATGAACCCGAAAAAGGTGCAAGGTGTGACAAGTGTTTTAAATTGCGTTTGACAAAGACGGCAGAACTTGCCAAATCGTTGGGGATAAAAGAATTTACAACCTCAATGGTAATAAGTCCGCATAAAAATTATGAAAAACTTACAAAAATCGGAAATTCTATTGCTGATAAATATTCGATTGAATATTTATCGACTAATTTCAGGAAACAGGACGGCTTTTTGAAGACTAATCAAATTTCAAAATCTTTGAATTTATACAGGCAAAATTATTGTGGGTGTAAATTTGCACAAAGAGCTTAAAATATCATTCGTTTGTACTATGTATGAATATGAAAATTATCATATAATAGCGTAGAGAAGAAGAAGTTTTTCAAAAGAAATATAAAAGAGGATTTAATATAATGAAAAAGAAATTCGGATTATTATTGGCGACTGCGGTTGTAATGAATGTATTTTGTGCGGTATCGTTTGCGAGTACAAGCCCGTTAGAAAAATACAACTTGTATGATGATGTAATGGGTGGAAGCACTCCGTCAAGTGCAAATCAAGATAGAGAACGTGCAACAAGTGATTTCTATAATAATTCAATGCGTCCGGGTAGTGACGGTGCTGACGGTAAAATGACCGAGGAACAAAAGCAGGAAGCGGAATTGGCAAAGAAAAACCAAAGCTTAGACACTGTGTTAAATTCCGTAAATAAAGGCGAAATGATTGGACCGAGAAACAAAGCTCTTCGTGAATCTTCACGCAGAGTGTTTTCAGATTTGAAAAATCCTGACCCTTGGAAATCCGAAATTTCTTTTTATCCTAATCCTTCTATCAACGGTATTCGTGAAAAATATCGCAGAAGTAATTTTGCCGGTGCTCTTCAAGAGTCAATTTCTTTGGTAAATCACAGAAATTTCTCTTCTTTGACCAATGAACAAAAGACAATGGCTTACTACTATTTGGCAATGAGTTATACAAAATGCGGACAAAAAGATAACGCAGTCAGAGCCTATGAAAAAGTTATTTCTTTGAATGATTGCCCTATGATTGTTAAATATGCAACAAACGGACGTAATTGTGTAATGGGTAAAACCGATACTGATGCTTGTTATCCGAATGTTAACGTTCCCGAACTTGTTTATCCGAATGCTCATATCGCAGATTCAATTTCACCGAGCGATTTAGTTCCAATCGACCCGAATACTTTAATTAACAAGAATATGAAGAAGTTACAAAACAGTATTGTTCCTGAAATTCAAAATGCTACGAATGGAAAAGACGGAGAAAAACCTTTGAACTTGCCATTCGGTACGCAAGATGCAGAGCTTGACAAATTTATCAATGCTCCATACGGAAACGGTTTGTCACCGAAATTTAACAATGAATATAAGCAAATTCAGTTGAGAACTCTTCAAAAGAAAATGAATGCGGAAGCCGAAGAAGAAAGTAAAGGTGGAAAACCTACAGGTAAGGCTGCTCCTGTTGATTTGAGCAGTTTGGAAACTGTAAATTTGGCTTATGATGCAAATTCATCTTCGGAAATGGAAAAATTAGAAAAAGACCCTGAATATATCAGACAAAAACAAGAAATTGAAGAATTAAACAAATTATTTGGTTCAAAATCAAACGGCGAAGGCGATATTACCGACTTGTTACCTTATGTAACGGAGCAAGGCGACAAAAAATTATCACCTGAGGTTATTCAGGCTTTGATGATGCAATCGGTAATGAGCGATTTAACCCTGTAAAGTTTTGAATATAGGGGGGGCTGTAACTTTTATGAACTCCAATAATGAATATGAACGAGTCAAAAAAGATTTCTTATCGGGTCGCATAAAAGGTTGCAAAACCTACTTTGAAAACCATAATTACAATACGGAAGCGGCATATTGCTGTCTTGTCCTTGACGAAACCGAGAAGGTGGAAGAATTTTTCAACAAGGCGAAAACTTACGATAATCGTGCTTGTTGGGGGCTATTTCTTTTGCAAATGATTACTGGTGAAATAAAATCATCTCCGACATATTTTCAAATAAGAAATTTTTTGGAGTTGGATTTGAATATTTTGCTCCTTTATTGTAAGGGTGATTATGTCGAAAGTATCATTAAATATGCCGATTATATGGCATATTATAATCCCGAATGTTATAAGTTTATCGGGCGAGTATTTTGGGCAAACGGATTTATCCCTGCGGCGAAATTTTTTCTGAGACGTGCTAAAGATAAGTTTTATCAAGACCCCGAATTGCACTATTTGATTGCATATATTGCATATTACGAGGAGAAAAACCTTGAACAGTGCCAAAAATCTATAAATACCTGCTTGGAACTTTTACCCGAATACGCTCCTGCCAAAAAATTGCAAAAAATTTTAAACGGGTAATGGCGATATTGGCGGACGTTTAGCGGGGGTGCGTTAGGCAATTCCGACCTACTTTTAGCATTAAAAATTGTGTTCAATGTTGATTATAACATTTGCAAAAAATTTTCTAAGTTTTCAGAATGACACACCATTTTGTAATCCCACCGATTAGTCTGTTCAGAAGATTTCCCTACTTCATGCTTTTTACGACATTGTTTGTGATATCTTCACCGCCTGAAATTACCATTCCCGCAGGTAAAACAAGGTTGTAATTTGATTTTTTCGCCTCTTTTGATATTAGGGTTTGAATATTTTTGTTAATCTTTGCCAGTTTTTCGTTGTATTTTTTATCAATATCACTTTTTTTAGTATTGATTTGTTGTCTGTAATCTGCTTCTTTTTGAATTAATTTGCTTCTGTCGTGCTCATTCAAAATATCATTTTGTGCTTTTGTAATAAGAGTGTCGAGCTCTTGAGCTTCTTTATCCTGTTCTTTTTTGAGGGTTTGAATTTCTTCAGAATTAGACAGGATTGTTGGAATATCAACGACCGCAACTTTATATTTAGGGAAAGACACCGCCGCATTATTCATGTTATAACCTGCAAAAAATACCATTACACACGCTGCAATAAACCATAAATTATTCTTCATTTTTTCCTCTCTTTCTCCGGTTAGAAATATACTAAACTCAAATATCAATTTTAAAAATAAGACAACAGGATAAATATAAAAAAAATATCTCTTGCGAGATATTTGATTAAATGTAGTAAACAAAAGGAAAGGTATAAAAATCTTTATTGAGAAAATTTATTTAACATTATGAAAAAATACTTTTTAGCGAATTGTTATCTTTTTCATCATCTGAATCTTTGCCTGATTTTTTAACCAAAAGTTCGTGGTTATTGAACGGATTTGAACTGTTTTTATCAGTTGCGGTTGAGGCTGCAAAAATACTCATAAATTGTGTAGAATTTGGAGTTTCTGCTGATTGTTGAGTTTCAGTAACGACTTCGTTTGCTGCAGGAATTACTTTACCGTCCATTTTTTTAGCCATTGCGGCTTGAGAATTCAAATATTGAATAGAATTCAAAGTTGCTTGGTTAAAATGGAATTGCAAAGTGTTATTCATAGAAATTTGTTTTTGAACGTCAGTGTTAAGTTTGCCTTGGTACAAGTCGATTCCTAATTCAACAGGTTTTGCGAAAGAATTAACTTTTTGTACTGTAGCAGAATTTGAGATTTGGGAATTTTTTTGAGCGGCACGGCGTAAAATTTCATTGGAAACATCTTTTAATAAAGAAGTATCAATGCCGTTTTTGTATAATGAATTGTAATTAACATTTAAACTCATTTGATTTATCCCTTTGTTTCCTGACAAATATATCTTCGGCATATCTTGTTGAAAACTTTAAAATTTGTTTCTCTTTTGTAAACTTTTCGTTACATTTTTAACCGTATTAAATATTACCTATTTAGTAACATATTGCACAAAATCCATTTGTTAGTATATAATAAGGTGGAAAAGGGAGAGTATATGACTTTAGAACATTTAAGAAAAACAGATCCGCAAGTAGCCGAACAAATCGACTTGGAACTAAAAAGACAACAAGAAACCATTGAACTGATAGCAAGCGAAAACTGCACCTCTTTGGCTGTAATGGAAGCTTGCGGAAGTGTATTAACAAATAAATATGCGGAAGGTAAGCCGCATAAAAGATATTATAACGGTTGTGAATACATTGATGTAATTGAAGAAATTGCACAAAAAAGAGCGTGTGAACTTTTCGGAATGGAGCATGCGAATGTTCAACCGCACAGCGGAGCACAGGCAAATATGGCGGTTTTTATGGCTACTATGAAACCGGGAGACAGAGTGCTGAGCATGGATTTGTCAAACGGTGGTCACCTTTCTCACGGTTCACCGGTAAATTTTTCCGGTTTGTATTTTGATGTTAAAGGTTATGGAATTAATGAAAACGGCGAAATCGATTATGAAGATGTCCGCAAAATGGCACACGAACACAAACCGAAATTGATTATTTGCGGTGCAAGTAATTATTCTAAAGTTATAGATTTCAAAAAATTCAGAGAGATTGCAGATGAAGTCGGTGCTTTGCTTTTGGCTGATATTGCACACATTGCGGGTCTTGTTGCAGCAGGCATTCACCCGTCACCTGCTCCATATTGTGACTTTGTAACAACCACTACTCACAAATCCTTGAGAGGACCTCGTGGTGGTATTATTATGTGCAAAGAAGAGTTTGCAAAAGATATTGATAAAGCTGTATTCCCCGGATTGCAGGGCGGACCTTTGGAACATATTATTGCAGGAAAAGCGGTGGCATTGTTGGAAGCTTCTAAACCCGAATTTAAAGAATATGCGGTTCAAATCGTTAAAAATGCTAAGGCTTTGGCACAAGGCTTGTTGGACGAAGGCTTGGACATTGTTGGCGGAATGACGGAAAACCACTTGATGACTTTAGATTTGAGAAAAACGGGCAAAACAGGCAAAGATATGGCTAATGTTTTGGAAAGAGTAGGAATTACGGCAAACAAAAACACCGTACCTAACGACCCGCAAAGTCCGTTTGTAACAAGTGGTATCAGATTGGGTACTCCTGCAGTTACAACAAGAGGTTTTAAGGAAGAAGATATGCGTAAGGTTGCAAAAATTATTGCATCTGCGATATTTTCGTCAGATAATGAAAACGTGTTAGCGGATTTGCGTAATCAATCTCTTGAATTATGTAAAAAACACCCGCTATACAGTTAATAACAAGGAGCAAAATTATAATTATTAAGTTAGCACATTCACACATAATCGGAACGGTAATAGCCTATATTTTCGGGGTATTCTTGGTCCCGTTGGTAATCAGTTTTTCTAAAAAAGAGGGGCTGGTTGATGTTCCGAACGAACGAAAAATCCATACAAAGCCGATTTCTCGAATAGGCGGTGTTGCAATATGGATTAGTACAATGCTGACTTTTTTGTGCCTTGTGTTGTTAAGTTATTACCCTTACGGAAAATTGATGTCGGGAATTTTGCTCGGCGGTTCGTTGATGTTTCTGTTAGGGTTGGTTGATGATGTTTACGGATTGGGTGCAAAATTTAAACTTCTAATCCAAGTTTCAATCGCAACGATAGCGTACCTTTTGGGTGTGCAAATAGACAGTGTTCCGTTCTTTGGTGGAATAGATTTGGGCTTGTTGTCTTATCCGATTACTTTGCTTTGGATTGTCGGAATTTCAAATGCTGTTAATTTTATTGACGGTGTTGACGGACTTGCGGGTTCTGTAGTTACCGTGAATGCCATAACTTTGGCAATTTTGGCGATTACGTTATCTCCTGCAAATCCAATCAGTGCCTTAATCGGATTTATCCTTGCGGGTGCAATGCTCGCCTTTTTGACCTTTAATTTTAACCCTGCAAAAATTTTCATGGGTGATAGTGGAGCATTGTTCTCGGGATTTTTGCTTGCGGCAATTTCGATTACGGGAGTTATGAAGGTGGCGACACTTGCGATATTGTTGCCGTTTGTCGTTTTGGCAGTGCCTATTATTGATATTACATATTCAAGTTTGAGAAGAATTTGCAAAGGTCAATCTCCGTTTGTTGCCGATGCTGAGCATATTCACCACAAACTTCTTCATGCGGGATTTTCACAAAAGAAAACTGTTGTAATTATTACTTCGGTTGCAATTTTGGCGGGTGCTTTGGCTTGTCTTTTTGCAAAACACAATGCTATAAAGTACGACTTTTTCCTAACTTTGGGGATTGTCGGAATTATGTTGTTGCTAAATTTATTTAGAGTGTTGACAAAAAAATAATTTTATTATATAATGTCAGAAACAAAATAAGAATTTGATTACTCAGTTTTAAGTGAGTTTTCGCTCGGTTAGAATATTTAAGTGCAAGTTCTTACATAAAATATAAGTAGTAAATGCTAATCAAGCTATGGGGTCTTGATAAGTAACGGATTTACAGAAGGAAAAGGACTATGAGAACAGAGTCAGTTCAGAATAACGGACATAGGAGTGTATTAATACCATTGGCACAAGGTGCGGCAATCGGTGCAGCGGCAGGCATGGCCGGAAAGTATGCTTTGCCTTTAACTCGTGAAGAAAAAAACAGTGATGAGTATATAAAAGTTGCAAATTTGGTTAATGACCAGAAAAAAGTGTATAACTTCAGAACAGAAAGATATCTTGATAAATTGAAAGGTAAGGATAAACATTCTGTTGCGGAAGATGAATTTATCAAAATGTTTGACGGTATGAAGGAAGGCGATCGCATGAAACCTTCAAGAATTAAAACCGCTCTCAACAATTTGCAAAAAGAAAAACCTACTGAATTGTTAGAATTTAAGAGAATTTGTAAAAATTCTTCCGAAGTTGCGGAAAGAACAGCAAAACAATTTATGAACGGATACAATTTGGTAACCAAACACATCAGACCTACTTCGTTCTTTGTAGTGGCAGGTGCGGTATTAGGTGCTGTTATGTCATTGGTAAACGACATATTAAAAGTTAGAGTAGAACATTAAGAAAGAGAAATTTATTATTGAGTCAATAAATTCAGACAAGTTTTGAGAGAACTTGTCTTTTTTATTTTCCTTCATTGTATAATCAATTTATGGTAAAAAGTGCTTATATTCATATACCTTTTTGTAAATCAAAGTGCAATTATTGCTCTTTTGTATCGTATTGTTCTGTTGAAAAAAAAGATTTGTATTTGAAAAATTTGCAAAAAGAAATAGAATATTTTTACGAAAACGAACTGCTCAAAACCCTTTATATCGGGGGCGGAACACCGTCTTTATTGACAACAAGTGAGATAAAAAATATTATAAATAATTTCAAATTTGAACAAAATGCCGAGGTTACAACTGAGTTAAATCCTGAAGATGTTGATGAAAAATATTTGGAAAATCTTTTAGGTATCGGTGTAAATCGTTTGAGTTTCGGGTGTCAAACTTTTGATGATGCAATTTTGAAACAAATTAACCGCAGACACAATTCCGAGCAGGTCAAAAAGGTTGTAAAAACGGCACAAAAGGTCGGTTTTGATAATATCAGTTTGGATTTTATTTACGGTTTGCCAAACCAAACGACAGAAATGTTTTTAGCTGATTTGAAACAGGCGGCGGAACTTGGCTTGAAACACATTTCGCTTTACGGTTTGAAGATTGAAGAAGGTTGTTATTTTTATAAAAATATGCCACAAAACTTGCCTGATGATGATGTTCAGGCGGATATGTACTTGGCAGCGGTGGAATTGCTACAAAGTTTGGGGTTTGAACATTACGAGGTCAGCAATTTTGCTAAAAAGAATTTTGAATCCCGACACAATCTGAATTATTGGGAAAATGCGGAATATTACGGTTTTGGAGCGGGGGCACACGGGTATAATAGTGGCGAACGCTACGAAAATCAAACGAATTTGGAGAAATATTTCGAGAAGCCGATTGAAAAAATAAATTCTCACAAACTTTCTAATCAGGAAAAGTTGGAAGAAGAAATATTTTTGGGCTTGCGAAAAATGTCGGGGATTGAGGTTGAAAATGTAAATCGCAAATTTGGGATAAATTTTGAAGAAAAATATAACAAAATTTTAGTCAAATATTTGAAAATCGGATTACTTTCAAAAACAGACAGAGGCTACAATTTCACCCCAAACGGAATACTTGTAAGTAACGTAATTTTGGCAGAATTTTTGGAAGATTAAAAGGTGAGATAAAATTGGGGCGGCTAAACTTCTTTAAAATCAAAAAGTTTTTTAAGAGGAAGGTTCAAAGCGTTAGAAATTTTTAGCAAAGTTTTTAGCCCCGGTTTATTTATATTTACCTCAATTTTGCCCAAATAATCCAGACTGATTCCTGATTTTTCGGCTAGTTTTTCTTGTGTCAGATGAGCATTTTCTCTCAATAATTTTATTTGTTTTCCCAGCTTTTGATAAAATTCATCTTCATTCATTTGACAATTTTACTGGAAATGTTAACATAATCTTACTGGATAATATCCAGTAGAAAGGAGCGAAGATGAGATTTTTCAAAAAGGCTAATGGTTTTACACTCGCAGAAGTCCTGATAACGCTTGGCATTATCGGCGTTGTTGCTGCGATGACCTTGCCAACTTTGATAACGAATTACCAAAAACGTGCAACTGTTGCTAAGTTAAAACGTGCTTACTCCGTGATTAAACAAGCCTATTTGATGTCTTATGACCAAGTCGGTGACCCGGCAGCTGATGAAGCGTTCGCAATGGGTGCGAATAATTATTTCAAAACCTACTGGGCTCCATACATAAAAGGTACTCTTTGTAAAACATATCAAGAATGCGGATATAGTTCGAATACTCCTTGGATTATGGCAAATGGTTCAAAAGTCCCTACTGTTGTTGTTTCTTTAAGTGCACGTACTACATTTTATACCAATGACGGGTTTTTGTATGTTGTTTTTGTGTCTGGAGGAGATCGTGATGGGCAAGTGGCATATTCTTATGTTATTTGCGATATTAATGGCGGAAAAGGTCCAAATCAGTTCGGAAAAGATGTGTTTTATTTTCAAAGAATAGCAGATGAAAAAGGCAACGACATGCAACCTTATGGGTATAATAATAGTGATGCAACCATAAATTCAAATTGTTCAACAAGAGGTAGTGGTATGTATTGTGCCGAAAAAATCCGCCGTGACGGTTGGAAAATTTTGAAAGATTACCCGTGGTAAACTGTCGGTTAAGCATACTTGCCCAACGAGTTAAAATACAGACACTGACTGAAAATAAGCCTATTAAAAAGTAGGTCGGCATTGCTATGCCGACGACATGATTTTAATTGTCAAACAGATTCTGAATAACAAGAAAATTAAATGCTCATTGCATTCG